>JBGAPB010000020.1:0-31135 GCA_044221525.1 Blastocatellia bacterium | reverse complement strand
GGATGTTGAGCGGTTTGCAAATCGCCGCCGTCGGTCGCGCGCAAACCGGTCAGCCGTTCACAGTAAACACGGTTTACGACGTGAATCTGGACGGCAATCTGACCGACCGAATCAACACGACCGAAGGCCTGACGATGACAGGCGACGGTCGCCGGCCGATCACGGTTCAAACAACAAACCTGCTCAGTTTTCTTGGGCCGACTGGCAGCGACGGACGTATTAATCGCAACGCTTTTCGCGCCGGAAATTTGCTGGCTTTCGATATGGCCGTCAGCAAAGCCATTCAGTTTTCAAACAGCCGCCGGTTGGTTTTTCGCGCGGACTTTTTCAACCTGTTCAACCGAGCCAATTTCGGGATCCCCGTCCGATGGCTGGAAGCGCCCGGTTTCGGCAAAGCCGTCAACACACTCACACCGGCCTTTCGATTGCAGCTAAGTTTGAAAATTGAGTTTTAAGTACGTAGTGCCGCCTTCAGGCGGAACAGTGGCGTGTTTCTTTTTAAGCGGAAGAACCCGGCTAACGAGTTTTTCCTTCTGAAAAAGTGGAACGTCAGCGTTCCGCCTGAAGGCGGTACTACATGCATTTTCTGGAGTCATTATGTCGTTAAGCCTTATCGCCTCTTCACAACGAATCCTGAGAATTTCCCTGCCTCTTCTTGTTTTGTTTTGCGGCGTCTTGATTGCCGCGCGTTTGCAAAGCGCCAGCGAGTTAAAAATCAAAACCGTTGCAACGACGGCGGCTCCGCTGGTTGCTGGAAAGTCATTGCCGGCCACGCGGGTTCAACACACGACGACGTTATTGCCGAACGGCAAGGTGTTGGTCGCCGGAGGCAGCAGCGATGGCTCCGACGCTGGAGCAACCAACACAGCTTTTCTTTACGATCCTAAAACCGGCGACTGGACAGAAACCACCGGAATGAAATTCGCCCGCAAAGGTCATTTCGCCGTTTTGCTTCAAAGCGGCAAAGTGTTGATGGCCGGAGGCAAAAGCGGCGGCAGCTTTTTAAGCTCGGCTGAAATTTACGATCCGGTCAACGGAACCTGGACTCAAACCGGTTCGATGACAAAATCCAGAAATCGTGCGGCGGCGACCTTGTTGGCTTACGCTTCCAGTGGAGGCGTTCTTTCGCGCAACGGATTTGCATTGGCCGTCGGCGGAGAAACCGACGGTGGCGCTCCGCTGGACACTGCTGAATACTTCAATCCAATAACAGGAAAGTGGGCAGAAACAGCCAATAAACTAATTCGCCCGCACGTCGCTCACAGTTTGACGCTGCTTTCCAACGGCGAGTTGATGGTTGCAGGTGGCTATTCCGCGCTTAACGAGCCAATCACAACCGTAGAAATTTATGATCCGTTGACAGACAAATGGCGAGTGACCAGAAGCATGACGACCGCGCGCTTTGGTCACAGCGCAACCTTGTTGACGAACGGCAAAGTGCTGGTTGCAGGCGGCATCGGCACTGGCGGTTCGGCCCTGACAACCGCCGAAACATTCGACGTGCCAAGTCACACCTGGGCGGCGGGGATAGGAAAAATGGCGGGAGCCAGAGCTTTTCATTCCGCTTCATTGTTGCCCAACGGTTCTCTGTTCGTCGCCGGAGGCTTTTCCGGCGTGCAAGGCGCAGCGACAGCCAGAGCCGAAATCTACTCGCCGAGTTCGCAACAATGGACTTCGGCAGGTTCATTTGGCGAAGCGCGCGGTTTTCACACGGCGACGATTTTGGCCAACGCCCGCGTGCTGATGGTTGGCGGCGCGCCCGCCTTACCGCTGTCATCGGCGTTGAGCAGCGTGGAGATTCACGACCCGGCGGTCGGCAAATGGCTGGCTCAAGCCGGTTCGCCAAACACTTTGCGTTACGACCACACAGCGACTTTGTTGACCAACGGCAAAGTGCTGATAGCCGGAGGACGCGATTCAACCGGCGCATTGAAGTCCTCAGAAATTTACGATCCGGCAACTGACACCTGGACTCCGACAGCCGACCTGAACATTGCCCGCGGAGATCACACCGCCACGATTTTGCGAAACGGCAAGGTTCTGGTAACTGGTGGTTCCAGCAGCAGCGGCACGCTGGATACCGCTGAAGTTTACGACCCGGCGACAAGCTCCTGGTCGTTGACCGCCAACATCATGCCGAACAAACGATCCGACCACACCGCGACATTGCTGGCCGACGGCAAAGTGCTGGCTGTCGGCGGTTGGAACACGACAGGAACAAACGTCATTCGCGGCTGCGACATTTACGACCCGGCAACCAACACCTGGACTACGGCTGGAACTCTGACCACCGCGCGCAGGTTTCATTCGGCGACGTTACTTTTCGATGGCCGAGTTCTGGCTGTCGGCGGAGACACGACCGCCGCGCTGAAAACTTCAGAGCTTTACGATCCGGCGACAAACAAATGGACGCAGCAAACCAGCCAGATGCACGTCGGCCATTTCCGCCACACGGCGACATTGTTACCAAACGGCAAAGTGCTGATCGTTTCAGGTTTGCAATCAACCACCGGCTCGCCTTCCAGCTTTTCGGGCAGCGCTAATCTTTTCGATCCTTCCAATCAGCAATGGAGTTCTGCCACCGCGCCAGCCGGACGCGACGGCCACACAGCGACACTGTTGCCAAACGGCAAAGTACTGATCGTCGGCGGTTACACGATTCAAGCCAGCGGCGCAGGCAGCAATTCCATCAATAACGTAGACACGACGGAACTTTACGACCCTGCCAAAGGAGCTTCTGTTCCTTTCAGCGACACAACGAAAATCACTTTCCCGCGTGACGCTCACACCGCCACGTTGTTGCCCAACGGCAGAGTCTTGGTTGTTGGCGGACGCGCCCAGGTGACGGCAGCAAACGGCAGTCCAGTTGAAGTACTGGTTGACAAGGTCGAACTTTACGACATCGGCCTTGACGCCGTGCCGACAGTCGCTCCGGCGTTTGTCACGACGAACTGGAACGGCAGCGGCAACCCTGTCTGCGCAACAGGCGTTCGCTTTCAGGGTGGCGGCGAAGCCTCTGGCGGAAACTCCACCGGATCGAATGCAAATTACCCTGTTGTGCAGTTGATGCGACTGGACAATGAACAGACTTACTTTTTGACGCCTGATCCAAACTCGACTCAATGCAATTTCAGAGGCTGGGCGAATAACAGCTACGCTTCGCTGACGGTTCCAGCAACGACTTTGCCGGGAACGAATAACAACCTGCTGCCGGGAATTGCGCTCATGACTGTTTTCGTCAACGGAGTCCCCAGCACTCGCGCAGTTGTTCAGGCTCCGGGCGCTGTCACTCCAGGTGGAAGTTCGCCGTTGGCCAATCTGACGGGTCGCGTTTACACGCTTGCCGATTCCGGCTTGCAGGTGAATGTTCCGGCCCGAACGGCGAATACATCATTGAAGACCTGCCGACTCAAATCGCGCCAACTTCCACCGCCAGCGTTTCTCCAAATCAAATTACCGAAGACGGGCCAACGCTGACAGTAACGATCAACGGCAGCGGTTTTGCGTCGAACTCGGTTGTGTTGTTCAACGGCCAAACATTGGCAACTACATTCGTCAACAACACCCAGTTAAGAGGCGTCATTCCTTCGCAATTGATGCAAAACCCTGGTTTCGCCACCATCGTAGTCCAAACTCCGGTTGTTGGCGGATCGCCCACAACAACCGCTCCGCAGACATTTCAAATCGTCGCGGCTTCTGCCAGCAGACCGAACATCACGGGACTGAGTCCGTCGTCGGTGCCGGCAGCGTCTTTGCCTGCTCCAATTACCATCAGCGGATCTAACCTGATTAATGGCACAACTCAGCTTTTATGGAATGGGCAGAGCCGCGCGTTCAACAGGGATCAATCAACCGCAACCAAAATTGTTTTCACACCGACTTCAGCGGATTTAACTCAACCGGGCACAGTTTCGATCCAGGTAATCAACGCCGGAGGTTCGTCGAACATAGTTCCTTTCGTCATCACCGACGCGAAATCGCCGGTCATCACCTCGCTGGAACCTCCGTCCGCGACTGTCGGCACAGTGCTTAATTCAATCGCAGTGTTTGGGTCGAACCTGATTAACTCCAACGGCACGACGGAAGTTTTATGGAACGGCCAAAGCCGCTCAATCATCGCCGGTCAATCAACAAGCTCCAGACTGGTTTTCACTCCTCAAAGCTTTGATTTGTCACAGGCAGGAACTGCCACCGTCAGAGTGTTGCATCGCACAATCACCGCCAACGGAGAAATCCAGACATTGTCGAATGTCGCCACTTTCACCATCAATCAAATTCAGGGGCCGACCATCACCAGCCTGACGCCTGCTTCGGCAACCGTGCCTATCACAACGAACAATTCGATTTTGGATCAAACAATCGGCGTCATCGGAACTAACTTCGCCGGTAACGCAGTCGTTCGAGTAAACGGCAAAAGTCTGGCGACAAAAGTAAGCAGCAGCGTGCGACTGGACGCCACCGTCCCCGGAGCCTTGATCGCTTCGCAGACCGCGCTGAACTTTTCCGTGCTCAATCCGACAACGAACCTGACTTCAAACGTCGTGGCGCTTCCGATCAACCAAACCGCGCCAGATATAGTCGGTTCTGTGCTTGCGTTTCCGCTGTTCAGTTCAACTTGTTCTGCCGGAACCACTGTGCCGATTTGCACGGCAAACACCACGCTTTCACTGACAAACACCAATGCTCAACAGGCTGCCAGAGTCCGTTTGTTTTTTGTCGAAGGTTTGACCGGAATCGCGATCAATACGATCAAAACCATCAATCCCAATCAGACATTGACGATGCTGGCTTCGGACATTGCGCCGTCAAAAACCGGATACGTTCTGGCGGTTGCGATCAGCGCAACGAACTGCCCAACGGTTTTCAACTTTTTGCGCGGCAGCGAAACGGTGAACGGCGTCGGCGGTTATTCAGGTTCGGTCAGCGCGATCCCAATCAGGGGGATTTCTGCGTCAACCAGTTGCACTTCTTCGACGGTCTCAACGACTTTGAGCTTTGACGGCGCAATGTATGACCGCTTCCCCAGCCAGGTTACGGCTGACAACGTCATGACTTCGACTCAATCCAGTGCGACCTTGCTGGTGGTCAACGCCGTTGGCGGCAGTTTGGTGGGCAGCAATCGGGCAAGCAGTCTCAATTCCCTGCTCGGCGCTGTGATTGATAGTTCGTTGAACACTTACGCTTACACGGACAGCCAGACTTCTTCACAGATAGTCAACGAATTGAATTCGCGTTATCCACTGACTTCGCCGCGTTTCGATCAGATTGTTTCTGCGGGTCAAACCGGCAAGCTGACAATGTACGCAGGCCCGGCGATCTTCGGCATGACCTTTAACAAATCCGCCGCAGCCAGCAGCGCCACACTGATGCGAACCGTGGCTTTCAAAACTCCCACGGTGACAATTCCGGTCAATAACTTCGCTGGAGTTTTCTTCGCCAAAGAGCATGAAGTTCCGCCTAAAGGCAGCAAGTCCGTAGTCTCGCCTTTAGGCGGCGAGTTCGTAATTCCGCCTTTAGGCGGCAGGCTTGGCGACGAGTTCGTAGTTCCGCCTTTAGGCGGCAGGCTTGGCGAGCAAAATAATCAGCCGCCCAAAAACGTAACGCCAAACGTGATTGCGGCGAACAATCCGCAATCCGAAATCCGCAATCCACAATCTGAAATTCTTCAGCAGCAGCCCGGAGCAACGATCACTTACACAGTCACTCCGAGCGGGAACATTCCCACCGGTGAAGCAATTGATTTTCTGCCGGTATCCAGGACAGTCACGCTTGGCGGCAGCGGCACGATTTCATTTACCGCAGCTAAAGCTGAGCCTTCGCAAACGGTTGACGCCAGTTTCTGCGGTCGCAGTTCAGTCGGCTTGAAGATAGGCGGCGGAGTCAACATGCAACCGGCTTACTCTGCTGAAACGATTCCCATCGGTTTGCACCTGACGAACGAAAAAGCTCCCGGCTGCTCTTTGCCGACAGACATTTCGACAAACAACAGTGCAGGCAGTTATCTGGTGGATAACGCCAATCCGGCGACACGATTTTTAGGATTGGAAGGCAGTTACCAAATAACTCCGAATGACCCGCGCTTCGATTTCAACTATCAACCGGCGAGTTTGCCCGAAGACCCAGCCGGGACGGTCTTGGCTCCACCATTAAACGGTTCTTCGCTCGGTTGGAATTTCAACGCATACGCCATTAACACTTGCCCGGCTTCGATTACAGCCACGGCCAACGGCGAAACCAACTTGCAGGTGTGCGAAGGTCAGCCAATCAATTTGGAGACTCCGGCTGTTCCGGGAGCCACCAGTTACAACTGGACTTTGCCCAACAACACCATGATTTCGGGCAGAACTCCGATCATTGCCAGCGCTACACTGGCCAATTCAGGTAATTATAAAGTGCAGGTTTCGACTCCGGCTTGCGTGACTCCTGTTGAAACGATGATTCAAGTCACCGTCAACCCGGCTGCGACTGCCAACGCCGGCACGGATCAATCTCAATGCAAAGCCGCCAATGGAACGACTGTCTTTACTCTGAACGGAAGCGCTTCTGCCGGAGCTTCCATAGTCTGGACCGTTGAAAACACAACCGGAGACGCAGCCGCGACAGTCGTCAACATTGGCAGTTTGACTTCGATGGTGAACGTCACAGGCAGCGGCAATGTTACTTTGCAATTGAATGCAGCCAGTCCGTTCGGTTGCGGCATTGCCAGCGATCAAATCGTGCTGAGCGTTTCGCCCGGTTCAACCAGCATTTCCGCTCAACCCGTTGCGCAGTCGGTTTGCCTGGGAACTGCTGCAAACTTTTCAGTTACGGCCACCGGCACAAACCTGACTTATCAGTGGCGCAAGAACGGCGTAAACATCCCCGGCAAAACCGCCTCCACACTTTCAATCCCGGCTGCGCAAATCGCCGACGCTGGAAATTACGATGTAGTGGTGACCGGAACCGGCTGCAACCCGGTTATTTCCACGGCAGTCGCTCTGACCGTAAACAGTTACGAGGGCGACGTTTCTCCAAACCCGAATGGAGATTGCCAGTTGACGATGGCTGATTGGGTCAGAGCCGGAAACATCATCAGCGGCACAGTGGCCGGGTTGAGTGCGGCGGAGCTTCAACGCGCAGACAGCGCTCCGCGCAACACCTTCGGCAACGGACTGTTGACTGTCGCTGATTGGGTTCAGGCCGGTCGTTACGCCGCCGCGCTCGACCCGCTGGTTCAAGCCGGAGGCCCCAGCGTAAGCGCACCTGCTTCGTTGATGCTGGCAAACGATGGTGTCGGCAGCCAGACTGTAGCCGACGCAATGGCCAGGTTCACAGACGATCTTTTCAAACGCATCAACTACGCCGAAGCTCGCACTTTGAGGTTGCGAGATGAAAACCTGCGCTCTGCAAACCGCATCATCGAAATCGAACTTGACGCGCGCGGCGAAGAAAATGCCATTGGCTTCAGCCTGAACTTCGATCCCGGCAGTTGGAGGCTGCAATCGGCCAGGCTTTCTGATGAACTTGGCTCGGCAACGTTGATGGTGAACCGCAGCGAGGCCAAATCAGGCAGGCTTGGTTTTGTTCTGTCATTGCCGATCGGGCAAAAACTTCCGGCTGGCAAATACCGAATTGCCACGATACGCTTTTCGCCAACGGTTTCCGAACCAAAAGCCATCGGGCTTTCAACATTCAACTTTGGCGATTCGCCGGTCAGCCGCGAACTGGTTGACGCCAATGCCGAAAGCTTGCCCCTGAATTTCGCCCGCGACGATTTCGCTCCTCTGACAGTGGTTTCAGCCGCTGACTTCGCGCAGCATAAACTGGCCATCGAATCCATAGCCGTGGCTTTTGGGGAAAAGCTGGCGACCAATTCAATCATTGCCGAAACTCTGCCGTTGCCGGATCGTCTGGCCAACACTCAAATCGTCATCACTGACAGCCGCGGAATTGAACACTTCGCTCCTCTGTTTTCAGCATCAACCGGGCAAGTAGTTTTTCTGGTTCCACCTGACACTGCGCTCGGTTTTGCAACGGTGGCGATAAGAAACAGCGACAATCGTTTTTCGGTCGCCTCGGTTGAAATCGTAGAAACGGCTCCGGCGATTTTTGCCAGTCAGTTTGGCCAGGCACCAGCCGCAACGTTGTTAAGAGTGCAACCTGATGGCGCAACAAGTTACGGATTAATACCCACGCCAATTGAATTCGGTGAAAACGACCAACTGGTTCTGGTTCTGTTCGGCACTGGCTTCAGGCATCATCTTGGGGAAATTACTGCGCAACTTGGCGACGTAACCTTGCCCGTGCTTTATGCCGGAGCGCAAAACGAAATGACCGGACTGGATCAAATCAATCTTGCTTTGCCGAGTTGGCTGGCTGGAAGCGGTGAACGCACTTTGCAATTGAGCGTAAACGGTCAGCGGGTTGAGTTGCGCGAACTGTCCAGTTTGCGTTTCGGCAACCCGACAATTGAAGGAAAGCCGTAACCATCGCCGAAAAGCTTTCTGAACAAGCTGCAAACTGGACTGACGCGAAATACCGGCTGTTTGCAACCTGAAACAATCCAATGACGAATATGCGAATTCTTGTTAGAACAATTGTCGCCTGTCTGCTGCTTGCTTCGGCTTTTTGCCTGAGACCAGAAAGTTTTTATGCCCAACAATCAACCGACAAACCCGAACTCATCTTCCAGCAAGGCCACAGCCAACGCAGCGACGGACTAGCATTCAGTCCAGACAATCGCTACCTGGCTTCGGCCAGTTCCGATTCGACCATCAGAATTTGGGATGTGACAACCGGCAACGAGCTTCGAGTTTTGAAAGGTCACAATGGCGCAGTCCGCTCCGTCGTGTTCAGCGCCAACGGTCAACTGCTGGCTTCGGGCGGAATTGATGGTAGGGTTAAATTGTGGGACGCCGCTTCCGGCCGGGAATTGGCCAGCTTCGACGCTCACAAGGGCCGCGTCAATACAGTCGTTTTCAGCCGAGACAGCAAACTGCTGGCTTCGGGCGGAATTGATAACGCGATCAAAGTCTGGGACGTGGCGACTAAAACCGAAGTCAAAACTCTGACCGGTCACATGAGTTGGGTGACTGCGCTGAGCTTTGCCGACAATCAAACTCTGGTTTCGGGCAGCGCAGACAAATCAATCAAACGCTGGAACTTATCAACCGGCCAAGCCGTGCAAACCTCCGCTCAACCGGAAGCGATAACTTGTTTGACCGTCGGCCCAAACGGCGAATGGCTGGCCGCTGGCGGAACCGATTCAACAGTCAGACTTTGGCGTTTGGCTCAGTTTGGAACCGAAGCCGCTTTCAGTTTTCGCTTTGACTCTGGCCGAGTCGTCGCAGTCGGCATAAACGGCAATCAGGTTTTAGCCGCCTCATCAGAGCGAATCAGCAAACGCTTCGACCTGATTTCGCGCGCAACAACGCAATTGTCAGCCGAACCTGACAGGCTGGAAAAATACGAAACGGCGACCTTCTCTTCCGACGGTCAACGGCTGGCGATTTCGGCAGGTACGCGCGACCTGGAAGTTCGCAGCTTCAACGATTTCAACACGCCGGTAATGCTGACCAGCCGGGCCAATCCGGTTCGCGCCATAGCTTTCAGCAACGATGGCCGATGGATGGCCACAGGCAATCAGGACACCAGTGTTACTTTGTGGGATGTGTTCGCCGGTCGAGTCATATCAAATCTTCCTGGCAATGAAGGCAGCATCACTTCAGTCGCTTTCAGCGCAGACAGCCAGTTGCTGGCCGCTGGCAGCCAGGGCGGAATCGTTCGCCTGATCGAAGTCGTTGGCGCGCGCGAAATTCGCCGTTGGCAGGCTCATGATGGCGGCATCAATTCGATGCTTTTCACCTCCGACGGCAAACTGATCACCTGTAGCTCCGATCAAACAATCAAAGCCTGGGACTCGACTGGTAACGCCATTACGACGCTCAAACAAACAAAAGAAATCAATTCGATCAGTTTAAGCGCGGACAACAAACTGCTGGCTTCTGGCTCGTCTGATGGAGTCATCAAAGTTTGGGACATCTCTAACTGGGGCGAGCTTCGCACCTTGTCAAATTCGGGCAAGGCAGTTTTCGCATTGGCTTTCAGTAACGACGGCAAATTCCTGGCTTCCGGCGGAGCCGACAATTCTGTCAAGTTGTGGGAAACCGGCAGTTGGCAAACGAGTCGTACTTTTAACGATTTGAACTCGGCTGTTTATAGCCTGGCTTTCTCGCCAGACAACAAACTGGTCGCCGCTGGAAATTCTGAAGGCGTCATCAAATTGCTAGAAACTGACAACGGATCAACACGAACGACTCTGATTGGGGCAACCGGCAACGTCAATGGCTTGAACTTCAGTGACGACGGAAAGTGGCTGAGTTCCGCTCACGACGACGGCAGCCTGAGAATCTGGGCGACTGCAACTGGTCAATTAACCGCGACTGCTTTGACCTTGCGCGAAAGCAACGATTGGTTGGTGGTTACTCCCGAAGGTTTGTTCGATGGTTCGCCAGCCGCCTGGCCTCAGATTTTGTGGCGCTTCGGCCAAAACACTTTCAGCACTGCGCCGGTGGAAATCTTCTTCAATGAATACTTCTACCCTGCTTTGTTGGCTGATGTTTTGGCTGGCAAACGGCCTCAACCAAAAGAGCAAATCGCGCAGATTGATCGCCGCCAGCCGCAAGTGCGAATGTTGATTGGCGACGAAGTCTCGGCCGTAGCGTCAAAACCTGTCACCAGCAATCAGCAAACGATCAACGTCAAAATCGAAGTTTCTGAAACCGGAGGCGGCGCTCAAGACGTGCGACTGTTTCGCAATGGCGCGCTTTACAAAATCTGGCGAGGCGATGCGTTGAAAGGTCGCAACAGCGCAGTCATTGAAACCAATATTCCAATCGTTACCGGAGAAAATCGGCTAACGGCTTATGCCTTCAACCGCAACAACATCAAAAGTCTGGATGCCAATCGCGAAGTCATTGGAGCCGAAAGCTTGCGCCGGCGTGGCACTGCTTACGTGTTGACCATAGGCATTAACCGTTATTCCAACCCCAGTTTTAACCTGAACTTTGCCGTGCCCGACGCTACTGATTTCGGCCAGGAATTACGACAGCGACAAACCAGGCTCGACCGCTTTTCTAAAATCGAACTGATTTCGCTGTTCGACCAACAAGCGACCAAGACCAACATTGTTGCTGCGATTGAAAAACTGAAAGCCGCTCAACCCGAAGACGCAGTCATTGTTTACTTTGCTGGGCACGGTCTGGCTGTCGAACAGCGTTTCTACTTGATACCTCATGATCTTGGCTACGCCGGAAAACGCGAAAACCTGACTCCAGCCGCAATAAACCGCGTGTTAGCTAACAGCATTTCAGATAAAGAGTTAATTGAACTGTTTGAGGGTGTAGACGCCGGACAATTGTTGTTGGTGATTGACGCCTGCAATTCCGGTCAAGTCCTGGAATCCGAAGAAACTCGGCGAGGGCCTATGAATTCAAAAGGAATGGCTCAACTGGCTTACGAAAAAGGAATTAGCGTGCTGACGGCTTCGCAAAGTTATCAATCGGCGCTGGAAAACAAAGAGCTGGGCCATGGCTATCTGACTTACGCGCTGATCGAAGACGGATTGCGGCAAATGGCTGCCGACAATCACCCCCGCGATGGCAAAGTTCTGCTGCGTGAATGGTTCGATCACGCTACGGCAAAAGTTCCACGCATGCAGGAAAAACAATACCAAGCTGAACGCGCCCGAATACTTGTCAGAAAGAATGCTTCTCAACTGAAAGGAAAAGTAAAACCCGAAGCTCAGCGCCCACGTTTGTTTTATCGCCGCGAAGTAGATGCTCTTCCATTCATCGTTGCCAAATCGGATCTACCCCAAAAGCAATGATGCAAACCTGAAAGTACTTTTAAACGATGGTGTAAAAAAAGCGGATGAGGCTTGTCCCCCTGCTGACCAACCTCATCCGTAATTGCCATCGCGCCACCCCACACTACCCTGCTGGCGTGATGGTTGAGAAAAATCGTTTGACAGATCCTGTGATATAAAAAAATGAATGCAGAGTAGTAACCTGGCTTGGTCACATTGATTGTAATGCGTGCAAGGCTGCTCTAACGGGGTAAAAAGCAATGCGCCGGGACAAGCTAACATTGCCGGGGGTTAAAGTGAGCATAGTTGAGCGGTCGGTACGCTGGTAGCTTAAAGGGTGTGATTAGGGGTGAGGAAAGTGTTTGCTTGGTTGCTGTGAGTGGTTGCAACCTTGCACGCAAATTGACATAAACTGCCATAAAACCCTAGCCTTCAATTATGAAACCAGGTAACAGTCGGAATCCGTCTTTTCAATGACCTTGTATAATACGGATACTTGTTTACTCAGCGTAATAGTTAAGCAACGGTTTCACAGTTCGACTACTAATAACCAAACGAACTTAAGAGTGAGGACGACACAATAACAAAAAACCGTCTCTGCAACGCTTACTAAAATTATTGGTAATGCTTTTGAATGCTTGTCGGCAGAAGTGCATTCCGACGCAACGGAGTGTATGCAGGTTGATGTTACTCGTCAACTTATTTTTCTAATATTCACCATTCAAGAAGTACATTTAATGACATGCGATGAATGATACTAGCGGCGCGGTAGGCCAAGGAGGGCGAGCTTGTAGGAAAAACGCGAAACCGGATATTTGTCAACAGTTACAGATCGCCGAATCATAGCTTCGCCGTTTTGATATAAGTGAAGTTACATAGCAATAACGGGAATATGTGATCAAAGATACGGTCAAAACTGATTGACGGGGCACATTGAAGCCACAAAAGAATCGGTGAACTATTGCACATCCCCTGCTTTACCAGTGTAACTCTTTGCTTTGTTTTCAATCGCTTTTGAGAGATCAATTATGGCCAACAAGTCCGTTTGAGCCTGTTGAGCCTGGTCGGTATTGAAGACTTTGCTGTTCTGATGGATTGGATTGTGGGCAAAATCGTAGATGAGTTTGGCAATTCGCCGGATGGATTTGTCGAATTCCTGTGGTGTATTGATTTCTTTATCTATCTTTAACGGCTCCGCCAAATCTCCTAGTGCCATCATAGAGCGTAATGCTTTGGCAGATTTGTTGATTATGCGAATATCTTTGGTTAAGCGTTTTTGGGTAAGGCGCTTCTCGTCATGCTCCTTTAGAAGGTTTTGACTTGTAACCTGAAGGTCTCGAAAGTTTTTGGTAAATTGCTGACGGGCATAGGCGCGGTCACGTTCACGCTCAATAGATTTGTTTCCTTGCCCAATGCCGCCCTTTGCAATTACAGAAACGGAAAGTGGAGACATGCTGGCAACAATGATTACTAAGTATAAAGTTCTTATTTTTTGTACTGCGAGTAACATTTTACCTACTCCGATCAGATAAGTAATGTTATTGACAAGCTTCAAATCCGAACCATGGCATTGCGCGTTGCATCAATTGTGCGATCAATAATCTCGTCTGTGTGGGCTATTGAAACAAATCCTGCTTCGAATTGTGAGGGGGCCAGGTACACGCCTTGTCTCAGCATAGCATGAAAAAACCTTGAGAAAGTTTCCCGATTGCTACTTCCCGCTGTTGTCCAGTCAAAGACTGGTCCCGATGTAAAAAAGCAGGTAAACATGGAACCTACACGATTGCTGGTTGTCTGGAAACCGGCTTCGCGCGCAGCCACAGCCATGCCATCAACCAATTTCGCCGTTGTTTTTTCAAGTTGAGGATATGGATTCAGCGATTTCAACAATCGCAGAGTCGTCAACCCGGCGGTTACAGCCAGCGGATTACCGGACAGTGTCCCTGCCTGATAAACCGGCCCGACCGGAGCAACGACATCCATGATTTCCCGCCTTCCGCCGAAGGCTCCAACAGGCAAACCGCCACCTATGATTTTGCCCAGACACGTCATATCCGGTTTGATGCCGTAAAGCTGTTGCGCCCCTCCGTAACTGACGCGGAAACCGGTCATAACTTCGTCAAAGATCAAAATCGCGCCGTGCTTTTCGGTGATGTTGCGAACCGATTGCAAGTAATTTTCAGCAGGAGGCACGCAACCCATGTTGCCGACAACTGGCTCTATGATAACTGCGGCAATTTGATCGCCAAGCTGATCGAACACTTGCTCAAGCGCCGCCGAATCGTTGAATGGAACTGTGATTGTATTTTGGGCGACTTCAGCCAGCACGCCTGGCGAATCAGGCAAGCCGAGTGTCGCGACACCAGAACCAGCACGCACCAGCAAACTGTCGCCGTGACCGTGATAACAGCCTTCAAATTTGACGATCTTCGGGCGACCGGTGAAGCCACGCGCGACCCGAAGCGCGGACATTGTCGCTTCAGTTCCGCTGGAAGTCAGCCGCAGCTTTTCAATCGAAGGAAATGCTTGGATCACCTCTTCAGCCAATTCAATTTCCAGCTCTGTCGGAGCGCCGTAACTGGTTCCGCGGGTCGCTGCTTGTTGAATGGCTGCAATTACTTCGTCGTGAGCGTGACCCAGAATCATAGGCCCCCACGAACCGACATAATCAATATAGCTATGGCCGTCGGCGTCAGTAATCATTGGGCCTTTGGCGGATTTGATGAACAGTGGAGTACCGCCTACGCCACGGAAAGCGCGGACAGGGCTGTTGACACCGCCGGGAATAACTTGTTGTGCGTGCTCAAACAGAGCCGCCGAATTGGGATAATTGATGTTCATAATGTTCGCTATCTTGCGCCGAAGCGCGGGCTTATGTGATGATGCGCCCGCATTTCATACCATTCATCACAAAAAATTTGCAAAGCAGTTTTTCAAGAAATTGTTTAGCTGGTGTTGGCGGTCGGAAAACCCGCGAACTTTTGCGGGAAAGCCCCGCGCCCCATTTTCAAGGAGGACCATTTGAACCCGGAACTGAGTCAACTCATTTCGCTCCAGGATGTGGATGTCGAAATCAAACGAATCAAAGCGGAGATAGAATCGCTCCCTGCCAAACGCGAGGAGCTTGAAAGTCAGTTCGCGGCTGAAAACAAAGAGTTCCTTGATATTAAACAACAATTGGACGCGGCGCTAACACAGAAAAGCAAGCTGGAAGAAGAGATTGATTCCGAGCAACAGAAACTGGAAAAATTCAAAACCGACCAGATGAAAGCCACCAACGAACGCGAGTATTCCACATCAGTCCGCGAAATTGACACTGCTAAGAAAACCATCAGCACTCTGGAAACCGAGCTTTTGAAATTGATGGAACAAGTCGAAAAACTTGATGCACAAGTCAAAGAACGCAGCCCGGAAATCGAAACCAAGCGCATTGAACTGCAAAGACAGCTTACCGAATACGCGGCTCTGGCCAAAGCCGATGCGAAAAAATTTGAAAAGCTGCAGGTCGAACGAACTCCAATGGTTGAGACGTTAAGCCCTGAAACTCGCTCGACTTACGACCGAATGTCGAAAATCAAATCCGGATTGGCGCTTTCCGAAGCCCTCGATTACAAATGCCTTGCTTGTCGAATGACAATCCGCCCTCAAGTTTTCAACGACATCCGCCGCGGCGAAAACCTAATCACTTGCGAAAACTGCGGCAGGATTTTGTTCTTTCGAGGCTGAATCAAAATTTGTACTGTCGCAATCTTTTTGAATAAGCCAACAGCAATTACAAAAGCGCCTGCATCGCATTTCCCACGGCCAGGTGAGAGACATTATTTCCTGCCCGCTAATAGGAATAATCAACAGTTTTCATTTACCAATAGGCTTTGAAGCATAGTGCAGGTTCAGCCGCCTGCATGTTATCTGCCACTGAATTCACGCGACCTAGAACGTCAGTTTCAACCCGAACTGAAGCTGACGCGACGAGGTTTTTGTCGTAGTAATCAACCCAGCGCTGCCCACTGCGCCAGTGCTGGAAAATACCGTGCGCTGGCTGGGGATTGAAAAGTTCGGGTGATTCAACGAGTTGAAAACCTCTGTGCGGAATTGCAGGTTCAGCCGTTCGCGCAACTTGAACGTCTTGTTCGCGGCCAGATCAATCGTCGCCAGGCCCGGTCCAATCAGCGTGTTGCGTCCCAACGTGCCGTAATACCCTGCCGATGGAAGCACAAAGGCCGTCGTGTCGAAGTACTTATTCGGCCCTCCCAAAATAGGATTGTTACTCTTGCCTGAAACAAGGTCTGGACGTTGAGGCGAGGTTCCGGCTTGAAAACGCGCCCGCGCTTGATCGAAACCAACCACCACTGAAAACGGATTTCCCGTCGCAAACGAAGAAATGGCATTGAATTGCCATCCGGCCGTCAACCATTCCGGCCCGCCGAAATGCGGTAATTCCGTCGTCACGTAACTGACGAAGTAATGCCTCAGGTCGTAATTGGAAAGCCCACGTTCGGCGCTACGACTATCCGGGTCTTGCGGCAGATCGTTGTCGCCGCCCTGCGTGGTGACAATCGAACCGTCGTCAATCGCTTTCGACCAGGTGTAGCTGGTGTGGAAAGACAGGTATTTGTTGCGGCGATATTCAAACGTCGTTTGCAATCCGTTGTATGAGGATTGCCCGTCTGTCGTTTTGTGGCGCATGCCGCTGAAGTTCGGATTTCTGACCGTCGAAGTCGTTGGGAAGAACTTGCGGCCATCCGCCTGAATCGTCGGAATCGCCTGGTTTTGGTCAATCAAACGAACGTCGTGAACTCCGCGCTGGCGAATGTAAGCGACAGTCAGAGTTGCCCCTTTCATCACTTCGCGCTGGATGCTGAAGTTGGTATGCATCGAATATGGATTCTGCGGTTCGTACACCAACGTATCCTGCCGTCCCAGCACAAAGTTCGGGCTGGATGCCACCGCCGAAGCGTTCGGGAAAACAGGGTTGCGGACGCTGCCCAGCGTGTAAAACGGCGGCGTGCGATTGGCAGCGTTGGCGTAAAAGTCTGTCCACAATGGATCGAAGAAAATTCCGAAACTGCCGCGCACACTGGTTTTACCGTCGCCGAACGGATCCCAGGCCAATCCCACGCGCGGAGCAAAATTCAGGTTGGAAGGATTTTTGTACAGATCGCCAACAGTCGAAGTTTTGTCAGTCAGCGGATTGCGGACGTTTGCTTCCAAGCCATTTTTTTCATGCGGCAAGCTGGTGCGCTCATAACGCAAACCGGCGTTGATCGTCAGACGACGTGAAAACCGGAAATCGTCTTGAACATAAGCCGCTGTCATTGACTGCCGCCAGCGACGAACGACTTCAGACCCTGGCAGCGCCAGTTCGACAGAGCTGGGCGTGGCGCGCAGGAAATTCGCCAGCGAAGTGAATTGATAAAAACCATAAGGCGATTGCGGGCGACTGGTGGGCAGATAAATTTCCCGATGGTCAACGCCCAGTTTCAGCGAATGCCGTCCAATCACCAACGATAAATCGTCACCGGCTTGAAACAGGTTAAGTTCGTTAAAGTTCGGCCCAAAACGGCTTGGCCCAATTGAAAACAATCCGGTGACGCTGATCTGCCCCAACGGCTGACCGGGGAAAAACGAAAGTGCAGGATCAATGCTGCGCAAAGCTTCGGGCGTAGTGCGACTGGTCGAGCGGTTGTAACTGAACCGCGCATTGTTCAACAGCCGTTCGTTGAAAATGCGCGTGACTTGCGCAGTCGCGTACTGATTGCGTGAGGCCGTGCCGGAGCGAAACAGTTGCAAATTGTCCGGCACGCTAACTTTGGCGTTGTTGAAGGTGTAGCGCCCAAAAATCGAAGTCTTATCCGAAAAGCGATGATCTACACGCCCGGCGGCGAAATCTTCATCGTCAAGGTTTGCCCCTGACGAAAGATATTGCCCCGTTCCATCGCCGAAATCGCGCCCGTTCGGCAACGGAACCAACGCCAAATATCCAGGCACAGCGGCGTTGACGGTGATTTTGGCCAAACCGGGAATGTCTCCGTTGCGAGCGGCGGTATTCGGAACCACGGCTTGATTGGTGATGCCCAGTCGCTGGCGCAAGCCTTCGTAACTGGCCAGGAAAAACGTTCGGTCGTGTTTGATCGGCCCGCTCATCACTCCGCCAAACTGGTTGCGGGCAAAGTGCGGAATTTTCTGATTCGCCGGATCGAAATAGTTTTTAGCGTCAAAGGCGCTGTTGCGAACGAACTCAAACGCGGAGCCGTGCCATTCGTTCGTGCCAGAGCGCGTGACGGCGCTGATGATGCCGCCCGCGCTGCGACCATATTCGGCGCTGTAACCGTTGGTCAGCACTCGGAACTCCTGCAGAGTGTCAACGCCGAGCAAGACGCCAGACACGCTGCCCGGTGTGTTGTTGTTGCCGTCGTTGATGTCCGTTTGATCCAGCACAAAGCTGATTTGATTCGGACGCCTGCCGCCAACCGTAAGTTGAACTCCGCTGCCTGCCGAATCCGAACTGCGGCGCGACGGAGCCACGCCGGGCTTCAACAACGCAAGCTGCACAATGTCGCGTCCGTTAAGCGGCAATTCCCGAATCGAATCCTTGTCCATCACGCTGGAAAGCGCGGAACTTTGCGTTTCAACCTGACTGACGCCGGCTGTGATTACGGTCTCAGACGTGACCGCGCCGACTTTCAAACTAAAATCCAGCCGCGCGCGCTGGCCTACGGTCAGTTCCACGCCCTCGCGGACTTCGGTTTGAAATCCGGTCTGCGAAACCGACACGGAGTAAACGCCTAGCGGTAATTGCGTGCAGGTGTAAATTCCGGCGCTGTTTGTGTGAATCACGCGAACAGCGCCGGTCAAAGACTGGCGAACAGTTACTTTGGTGTTGATCAGAATCGCGCCATTTGCGTCCGTCACAGTCCCGGAAAGTTCAGCAGTATTTTGCTGCGCCCGCGCGACGACACTCAGCAGGCAGACCAGCGCAAAGCAAAACAGGTTTTGAATGTTCTTCATTTCGCTTCCTCCTTGCTCGTGGCTTTGGCGGAATCAGACGCGGCCAAACGGCCACGCGCCATCATCACTTTCTTGCCGTCTTCGGTTCCTTCCGTCCAGGCGACGAAAAGATGATCCGGGCGTTCGTGCAGCAGCGTTGGATAAGTGGCGCTGCCTGTGACGTGGCTGATTCGCTGCAACGGAGTCAACGCGCCCAGGCCAATCGTGCTATCAAGTCGGACAAGTTTCGGATGATTGGCGTCCACAAGATTTGTGTCGGCTTCGGTTTTTGGCGAGAAGTGCGCGCCGTTGTCGGCGGATGAAGTGATAAACAAACGCGAACGATCTCCGACCACGGTGTGCCAGGCGATGAATAGCTTTCCATTCAACGTCGCCAGCGAAGGCCCCGAATGCGGGCATCCGTTGATTTGCCAATTGTCTTCGGCAATGCGCCCTGAAATTGGAAACGTCGCGCCGCCGTCAGTCGAAGTCGCCACAAACACGTCCCGAACGTCGCCGTCCAGCACTCCGCGCCAACCGACGTGAACGGTCTTGGCGTCCGTGAACGCAATCGAAGGACGGCAGCAAGGGCACACGTTCAAGGCTACGCGAATGCTCTTTTCAAACGATTGGCCACGATTGGTGGAACGCGCAATGTAAAGGCTGGAACTGCCGGACTTCCCCTGCCCTCTGTCGCGACTGTCCAGCCAAGCGGCGTAAATCACGCCATCAGGCCCGACGGCCAATGTGTAAAACGATTGCGAAACCGGCCCGGTCGGATCAACGGCGACTGGCTTGCCGAATGATTTTCCCCAATCCACTGAACCGGCCAGACGCAACGAACTTCGTTCATTGCCGTCTTCCGCCGTCCACAGCACATAAAATTCGCGCATCGTCCGCACGATCATCATCGGGGTATTTTCGGAATGCGAAGCGACTTCTCCGCCATCGTTGACCTTGATGGCTTCTTCAAAACTGTCACCTCCATCGCCTGAAGTTTTTAACCAGACGGCTTTGTCTCTCAGGTAAAGCAGAAACAACTCCCCTGAAGCGCGCGTGCCGATCTGCGGGTCGCTGCCTTTGGCGACAGCACGGCCCTGGGATTCGAAAACATACCGTTCGACGCCGGCACTTACAGCGGCATTTTTGACGGCAGGAAGAAAAACAAAAACGATTAGCAAAAATAGTGCGCCGAAAAAGATAACAGCACTATTCAATGACGGCTTTGCCGCCAACACGACTCTTCTCATCGCTGATCTCCTGAATGCAAACAATGAAAATGGGAAACACCTGATCGCGGTTTACCTGTCGGATGATGTTTGGAAAGCAGAGTGCCTCGCGGCCTGAAATCAATTCAGGCAACGATCCAACACCAGATCACAACCAGCCAAGCCGGGATCAATGAATTCTTTGAAAACAGCAGTTGTTCAGAAGGAAAAGGCAGGTGGGGCGCGAGACGAGTCTTTAGAAAAAGGTATCGAACGATAAAAACTGTTTTTGCGTCGGCTGATATCGGCTGCCGCTTCGTCTGGCGCCAGAACCAAAGAGGGGTTTGCCGCGATATGACGCGAAAGGATTTTTGCAGTTGAAGTGAGTGTAATCGGACAAGGACAGGAAGAATCAATTTGATTCTGTTCAATTTCGCCAACATTGCTGTGATCCTGTCCTTCGACCCACAGCTTTGGAGCAGCGCAACAACAATGACCTTCGGCTATGCAACATTCCATCGAGCAGGTGTCAGGCTGCTGCGCCAGCATAGCGACAGGCGCGGAAACCCAACTCAGCAAAAAGACCAATAGCGCGCCAGCGGCTCGCAAATTGACCTTGCTTATAGCTCTTTGGAATTTAGGGAAGTTCATTTTTTGACGGGCGCAGCATACGCCGCTGCGCCCCATTTTCAAAATCGCTTGGGCTTATCTAGCAATCTTCGTCCAAACGCCGCCAGCTTTGGCGCTCTTGGTGATGGCTTCGACGACGCAGTTGGATTCGTGGCCGTCGGCGAAGGTCGGAAACTCGATTTTGTCCTTGTCGGCTTCCATCGAACGGCCTTCGGAAATGAAGCTGTAAACGTTGCGCAACAAGTTACGGAAAGCGTCAGCCCAGGCTTCACCGTGACCTCCGGGCAGCGCGGCGTAATGAGCGATTGACGGATCGAGCAAGCCTGGGTCTTTCAACATCCAGCCGTTCGGTTCGTTGCGTTTACCTATCCACAATTCGTTCGGACGCTCCTGCTTCCAGGCCACGGCGGCTTTGTTGCCGTCAACTTCAATTTCCAAACCGTTCTTGTGACCGGCGCTGACCTGCGACACTGAAAACGAACCTTTCATGCCGTTTTCAAATCGCAGCAAGACGCTGGCGAAATCTTCGGTGTCAACTGGATATTCGTCGAACTCTTCGTTACCGGAGCTTTGGGCAAAAGCTTCGCGCGTGCCTTTTGGTTTTTGCCTAGTCGGGTAGACAGTCGTGTACTCGGCCAGAACTTCGGCAATGCGCGAACCGGTGATGTAACCGGCCAAATCGCACCAGTGCGAACCGATGTCTGCAACGCAACGGGATTCCCCGCCCTCTTTTTCCAATCGCCAGTTGTAATCGTTCGGATACAGCAGCCAGTCCTGAATGTAATAGCCGTGAACCCAGTGAGTTTTGCCAATGTCGCCTCGGTTAATCATGACGCGAGCCTGTTGCATCAGCGGGTTGTAACGGTAATTGAAGGTCACGGCGTGAACGATGCCTTTGGCTTTGGCGGCGTCCAGCATGGTTTTGGCGTCGGCGGAATTCAGCGCCAGCGGTACAGGCAGATGCAGGTCGTTCGGCGTGCAGTTGTGAATGACTTCGATTTCAGGATCATCCAGCAAAGCTTCGTAACTGCCGTAAGCTTTCGGAATGCTGAGCTTTGCGGCTTTGGCTTCGGCTGAAGCCTGATTGCTGCCAGCAACGGCAACGATGTCAACAAAACCCAGCCGACGAGCGGCTTCAATATGATGCGGGCCAACAAAGCCCGCGCCGATTAATGCAGTCTTGACGGTTCGCATTTCAGTGCAAATCCCCCTTGGAAATTTTTAGATCAGATTTTTTGAGAAGTGATTTTTGCTTACCAGAGAAGCAGACGTATCTTCATCGGTGAGGTAAGGAGTGTCAAGACAACGGCCTCAGGTGTGGTGCCTTCGTGCCCGGGTTATCCAGCCTTGATGCCGCTCTCGCAAAAACAGAGTTGGCCGATTTTTGATTTTGCCCGTTGGACTGCGGCATTGGTGTCAGAACAACATCACCTTCTTTCATAATCAGGATTCCACTCCTTGATGAGGCCCAGAGAATACTCCGGCTCATCCTCTCCATAAGCCCTTTCCAGGTTCTGTGCTGAAAAGCTTTGCCACTCCACTTCTTCTGAACTAGACGGCTGAACCACTGTTACTAACAGTTTGGTGTTTGGCGACAGTTCAACCGGCTCATCAAACAGTACCTGCCTGCCATAATAATGAGCCTGTAATGTGATGTTCTCCATAATTTTTACCTCCGTATCAAGGTTCTACCTTTCAAGCCGTCTGGTCAAGCAATAACTCAGTAATCGAATTCAACCGCGCGCCTATAGTGCGCTCCGCCATTTTCAAATCATAAGCAGCCTGAAGATTCAGCCAATACTGCGGCGATTGCCCCAACGCACGCCCGAACAACAAAGCCAGTTCCGCTGTCACAGGTCTAGCCCCTTTCAGAAATTGCGAAATCCGAGACGGCGTGATGCCGATGGTTCTAGCAAACTCCGCTTGGGACAGGCCGAAATCTTCCAACGTTTCGCGTAAAAATTCTCCCGGATGAATTGGCGGTAATCCGTTCTTGAACATCTTTTTCTCCCTTCAGTGGTAATCAACAATCTCCACGTCAAAAGCATCTCCGTCATCGAACCGGAAACATACACGCCATTGATCGTTAATGCGAATGCTCCATTGGCCTTTACGATCCCCCTTCAATGCCTCTAACCGATTAGACGGCGGCAGCCGCAAATCTTCGACGCGAGTCGCCGCGTTCAATTGAGTCAATCGCTTCGCCGCGCGCGAGCGAATCTCAGTGGGAAGATGGCGCGATTTCCCGGTTGTAAAGAATCGCTCGGTTTCGGTGTCGACGAATGATTGAATCATAGGATAAACGCCCGTGATCCTGTTTTGCTGTTCTGAACCCCAATCTTGTTGGGCGACCTAATACGAAGCTGACCGTGCGCTCCGGTCAAGCGATTTGTTAGCCCTGCTTCACTTGATCAATTAGAGCTTTCTTCCTGGTTTTGCCAGGTTTCGCATTCTCTTGTAATGGGGCCAAATTTCACGCAGTACCGCTTTCGGATTTTTCTCTCCAATGGGTTTTGATATTCAAGAAACCCAAACACACAAATGAATTTGCGCTCGGTCTGGATTTGTTCAACCTCGCTTTGAGAAAAAGTTGCAGATACTTGAAAAGTTCGATCTCCAAATCCTCGTTGCAAGGTAACGTTATTAACAGTTTTCCAGTGAGGTTGATAGTTCTCTACTGGCTCATTAGTCCGAGACTCTATAGTCATATAGTTTGTAGAATTTGTAATGTCACTGTTCCCCCGATTGGTAAGAGTAATCGAAGCGGTCAAAACCTTATTCGCAGTGATTTCAGGTTTCAAATCCCAGCCACCCAGATGGACAACAGGAATATCCCCTTGTTTGGTAATTTCAAGAGTTTCCTTTGCGGCATCGGCCTGTCTAATAGCAGCATCAGCAGTTTTTCTGGTTTCCGTGAGCGTATCGTTCATCGCTTTAAGTTGCTCATTCATCAGGTTGCGCTGATCATTGTATATGAAGGCTTGCCAGCAGATCACCACCAAACTAGCAAAAGCGATAAGAACAGGTACTCGGTTGAGCCAACTTCGCATCCACAGATAGCGACGATTGCCGAGACTCAACCAGGCCCGCTGTTTGAGAGGTTCAGGTAAATTGTCTTGGCTTTTATTTGTGTCTATGGGGTGTTGAGAGTGCCTTGTTCGAGTTTGACGATCTCAGATTGAGCAGTCTCCTGCTTGGTGATGCCGGGTTCATTTGCTACTTCACCGACCTTCGCAGGTGATTCTGCCTGCTTGAACTCCAGCGCATCATCCTTGATGGAGCCGAAGCGAATCATCAGCGTGTCCAAAAAGTAGTTTTGATACAGCCGCCAAGGCAGCTTGGAGCCTTGTCGAGGGAAACGATCCATTGCGCGTTGAATGTATCCTGATGTGAGATCAAGCAAAGGCAAATCTTTAACTTCAGGGTCGTTCAATCTCACATTCACCTGGCGATAACCGTGCCTATCCATGTAATTCAGCAACCGGCAAACGTAGGTGCAAAGCAAGTCAGCCTTCAGCGTCCAGGAAGCATTGGTGTAGCCGAACACAAACGACAAGTTCGGAATGCCCGTCAGCATGCAGCCCTTGTAGTTGACCGATTTGTTGAGTTGCACAGGTTGGCCGTCAACAACCAACGAAGCTCCTCCAAGCGCGATCAAATCCAATCCCGTGGCAGTGATAATGATGTCCGCGTCCAGATGTTCGCCGGATTTCATCTTCAATCCGGTGGGAGTAAAGCTGTCAATCAGGTCAGTGACAATCGAGGCTCGCTGTTCGCGCAAGGCTATGAAAAAGTCGCCGTCGGGAACCAGGCACATCCGCTGATCCCAGGGGTTGTAAGGCGGCGTGAAGTGGCGATCAATGTCGAACGTCGGCCCAAGTTCGTTTCGCAGTTGTTTCTTGATCAGGCTTTTGACAAATTCCGGTCGGTGCTTGGACAACTGGTAAATCAGCATTCCGAACAGCACGTTCTTCCATCGAGTCAACGTATAGACAATTTTTTCGGGAACCACTCGGCGCAAGAGATTGGCCACGGCATCCGAACCGGGCAGCGAAACCATGTACGTCGGCGAACGCTGCACCATCGTCACGTGTCCGGCAGTTTCGGCCATCGAAGGAACCAAGGTCACTGCGGTGGCTCCGCTGCCGATGACGACAACGCGCTTGCCGGAGTAATCCAGGTTCTCCGGCCACTTTTGCGGATGAATGACCGTGCCTTTGAACTGCTCAATGCCGGGAAAGTCCGGCGTGTAACCGGCGTCGTAGCTGTAATAGCCGCTGCACATCATCAAAAAGTTGCAGGTCGTCGTCGAGACTTCGCCGGTTTCACTGTGTTTGCTTTCCACCGTCCAGCGCGCAGTTTCGCTGGACCACGCGGCTTTGACGACTTTTTGATTGAAGCGGATTTTCTTTTCGATATCGTGTTCGGCAGCCGTTTCGCGGATGTAGTTCAAAATCGAAGGGCCGTCGGCGATGGATTTTGCGTTGCGCCAGGGTTTGAACTTGTACCCCATTGTGTACATATCCGAATCGGAGCGAATGCCGGGATAACGAAACAAGTCCCACGTCCCGCCAATGGACGCACGACCTTCCAAAATGGCAACGCTCTTGTTCGGACATTCACGCTGTAAGTGACAGGCCGCGCCGATGCCGGAAAGCCCTGCACCAACAATCAAAACATCTACGTAATTTGAGTTGTGGTTTGACATAAATGGTTACTTGATTAGCAAGGCCGCGTCTGCCCACCGCCTGTGGGCAAAGAGGCTTTGAATTGTTGTGGTATTTATCATTCCAACCTAAGTGTTGCGTCATCTGGCTACGACGTGAAATACCGGAAACTGTGCCGCCACCTGCTCAAAGTCAGAAAGCGAGGCATCCTTGTCTATTGGCAGATGCTGTCTGGCGCCAGGCGCTCGATTTAGGTAAGCCTTAAGAATAGGCGCGCGCCGATTCACACTGATCTCTTCAAGTCGCACTTCCTCACGGCTTCCATGGCGAAGAACAACATCACCACCTGCCGCCTTAACATTTTGAACCCAGTTATTTTCAGCTCCAAGCATGGACACCAGATAACGTTCACCTTCAACGATAACCATGACCAGTGGCAGACTGGTCATACGACCAGATCGCCTGCCTCTCACTTCCAAAGTCACCAGGTAGTTGGGAGCAATCCCTAAGCCATGCAATACAGCCCAACCACGATTGAGTATAGATGCCAGCCAATTGGGATGTCCGCCACGATATAACCATTTCTTGAAATTCATCGCATTGATACCTCGATAAATTCCGCGTTGCCGGAATTCCTAGTAACCCAAGTGGCGGACGAATTCGGGTTAATGATTGGCGGATAAGCTTGAGAGATAAAGGAGTATAGTTCCGGTCAATTGTCCCTGCAAATTTTTCGTGGCAAGCTTCCGGCAAATTCAGGAGGAAAATATGACCCAATCTGAAACCGCCAACTACGTTCCCGCCAGCGAACAACTGGCTGTTGAAATTTACGTCCGCGATTTGCGGTTGTCGCTGGCGTTTTACCAGAAGCTGGGGTTCAAGCTGCTGCGGCAGGAGCCGGATTTTGCCGAACTGGCCTGGGAAGATTCGCGGCTGATGCTGGAAGAGTTCAAACAAATGCCTTCGCCACCGCCTTTTCCGCTGGCTAACATTCGAGTCATGGTTCCAAACGTAGACGATTACCGCGCTTTAGCCAAAGATATGGGCGTTCGCATCTTTAGGGAAATCGGAGACCGCGATTACGGCTTACGGGATTTCACTCTGGTAGGGCCGGATGGAATCGGGGTTCGGTTTGCGACTGAACTGCCCGGCGGTCACTTGCTGCACAGCTAATCGGACTCTGACCAAACAAATGGAACGCGAACCAACCCGAATTGTCTGCGCCAACCGGCAGCATCCGTGTTATCCGCGTTCCATTCAACGCTTGGGAGCTTAGGCGTTAGGGCTTACGAATCCGAGCCGGTGATCGAAGCCGGTTCCTCAGCATCGTCCCTTGACTTGCCTGTAAACAGCTTCTTCAGAAAAGCGCCGATTGCCACCAAAGCGATCAGAACGAATTTCTTGGCGGCTATCAAAACACCAATCAACACCTTGAAGAGACCTGCCTTGACTGCAAGCTTACCGGCGATCAATGCGCCGATGCCGTATGCCGCAATTTTGTCCGTGCCGGGTAGGAAGTCGCTGTAACGATGACCTTCGTTGAATTCCACCAGACCAAGAACCGATTGCATGTCGTGTTCAATGTCTTTCAACTGACTGATCGCGCCGACGGCGTTTAGCGACAAAACACCTCTGCGACCAAGTGCCCGAATGTCGTAATTCAAAGTGTTTTCTCCGCCTTCGCCGAATTTCAACTCTTTCGCCCAATAAAGTTTGTGGCTGGCGGCGTCGTAATGTGGCGGTTGTGCCCACCCAACCAACTCGATTGGTTCGTACCCCGCTTTCTTTCGTTCTTCGCTGGCTTCGCGCGTCCCCTCCTGCATTTGTTTCAGCAGGTCGGAGTAATTGATGCTGGCTGCTTCGTCGTCTTTGACGTAACCATCTTCGTCGTAAGTAATAACCACTGCCCACGAATTCTCTGCGGTTGGTTTGAAACCGGCGGGAACGATCATGCCCAGCGATTTTTCGCGCGGAGGGTTTCCCCAAAGATCAACTATGACTTTCTGTGCATCGTCCGGGTTCAGGTAGTTGAATTTGTCCGACAGGGAAATTTTGGCCAGTCCATCTTTCAGCGTTACGACTCCTTTTTCGTACTTCAAACCGGCCTCAATCTTGTTTACAGCTTCCATCCCTTTCAATAACTCTGCCGCCTTTTCGGGTGGAAGACCATCAACTTGCAGATTAGGTGTCGGTTCAGCTTTTGCGTCTTTCTTTGGTTGTTTGTCGGCGAAAACCGAATTGACGGCGAATAGGGCTGAGACGGTGAACAACGTGATTACCAAAATCTTTTTCATGCTAAATCTCCTGAGTTGAGAAAAAGGCTGACGCCTTGAGACTAAGAACGGCTTGATCAGTCATGCTGCAACGCCAGCTAAGAATAGCGATGAAAGATGACTTCACGGGGGTGGCCGAGTTGTTTGCAGGTACAGCTAATGACTACAGGCGAGGAAGTAACACAAGTCACTATCCGGTAACAAGATTTTTTTTCAGAAGTAGCAGTCGCATGGGGTTCAGACTTCAGCCTGTTGCTTGCTAACAAGACAGCCTGAAACCTGAACCCCATCTTTTCATAACAATTTATCGCGGACGTAGTTGAAGGCTCTGGTAAAGGCTCGGCGCAAGGGATTCGGCCAGTTGTCATTCGGCAGCACGAGTGGAAAGCTTTTCACGCCGGATTGCTCAAACGAGTTATTCCAGCCGCTGCCGTCCCAGAAAATGTCGCAGTTTTTGGCTCCGGCTTCCTTGATCAAACCGCCGGGGTTATGTCCATTGTCGGCAAAAGTGTTGCCGTGAATTCGGTTCTGTTCGGGAATCGAACCGACATCAAAGGTTCGGCCTTTCGGAAAAGCTACGGCCAAACCTACAACCGCCAAGCCGAAAGAATCGTTGCCCCGCATTTCGTTGGCGGTAATTTCAGTGCGGTCGGCGGCCATAATCAGCAAACCGGTTCCGGGAATCAGCTTTCCAACAATGGCGTTCGGATCTCCGAAATTCGCGTGGTTGTTGTTGATGATTCGGTTGTTGCGAACCTTGTGGTCGGTGGCGACTTTTGAAGGATTGTTCGGCAACAGGAAGACAAGCATTCCAGCCGTGTTGTCGTGCAGGTAGTTGTTTTCAACCAGCGAATTGACTGAGTTTTCAATCTCGATTCCGGCGACGTTTTCATAACACTCGTTGTTGCGAACGATAATGTCGCGCGACTGACCAACGTAAATAGCGGCGTCTTTGATCTTTGTCAGCTTGCAGTTTTCGACCAGCACGCCTTTCGATTCGACCGGATAAACTCCGTAAAGACCGGTGTTTTCGACAATCAAATCCCTGAAGGTGACATCGGTTCCGCCGTGAACCGTGATTCCATTGTTGACGTAATCTTTGACCATCAAACCTTCGATTGTGAAACGGTGGCTGGAAGTGATGACTGCATCAGTCAGCTTGTTCTGGCCGTCCAGCACAGCTCGCTGGCCGTTTTCGACAAGGCCGCGAATCGTGATGCTGTCCACATCAATCAACAAAGTTTCGTTGTAAGTTCCGGGATAGATTTCAATCGTGTCTCCGGCGATGGTTCGATCCAGCGCCGATTGAATTGATTCGCCGGGTTTGACTCGCCAGGTCGTTGGGTCGCGGCGAGCTTGGGCAGGAGCAGCCGTGAACGATGCTGGATTTCTGGCTGCCAAAGCCGATGCTTTGATGCCCTGCTTCAACCTGGGAACGACAGGCAACCCTGAAGGAACCTTATCTGGAAACTCCGGCATCTGGGATTCATCGGTCAGAGCATGCAGGAAAGCGATCAAATCATTTCGTTCTTGAGAACTCAGCGAGAAGCGACGAATTTTGTCGTCAATGTTCGGCAACTCCATGCCGTTGCCGTGACCTCCGGCGGTTGAGTAAAAATTGACGACATCTTCCAGCGTCAGAAAGCGTCCGTTGTGCATGTACGGAGCGGTCAGAGCGATGTTGCGCAGCGTGGGAACTTTGAAAGCATGCTTGTATGGTTCGCCGCCTTCGATTTCGGCTCGGCCAAGATCGTCAGGTTGAGAGTACTGACCCAGCATCGGCGGCACACCAATGACCTTAAAATCGGGATTGGCGAAAGTCGGAAAGCCGTGACATTCAAAGCAACGAGTTTTCAGCGAACGAAACAGCGTCAAGCCTCTGCGTTGTTCGCCGGTCAGCGCTGTTGAATCTCCGGCGGCGTAACGATCAAACGGCGAGTTATTGCTGATAATGGTTCGCTCGAAAGCCGCGACGGCGTTGGTCACGTTGTCGAAAGTCACGCCAGAGCCGTTTGAACCAGCAAAAGCTTTGTCGAACATCGCCACGTAATCGGGAATCTTCTTCAGCTCCTCAATCAACTCTTCCGGCTTCTGGTTCATTTCGTCGGCGGCGGTTATTGGCGAACGCGCTTGGTCTTCCAAGTCGGCGGCTCGACCATCCCAGAACAGCTTGAAGCTGAAAGCCGCGTTCCAAATCGTAGGCGCATTGCGACGAAGCACTTTTCCGCCAGCGCGGTCAGGGCCGGTTCCCTGCCCGCCGATGCCCATCGAAGTAAACCGCGCATCGCTGAATCCTAAATCAGGATGATGGCAGGTCGCGCAAGATTGAGTGTTGTCGCCAGACAAAATCGGGTCGAAGTAAAGCAATCGGCCAAGCTCGGATTTTTCAGTCGTCATCGGATTGTTGGCTCGCTGATTCATCGCCGGGAAAGTTCGGCGCATGCCTCCGCTGCCCGGATTGCCGTTGGAGTAACCGGCAGGAGGACGATCTTCTGGAAACTCTATCATTCCAACGACCAACACTGCCGCAGCCAGCAAGCCAAGCAACGCAATCAGAATCATCAACAGACGGCGAAGCTTTCCAGGTTTGGAAGCGGAAAAAGACATGGCATCACTCATAGTCAGCTATCCCTGATTTTTATTGAAGACTTTTGGTATGACTTCGTCAGTTCACAAGAAACCGACGCCTGAAATTGAAGCCGGAAAGGCATTATAGCGAACGTTTTTTGACAGACAATCAATCACAAATCAAATCCCGGAACGCCTTCATCGCGCTGCACGCCAAGCGTGTTCAAAGCCATCGAAACCAGATTGTATTGGCCGACGGCAAAGATCAGGTCGAGCAATTGTTGAGGCGAAAGATGCTCAGACAGCTTTTGCCAGATCGTATCGCTGATGAATGCTTCGGCGTGTAGCTCATCTGTCGCCCTGAGCATTGCCCGGTCAAGCTCGCTCCACCCATCGGCGTCAGGCCCGTCCTTGATTCGCCGGATTTCCTCATCGGTCAATCCCGCTCTTCTGCCGATCAGAACGTGCTGGCCGAATTCGTATTCGCTCCGGCAGAGCCACCCAATTCGCAAGATCACCATTTCGCGCTCGCGTGGTGGCAAAGTGGATTTGCCCAGCACATGGCTGCCAAAAACCATCCATCGCTCCAGTAATTTTGGGTGAACGGCGAGAGTACGAAAGATATTAAACACCCTGCCTTGCATCCGCGAGCGTTCCAAAACTCGCATTGCGTCCTCGTCCAATTGATCGTCGGCCAGCGGTTTCAACCTTGGTTCGTCTAAGCGCATCGTGCCTCCTTGGGAATTCTTGAAAATGCTTCTACCACACCTAAACTCAGACCGCACGTGAATGGGAGCCTGCTTGCCGCTTTTGAGAAAGCACTTGCGCCAAACCCTGACATAATCTAAAGTTACCGCCGTTGCCATCAGTTAAGCGGGTCGTTTTCAGAACAAATGTTGAGCAAATCACTTTTATGTTCTGATACAAAGAGAAGCATTAAGAAAAGTCAGACAGTCT
>JBGAPB010000019.1:0-31750 GCA_044221525.1 Blastocatellia bacterium | reverse complement strand
GTGATTCCGTTGGCTGGCGTAGCCACGCTGCCGCCCAAAGCCGTCAGCACAACTTTTTGCGTTGTGCCCGCAGCCATTCCGGGAAACTGAGTCAACTCGCCGGTTTCGACACCGCGAACCCAATGCGGAACCATTACCTTTTCCAGCTTTACTTCCAAGCCAAGTTTGCGCAGTTCATCGGCGACATATTCGACAGCGCGAGCCGCCTGCGGCGAACCGCTCAGCCGCGGGCCTATGTTGTTGCATAGGTAGGCAACCTGTTTCAGCGCGTAATCGTTCGACAGCGCAGAGCTCTGCAATCGCTTCATTTCTTCCAGCAGTTGCGGCGGATAGTTATAGGCCGGAGCTTGCTGGCCTCGACGCTGCGCGGAAGTCGGTGCGGTCAAAGTGGCGAAGCAAACGGCAATGAGTACAAAAACGAAAAGTTTTGATTTAGTCATAAAGGTCAAAAGTTAATTGATAAATTTACGAGCGCGCAGCCAGTTTTCCAACAGCTTTGGCCAGGTGTTCAGCGCCGGATTGTCTTTGGCCAGGCCTACGCCGTGGCGACCGGTTTCATAAATGTGCATTTCGTAAGGCACTTTGGCTTTTCGCAAAGCCGCCGCGAATTGCAGGCTGTTTTCCACTGGCACGGCTTTGTCGTCTTCGGTGTGGAAGATGAACGTGGGCGGAGTTTTCTCAGTCACCTGTTTTTCGTTCGACAGCAGATCAATCAGTTCTGGCGACGGAGTGTCGCCGAGCAGGTTTTTGCGAGAGCCTGCGTGTGTGAATGGATCGGTCATGGTGACGACTGCGTAACACAGAATTGCCACGTCGGGTCGGCTGCTTTGTTTTTCAATTGGATCGCTTGAGTTCGGATCGCCCGCGTCAAAGTGTGTGGCCGCTGTCGAAGTCAGATGACCTCCGGCGGAAAATCCCATGATGCCAATGCGGTTCGGGTCAATTTTCCATTCGGCGGCTTTGGCGCGCGTGGTGCGAATTGCTCGTTGCGCGTCTCCGAGCATCACCGGATGGCGATAACCGAATCTGCCAAGACGGTATTTCAAAACCACGGCGGTGACGCCAATGCTGTTCAGCCAGACGGCTATGTCGTGGCCTTCGTGTGGAGCGAGCGCGCCGTAACCTCCGCCTGGGCAAACAACGATGGCCGCGCCATTGGCTTTGTCGGCAGGCGGTTGGTAAAGCTGGATGCTTGGGATGTCTTCGGGCGCGGAACCTTTGGCCGCAGGCGCGCCGTTGGGCCACAACGGCATGGCCGCCGGTTGAGCGGGTTTCGCCGCTTCCTGAGCGAAAAGAACGGTTGAAAAAAGACAGATGAACAACAGCCTCAACGCTGCATGAGCAAACATCGGTTTCATTTTCTTTAGCCTCTTTTGTTGATTTGGAATTCGCAACGCGCTCGTTCGCGCGGAAGGGTTATACAGCCTGCTCAAAATTTTTTACAGAGTTGTGGCGGGTTTCAGCTTCGGATTTCGCCTTACCCAATGAAGGCAAAATTTCACTGGCCGAAAAAAATTGCGACTATGCGCTGTGGCCATTGTCATTCGGTTGATGTGGGCGTAAGTTCCGCCCCGCAACTTGGTGCCTTTCGTATTACTCCAAAAATTGAGCTTTACCATAGATGGCTGTCGTCGTGTGCTTATGCTGACGGCTTTAGCCTCTGTTTTGCTCTATTCAAATCGGGAGGTAATTACCAGGCCTGACTCTGGCTACTCCAACTTTTCTTTCCGAATCTGGAAACCGCTTCTGGCCGAGACCATACCTTCCGGCTAACTCTTTGCTTGCCACGTAGCACTAAAGATCGTTATCCCACTAGCGGTTTAGGCTCCGTACACTGATTGTCTGGCTGCGCGCAACGACGCAAGCTTGAATAAATCTGTGCCATCCCACTACCTGCGGAGAGAAATTCGTCTCTCCCCCAACACACCTAGGAGATGAACCATGTCGAAAAGAATTTTGGTAACTATATGCACAATACTTGTTGCGTTTGCCCTTTCCGCAAGCGCCAATGTGGTAACACTTGCCCAAACCGACCAACAGTCACCTCGTACCGCCTTGAAACAGAATGAAAGAACATTATCAGTGACGGCTACGCCATCTAGTCCGGCGGCGTCAAAACTTAGCGTGGGCGTTACTTATACGACCTGCACAGGCTGTGCAGGCAATCCGGTTCTGCCCGGAACCGACATCACCTACGACATCAAGTATCAAAATGACGGCTGTGGAGATGTCAGAGCTGCCTGGAATACGTCGGTGCCAGCCGGGACGACCTTTGTTTCAGCATCTGTTTTATCGAATCCAGGGGATTGGAGAGTTGCATCAGCCCCGGGCGTTGGTGGCAGCGGCGGTGTGGGTTGGGCAGGTTCTGTGGACGGAGATAAATCCGTGACTGTCCGGCTGACAGTTAAAGTCGGCACTACTTTGCCGAACGGATTTATCGTCAGCATGATTGCTTCGTACAGCGCCAGCACAGGCGATGATTCTTTTCTGTGCGGCCTGGGCGGAGTCACTGTTTCAGGGTCTGTCGGCAGTAACCTGACGCTGAAAGTGGATCAGCCGGTTGATGAATCCCACAAGTTGATTCAACCGATTTATCAGGGTGTCATTGATCTGCTTGAAAAGACCAATGACATTTCAGCTAACCTCCAGGCGGTCGACATCAACGTCAATTCGCTCGCCAGCAATATCAATAATCTGCGAAACGATATGTTTGCCAACTTTGGAATAGTGAACAACGGCCTCAAGGCCGGTTTCACTTCGCTGGAAGGCGGTATTAACAGAGTCAGCGACCTGGTCAATAACCAGTTCTCCACGCTCACGAACAACATCAACACGCGATTCGGTACATTGCAGAACACCGCAAACACAATCAACGGCATAGCCGCTACAACGCTGGATGTGGTCAACAACATTAAGGGAACCACCGCTTCGATGGTTTCTCAGCTCAATGTGCTGCAAACCAGCGCGAACACCGCCAACGCCAAGCTCGACGTGGTCAACAACAAAGCCGACTCCACGCTCAATAAGATTGATGTGGCCACGGCCAAAGTGGACGCTCTGCAAAACACCGCCAATACCCTCAACATCAAGCTGGATGACGTTCTGTCCAAACTGGTGGCATCACAACAGAGCGCGCTTCAGTTCCAGATCGAATCCGCGCTGGTTCAGGGTGACCGCTACAACATGGCCTCTTTGCAGTTGCCGCGTTCACAAGGCGGTTATCTGGAAGATGTTCGCGAATTGGTTGACCGCGTTTTACAAGCTTGCCGCAATTCCGGATTGCCGCCTTCAGTGATCGCGCAAGCCGCCCAGGAACTGCAAACGGGCGATGAATCCTTGAAGGCGAAAGGTTACAAAGACGCTTACGAACATTACCGTATGGCGTACCTGCATCTTTCGATCGTGCCCGGTAATCGCCGTCCATAATTCATCAACTGCCTGCAGTCTTTGTGTCCGTTCTGCCAGGTCAGTGGAACAAGCTGCCAGCTTGTTCCACTGACCGCCACCGAGCGTTGAGAAAATCCCTGCACGTTCAAAAAGGATGGTCTTGCTATGAAAAGAAAACTCGTCACTCGCACAAGGTTGCTGATCGGTGCCTCGCTGCTGCTTCTGGTAGCGGCATTTCAACTGGCAGAACGATGGGCAGCGAAGCCTTCGATGGCAGCCGGGAAAGCTCCAGCGGTTCAATCCCCAGAACGATTCTCGCTTAACGTCGTTCGGCGAGGTCATACGATGACGGCTTTGCCCGATGGCCGAGTCGTCATCATCGGCGGCGAAAACGAAAGCGGCGCAGTTGCCGAAGTTGAAATTCTGGATTCATCGGCTGGGTCACTGGCCGTTGCATCGCGTTCGCTGACCGCGCGCAGCCGCCACACAGCGACGCTGCTCAGTGATGGCCGAGTGCTGGTCATCGGTGGAACTGCTCAAAGCAAGTTGCTGAACTCAACTGAGTGGCTCGATCCGGCGACTGGCGAATTCACCGCCGGGCCGCGATTGAACCGGGCTAGAGCCGGTCACACGGCCACTGAATTGCCTGACGGACGATTGCTGGTAACGGGCGGAAACGCCGAAGGCAGTGCGGAAATGTTCGATCCTTCGGCAGGGCGCTTCACTTTGTTGCGGGCAAAGCTGGACAACAGGCCGAGTTTTCACGCCGCAGCATTGTTGGCCAACGGCAACGTGCTGTTGGCAGGCGGCGTAGCCCAAGACGGTCGCTGGTTGCGGTCGGCGGAACTGTTCGACGCTTCGACATTGAGCTTTGAGCCGGTCGCCGAAAAGATGTGGATCAAGCGCGTCCAACCGGCGATGCGATTGCTGCCTGACGGAAAGGTGCAGGTGATCGGCGGCGATTACGACGGCACGATGGAAGTGTACGATCCGGCTAGAAATTCTTTCCGAGGCGCGGCGCATCTGTTGCCGACGGCGGACATTTTCCCAGCGGCAAACGTCCTGACTTCGCAAACGCGCGAAGCCCTGATTGACGGATTGACTCCGCCGGGCGCGGAAGAAAAAAACGCGGCTGGCAAATCCATGACGGCTCATTCCAAAGAGGTCGAAGCGGCCATCAACTCCGTGGACGGTTCGATTGATCGAACAGATTACGCAACGGCTGAAATCGCCGGACGCAACAAGGCAGTCGTCGCGGGAGGCGTTGCCAAAGACGGAAGCCTGACGAAATCCGTCGTTGTGATGGCCAGTTCAACAGCTAAACTGACTTCCGACAAGGTCGAATATCAGCAAGGCGAAACGCCTGTGCTCAGCGGCTCTGGCTGGCAGCCGGAAGAGCGCGTTCAGATCGTCAGGCAAAACGCCCGCCCCGGTCACAAACGCGAAGCCTTCAATGTCGTTGCCAATGGTCAGGGGAAAATAAGTTTGGCTTTGCCCGCAGCCGGTTACGCCGACGGAATGACTTACACGTTGACGGCAATGGGCGAAGTTTCCGGCCACGTGGCGCAGACGGTTTATTCCGAAGCCAGAATTGCCACGCGCCAAGGGCCGGACAAGATTGCCTACTCCTTCCCGCTTTCTTTCCGCGACGGCAGCGTTGAAACCGACGCCGGAATCTGGATTTGGGAAATCGCTTCAGGTGGCCCGCAGGAACCTCCACGCCCGCCCGCCTCGCCGTTTGCCGCTCCGGAAAGCGGCTTTACCAAACGTTTCAATTTTGACGGACTTATCGGACAGCCCTGTCTTGGCATTCCCAGCGCCATCTGCAAACTCCCCAGCGGTGTTGACGTGAAATTGAAGCAGGGCAGTTTTCTGGAAATTGGCGGCAGTGTCGAAGGAGACCTCAATTCCACGGCCAGAACCGCAAAAGCATTTCTCAAAGAAAAACTAAACACTGATTTGCAGTTTGATATTACGGCGGTCGGTACATTCAATCTGGCCCAGGTGACACTTCCTGGCACGGGCGCAACGATCAATGCGTCACTGGGTGGCACAGTCATCGGTGCGACACTCGATTTTGGAGTCAAGGCTACACTCAAGCTTCAATTCAATCAGCCGGGAACCACTTTCGTTACCGGATTCAAGCTCAACGAAGAGGCGCAGATCGGAGTGGAAGCTGACACCAGCGGAATCCGTCCGATTCTCAGTGCTGAAAACCCCACCTTTACTCCGGTCTTCAATGTCACCAGTTCCAACGGCGGCTGCATTATCCTGACGCTTGGGCCGGAGGTTGATATTTCGGCCAACCTGCTTTGTGTCAGCGTCCAAGCCAACACCAGTGTTTACACTTTCGCAAAAGCTTGTCTGACGTATTCCAATAACCAGGCTTGCAGGGCACGCACTTTCACTGTTGATGTCGGGATTGCAGGCGCATTAGCCGCAGGCGTAAATGTCTGCGAAGGACTTACATACGATTACAGCCCACCGGAACACATTTTTGGCCAATACAATATCTACAAGGATGGACCCACATTGGTTGGCGCAGACACCGAACCGCCGGTGCTAAGCGCTGCGATTGATAGAAAATTCGTCAACAACGACTCAGGGCAATGCTCGGCAGTGGTCGAATACCCGCTTCCGTCATTCCGGGATAATTGTTCAGGTTTGAAAGAAGGTTCGCTGGAATGCACACCACCTTCCGGCTCCAGCTTTCCGGTGGGATCAACCGAAATCAAATGCTCCGCCAGTGATAATTTTGGCAACATCGGCAGGACTTCTTTCTTCGTACAAGTAGAGGACATCGAACGTCCCGTGTTGCAGGGCAGCATTCCAAACGTCACTCAACCTGCTGATCCGGGGAAGTGTTCAGCAGTGGTCAATTTCCCGTTGCCCCAGGTCAAAGACAATTGTCCGGCGTTTGTGGAAACTTCCATACCTTCAGGCTCGACGTTTCCGGTCGGCACGACCAAAGTTACTGTTCGGGTTCGACAAGCAGGTCAAACCACAGGGGAATGGCCATTCACCGTGACGGTATTGGATACGCAAGGGCCAACTTTCAATTCCTGCCCGGCGAACATCACCGTGCCAACAGATCGTGGAAAATGTTCGGCGGTGGTCAATTTCAATTTGCCGACGGCTACGGACGCTTGCGGCGGAGACGTCGTGGTCACAAGCTCCATCAAATCGGGTTCAACTTTCCCGGCAGGAACAACTCCGGTGGTTGTCACGGCCACGGATGCGTCAGGAAACAAGACCACGTGTACATTCAACGTGATTGTGGAAGATAAAGAAGCTCCGACCATAACCTGTCCGCCTGACGTCACCAAGGAAACTGATCCGGGGAAGTGTTCGGCTGTGGTCAATTTCGACTTTACAGTACTCTCGGTAAATAACTGTCGCGATGCGGTTAATTTCAGCTTTTCCCATGAGTCTGGTTCGGCCTTCCCGGTAGGCACGACAACTGTAACTGTCAAAGCCACTGACCAGAGCGGCAATTCGACATCGTGTTCATTCACTGTGACGGTGGTTGATAAACAAGCGCCGACAATCGCTTGTCCAGTCAACATCACACAATCAACTGATCCAGGTCAGTGCTCGGCGGTAGTCAGGTTCGCCCCGACAGTGACCGACAACTGCTTGGGGCAAATGACAGTTACAACTTCGATTGCTTCGGGGACGGCGTTCCAGAAAGGAACGACTCCGGTCACGGTGAGTGCTATTGACGCGGCTGGTAATCAGAGCACTTGTACTTTCACCGTAACAATCGTTGATAGAGAAGCTCCCGTGTTGGTTTGCCCAGCCAACATTGTGCAATCTACTGACCGAGGACAATGTGCGGCGGTAATCAGATTCGCTTTGCCTGTGGCGACGGACAATTGCCCCGGAGTCACAGTAACAAGCTCAATTCCGTCGGCCTCAGTTTTTCAGAAAGGAACGACTCCAGTCACGTTGACTGCCACAGACGAAGCAGGCAACAAAACCACGTGTACGTTCACGGTGACCGTGGTTGACAACGAATTGCCTGTTTTGAATTCGTGTCCGACCAACATCACGCAATCCACTGATCCTGGGCAATGCGCGGCAGTGGTCAGCTTTGCTTTGCCGACGGCTACAGACAACTGCCCCGGAGTGATTGTCGCCAGTTCAATTCCATCAGGCACGGCTTTCCCCAAAGGCACGACAACGGTCACGGTCACTGCGACAGACGCCAGCGGTAACAGGACAGCTTGTTCGTTTACTGTGACAGTGGTTGACACCGAAGTACCGGTGATCGGTGATGCTTGGCCAAGCCCGGCAATTCTGGCAAGTCCTGACGGCAGAATGCGAAACGTCACCGTCAATTACCCCGCAACCGATAATTGTCCCGGCGCGATCAATAGCCTGAGCGTTTCCAGCAGCGAAAACTCAACAGAGGCTGATTGGGAGATATTGAGCGACCATCAATTGCGATTGCGGGCTGAACGTAAGCCGAACGGCAACGGACGTACTTACACCATCACCATCAACTCCACCGATGCGGCAGGCAATCAGGCGGTGAAGAAAACGGTGAGTGTGAAAGTTCCACGTTAGCTTTGTTGAGTATCGGTGATCTCAACGAAACCATGCCCCCATCACCAAAAACTGCGCCGTCCGCTCAATAGAGTAGGTGGCGCAGTTTTTGCGCTAACGCCCGTTTAAGCCAAATGAGTTTGAGGCGCTTATCCAGTGCAAAGGACGAATTCAGCCTTCTGATCGAGCCGCCAAAAATGAATTTGCGAAGCTATCCAGTCGGAATATAATCCCATCTGTCCAAACAAAGATCGTTGATCCTAGAAAATGTTTTGATTGCCTTCCTCGTTGCAAACAATCCTCCAATTGTTGTTGGCTTTCTTCTCCTCATATTTAGAACCATCATTCAAACACGGTATTTTCCAAGGGAGTGCAGTAAATGCCTGACAGAAAAAAAATCTTTGAATCGTCGTTTACCGTTACGCGGTTGGTGTTGTTGATTGCAGGTGTTGCAGTCTCACTGCTGGTTTCCCGGCAGAGCGAAGCCAGCCGAATGCAGACTGCGCTGACTGTGGTATCCGCCGCCAGTTACAAAGGTGACTCATTGGCTGCCGAACAGATTGTCGTTGGATTCGGTTCAAACCTGGCCGACGCAATTGCCGTCGCCAGCACTTTGCCTTTGCCGACGACTTTGAATGGCGTCAGCGTCAAGGTGCGTGACAGTCAGAACGTAGAGCGCTTGGCTCCGCTGTTTTTTATATCGCCTACGCAGATCAACTTTCAGATTCCGGCTGGGACTGCAAACGGCGCAGCCCTGTTTACGGTTGTCAAAAACAACGTCACCATGGCCACCGGCAATGGGCCGATTTCGACGGTTGCGCCTTCGCTGTTTACAGCCGATACCAGCGGGAAAGGCTTGGCAGCAGGGCAGGTTCTGAGAATCAAATCGAACAACGCGCAGAGTTACGAACCAATTGGTCAGTTCGACGCTCAGCAAGGCAAATTCGTCCCTGTGCAAGTTGATCTTGGCCCGGCAACCGATCAGGTGTTTTTGATCGTTTACGGGTCGGGTTTTCGCAATCGCACGGATTTAACGAAAGTCACCGCAACCATTGGAGGCGTCAGCGCCGAAGTCATTTACGCCGGCGCTCAGGGTGTTTACGCCGGGTTGGATCAACTCAACATTCGAATTCCACGTTCGTTGCCGGGTGGAGAATTCGATGTGGCCGTCACTGTTGATGGCAAAGCAGCGAACGTCGTACGGCTGGCGCTGAAATCTCCGCCGTTGGCCGACGTGATGTATATGGCTTCGCTCAGACCCGAAGGCAGCTCGTTTTCACCGGCTTCGGGTTACGCGACGTTCAAACTCAGCGGCGATGAAAAATCCGGCTTGCTGAAATTCGCTTACTCCAACCTGACCACGCCCGAAACCAGCGCACACATTCATGGCCCGGCTGATCCCGGACAAAGCGGCGGAATCCTTTTCGATCTGGATACTGCGCCGAAACAAGCTGACGGTTCGTTTTTGTGGCAGTTCGCCAACGTAGGAGCGACGACGGTTCCGCAAATCATAGGCGCGCTGAAAACCGGCAGGCTGTATATCAACATACACTCGTCGCGTTATCCGTCAGGAGAAATTCGCGGCCATTTCGGTTTGATCAACGGATCGCAAACTTTCACTCCGCCGCCTGCGGCTCCGCCTTTGCCCAGCGGCACGCCGACTTTGCGCGACGCTTCGCGCTTTCTGGCTCAAGCGACTTTCGGCCCTAAGAACTCCGAAATCACCGCGCTGCAAACCAAAGGTTTTAACACCTGGCTGAACGAACAATTCGCCTTGCCGCAAAATTCGCATCTGGCTTATCTGGACGCGACCATCGGAACCCGCACGGAGTATTACCAGCAGGAGATGATGGAATCGTTTTGGAAGCAAGCCGTCACCGCTCAGGATCAATTGCGGCAGCGCGTAGTTTTTGCGCTTTCGCAAATTTTGGTCGTTTCGTTCCGGTCGAACCTGGACGCAGAGCCGTTTGCGCTGGCCGGGTACATGGACTTGCTGGGCAAAAATGCTTTCGGGAATTTCAGGCAATTGCTGGAAGACGTCACGTTAAGCCCGGCGATGGGGCGTTATCTGGACAGTCTTCAAAACGACAAGGAAGACCCGGCGACGGGTCGCAATCCGAATGAAAATTACGCGCGCGAAGTGCTTCAGCTTTTTTCAATCGGTTTGTACAAACTGCATCCCGACGGTTCGTTGAAGCTGGACGCCAACGGATTGCCGGCGGCGACTTATGACAACGAAGTTGTCAAAGGTTTCGCGCATGTTTTCACCGGCTGGAGTTACGGCTGGTTCGCCAAAACCGAGCAGAACTGGCTGTATCCGAACGCTTACCGTAACGGAACTCAATATTGGCGAGTGCCTATGCAGGTCTGGCCGAACCATCATTCTTTGGCGAGAAAGCTTTTGCTGGATGGCGTGTCGCTGCCTGCGAATCAAACTCCGGAAAAGGATTTGAAAGACGCGCTGGATAACATCTTCAACCATCCGAACGTCGGGCCTTATATTTCGCGCTTGTTGATTCAGCGACTGGTGACCAGCAATCCTTCGCCTGCTTATGTTTACCGTGTTGCTCAGAAATTCAACGACAACGGCAGCGGAGTTCGCGGCGACATGAAGGCGGTCGTTCGCGCCATCCTGACCGATTACGAAGCTCGCAGTTTGGACATGCTGACGAATCAGGGCTTCGGCAAAATGCGCGAACCGATTGTTCGCTTCGCGCATTTGTTGCGCGTCGGCAACTTCACCTGTGCTTGCGGCACGTTCCCGATTTACTGGATGGACAGCCCGGAAGATGCGCTGGGGCAAAATCCTTTGCGTTCGCAGACTGTGTTCAATTTCTTTGAACCGACTTACAGCCATCCTGGGCATCTGGCCTCTGCCGGACTGCATTCGCCTGAATTCCAGATTACGAATGAAACTTCGATTGTTGGCATTTCCGACTTTTTGCATTACGTCATTCGCGATGGTTTTCGCTGGGAACAGGACAAACCGTTGATCCCGAATTATTCCGAAATGGCTGCGCTGGCGGGGACGCCTCGCCAGTTGATTGATTACCTTGATCTGGTGATGACAAACGGCGGAATGTCCGCGACATTGAAGGCGCAATTGCTGACTGTGTTGACCGGCATGAACCCGAACGAGCCGGTCAAGCGAGTGACGATGGCGTTGCATCTGGTGATGACTTCGCCGGATTACGTGATTCAAAAGTAAAAAGCATGTAGTACCGCCTTCAGGCGGAACGGGGGCGTTTCTCTTTTTAACGCGCCCATTCTGCCCGAAGGTGGTTTCGGAAGGAAAAAATGAAACGAAGAGAATTTCTGCAAAACAGCCTGTGCGCTTTAGGCGCATCGTCAACGCTAGGCAGTTTGAATCGAATCGCTGCGGCGACTTCTCCGACAGCAATGCAAAATGATTACAAGGCGCTGGTTTGCATCTTTCTGTACGGAGGCAATGACGGAGACAACACGCTGATACCCCGCAGCCAAAGTGAGTACAACTCTTATGCAGCTACTCGCCGTATTCTGGCCGTTCCGCGCGATCAATTGTTGCCGATTGCTCCAACGACGACCGACGGGCGCGAATGGGGATTTCATCCAGGCTGGCCTGGGATGCAAACGCTGTTTGCTCAAAAGAAATTGGCTGTTGTGGCCAATACCGGAATCCTGCTGGCTCCAACCTCGCGCGACCAGATTTTGAGTGGATCGGTTTCGTTACCTCCACAGTTGTTTTCACATGCCGATCAGCAAGCTCACTGGCATACTTCGTTGCCGGATCAGGTTCCGCGAACCGGTTGGGGCGGGCGACTGGCCGATGCCGTGAATAATTTGAACCAAACCGCGCAGGTTTCGATGTCGGTTTCGCTGGCTGGCAGCAATCTGTTTGAAGTCGGCAACCAGGTTTTTCCCTATATGATTTCGCCTTCCGGAGTTATCTCGCTTTGGTATTACAGCGAAGCCTGGGGGAATCCTGAAACCGTAGTCACCAAAGCCATGTTGGATGCCCAGTATTCAAACCTGTTGGATAAGACTTATAGCGAAACGTTCAAACGAGCGATTGATAACGAAAAGAAGATTTCCGGCATTCTGCGTCTTGCGCCTCAACTGACGACGGCATTCCCCTCCAACAATAATCTGGCCGATCAATTGAAGATGGTGGCCAAACTGATTTCGGTTCGCGCCGATTTAGGGGTGAAAAGGCAAATCTTCTTTTGCGACATGCAGGGATTTGACACTCACGGCGAACAACCCGCGACTCAGGCCACGCTGTTACAACAATTGAGCCAGGCGATGAAGGCGTTTTACGACGCGACTGTCGAACTCGGCGTCGCCGACAAGGTAACGGCTTTTACTCAGTCGGATTTTGGCCGGACTTACAAAACCAACGGCAAAGGCTCCGACCACGGCTGGGGCAATCACCAGTTCGTCATGGGCGGAGCCGTCAAAGGCGGAGAAATTTACGGCCAGATTCCCGTGCATCAAATCGGAGGCCCAAACGACACCAGCGATGGCCGCTGGATTCCGACGATCGCTTCGGATGAATACGCTTCGACTCTGGCTCTGTGGTTTGGAGTCGGAGCCAGCGAACTGCCCGGCGTGGTGCCGAACATTAATCGGTTCAACCGAATCAATTTGGGATTTCTGCAATAAAAGAAACGGGGCGGATGGTGAATCCGCCCCGCGTAGTGTGTCAGGTGACAGGAGGTAATTCGATCCTATTTTGCTTTCTTTACGGAAACGACGACAACGATGGCTTCATCCGATCCGCTGACGTTGGCCGTGCCGACTACGACCATCTCGCCTTCGCGCAAGCTAAGCGGAGTGGTGATGCCAATGTCTTTGTACTGAGTGTTGTTACCATCGCTGGACAGTTTAACTGGTACAGAGACTCCAAACCTGAAAAGGTCAATTTGCACAGATTCCTTGCCTGAAGAATCCTGAGTCAGCCTGACCGGCCCCAGACTGTATTGATAGAAAGTCGGTTTTTCCTGCGAAGTCGCTATTCCTTGTGGGGCAGGGAATAACGAGCCACCTATCCCGCTGGATTCGACCTTGCCCCCGTTGCTGACGCGGTTCAGCGATGAATTAACGTAGCGATAATTCGTGAACTTCAAGGCGGATTTTATTTGCTGAATAACCGGAGTCAGGTTTTCCGGTACTGATCCTTTCTCCTGCTGACCCATCGAAGCCGAGATCAAATGAAGCTGAAATTCCAAACTGACAGGGAATGGTTCCGGCACGTCAAAACGCTTCAAGGCTTCTTCGATGGCGGCGACATTCTCGGCTGTGTCTCTGACCATAATTGTCTTCAACTCGCGGTTGAACGAAATGGTTCCATAGCCTGGTGTGCTAAAGGCTCTGAGAACGGCGGTTAGAGATTCGGGGTTGCGGTGTTTGACGTCAAATGCTTTGGCAATTTGGGTTCGACCAGCAGATGCTTGTTGATCTTCTTTCCTCGTTTCGTTCTTCGTTTCGTTTCTGGTTTCGGCAGTCGGTTGAGCGAATGCGGCTACAGCCGTCAATGCAAGCAGCAGTGCAAGCAGCAGCGGGAGTATAAAAACTTTGCTTTTCATCTAAATTTCCTCCGGTTATTCAGCGCGTTTGGGCACTGGATTTGTTTGCTGGCGAGCCTGATTCTTTCGGCGTCAGCCAGATGATTCGTATGTTTGGGTCTGCGGTTTGTAATTCGATCCTCAGCATTTCTTTTGGTTCAGCTTCTACTGATGCAATTGAAGCCGTTTCAGTGGCGGCTGGCTCATCCGGGATGACCGGCGGTTCCAGGACATTGGAAAAGCCTCCGTTGGTGAATGCTTCGGAGGGGAGCAAATCTGAATCGGCACGTTTTGGTTTCAGAGAATGTCGCTCCTTACCGGTTACGGCGCTGACTTGCTGGCCGTTTGTCGTGATAACTTGTGGGCCTTTTGTAATGGGACTGCCTGACCTGCCGTTGTCGGCAATGACTTCAACTTTGGTTTTTGTCGGAACCAATTGCTGGCGATAAACCGTTGCAACCAATCCGCTGACAACCGCCAGCGCGATTGCTGCCGAAGCCAGCACAAGTCGCTGGCTGAATTTCGGCAGCAGCGAGTCTATCCAGATTATCCAACCTGGCCATCTCCCTCTCTTCTCCTGTTGCTCGATCTGGCTAATTACCGAGACGCGCATTTTGGCAAAGGACGCTTCATCAAATTCGGGCACGGCAAATCCGGTCAGCCAGTTTTGGCTGGCCTCGAAATCTTCGTTCAGCCGACGGCAATGCGCGCAAGTGTTGAGGTGTTGGCGCAATTCGTCAGCTTCGTGCGGTTCCAGGTCTCCGCCGACGTGCAGAGGTATCAGTTGTTCAAAAAGTTCGCATCTCATAAAGGGGCCTCACTAAAACGGCCACCCGGTCGCTACCGCTCCCGGAATTGAACCGGCCTTTTCAGCCAGCGGTCGCGGAAGATTTTGATCTTGGCGCGCGCCGAACTGATTTGTGACCTGACGGTTGTGGGGGTTGATCCTAAAATTGTGGCGACTTCATCAGTCGTCAAACCTTCCATATCGCGCAGGACAATCGCCGCGCGCTCTTTCTCTGAAAGAGTTTTCAGAGCACGAGCGATTATCCTTCCTTCCTGCGCGAGCATCGCTGAACTCTCAGTATTGTGAGGACTGACCGGTTCGGCGAAGTTTCCTTCTTCCCGCTCAGCGTCCAGCGATACCGGATTGCCGCGCCCACGCTTGCGAGCTATGTCGTGACAGACGTTGACGGCAATTCGGTATAGCCAGCCCGAAAAATCCTGCGCGGGGTCGAATTTGCCAATGTGTTTGTAAACGCGCAAAAACGTATCCTGCGCTGCATCGAGTGCATCGTCCTGATTGCCCAGCATTCGCCAGGCGATACCGACGACGCGTTGCTGGTGAATGGTGATCAACTGATCGAAAGAAGCCAGATCACCCTTTTGTGCTCGCGCAATCAATGAACCGACAGGCGAATCCATTGGGCGAGTTCCGGGCGCATAAGTTCCCGTCCGATCATCGAATCGCATTTGGTCAGCCATCAGCACATTGTTCCATTCCATAAACTCGCCCGATTCCTGGTTGCTTCTCGCTTGCTTCGTAACCCTCTACCGTTGGGGGCAGGGAAGTGTTGAGAACTTTTTCAATAATTGTCGCGAGGTTGCAGTAATCACGCTTCTGGTGTTCCAAAGTTCGGACAGTTATCAAAACTAATGGGGTTAGAGGCAAACCGTCGGTTGAGCAAGGTTGTGACGAGTTGGAGTCAAAAGTAGAATGCCGCATCGTTTGTTTGAGCATCAATTTATAACCAAAGGAATGCGAGATGGATGAACAGAGGCTTCGTAATGCAGGTGGTACTCCCGGCGGGTTGGGAGAATTTCTAGCCGGATTGGCAATGGCCATTGCCGGAGGGTATCTGTTGACCAATCAGGTATCTGTGACCAGCGGTTCGTGGCGATTGGGCGGATACAACGCCTTTGGATTATCGCTTGTTCCGCTGATCATCGGCATAGGGATGCTGTTTTTTAACGGACGCTCAATCATTGGTTGGCTGCTGACTTTTGCCGGAACGGTGATTATCTTTGCCGGCATCATAACGAATCTGGACATTTACTTCCGCGAAACCAGTTTGTTCAACACTATATTGATGTTGGTGCTGTTGGCCGGAGGAATAGGGCTGGTCGCACGATCTTTAAGGTCGCATTCGGCTAGCCAAAACTCAGGACGTGAAGCTTGAACGATCAAATGACATTTCCCACTGGCCGAGCCTGGCTGGTGTTTTACCTAAAAAAATATCGCGGGCAGTTGATTCTCGGAACCATTTTTGTTCTGGGGTCGGTCACTTTCGGGATCTTTGTGCCCAGATATGTCGGGTTGGCGATTGATGGTCTGAAGTCAGGTGACCTAAGTTACGAAAAACTATGGCGTTCGGTGGCGATCATCGTCGGCAGCAGCATTATCAGCGGAGTATTTTTGTTCTGTCAGCGGCGCACGCTGATCAACATGTCGCGTTTCATTGAATACGACCTGCGACAGGATTTTTACGCTCACCTGCAAAAACTGCCGCTGACGTTTTTTCAGCAACAAAGAACCGGCGATTTGATGGCGCGGGCGACAAACGACCTGGGAGCGGTTCGCCAGATTGTCGGCCCGGCGATTATGTACAGCGAACAGACTCTGTTTCGCGTGCTGATAATTTTGCCGCTGATGTTCAGCATCAGCGTGAAACTGACTCTGATTTTATTGCTGACCATGCCGCTGGTTTCGCTGACTGTGAAATACTTCGGCCACCAGATTCACGTCCGCTTTGAAAAGATTCAGGAGTTCTTTTCCGACATTACGGCTCGTGCTCAGGAAAATTTGACGGGTGTCAGGGTCATTCGCGCTTACGCCCAGGAAGAATCCGAAAAGCGTGAATTCGCCCGACTGAACGAAGAGTATGTTCAACGCAACATCAGCCTGGTCAAACTATCTGCGGTTTTTCGTCCGCTGATGCAGTTTTTCATCGGTCTGGGGTTTGCGGCAATCATTCTGGTTGGTGGGCGAGAAACGGCTCAGGGGCGAATGACGATTGGCGAATTCGCCGCCTTCAACCTCTATCTGGAGCAATTGATTTGGCCGCTGATAGCGATGGGTTATGTAACCAATCTGGTTCAACGCGGCTCGGCCAGTTTGAAACGAATGCATGAAATCATGGCCATCGAACCGGCGATTGCCGATGGAGAGACGGAGGGATGGGGAGACAGGGAGATTGAAGGGGAAATTGAGTTTTGTAATCTGACGTTTCGATATTCGGAAAACACGCCAGCGGTTTTGCAGGACATCAATCTGAAAATTGAATCCGGACAAACTGTCGCCTTCATCGGGCGAACGGGTTCCGGCAAATCAACGCTGATGAATTTGGTTCCGCGATTGTTGGACGCCGCCCCCGGAATGGTGTTGATTGACGGACGACCAATACGTGAAATTCCGTTGAAGACTTTGCGCGAAAATATAGGTTACGTGCCACAGGAAACTTTTCTGTTCAGTGAAACCCTGGCCGAAAACATCAAATTCGGAGTCAACGGCAGTGAAGATTCCGAAGTCGAATGGGCTGCCGAAGCCGCCGGGTTTGCCGATGATGTTCGAGAGTTTCCCCTGAAGTTTGAAACCATTTTGGGCGAACGCGGTATTACGCTTTCCGGCGGACAGAAACAAAGAACGGCTATTGCCCGCGCAATCATTCGTCGTCCGAAGATTATGATTCTGGACGATTCTCTTTCTGCGGTTGACACTTACACCGAGGAGAAAATCCTGTCGCATCTGCGCGAAGTGATGCGCGGCAGAACCGCTTTGATTGTGTCTCACAGAATCTCGACGGTGAAAGACGCCGACTTGATCTGCGTGCTGGATCACGGGTGCATCATCGAACGCGGCACACACACGGAACTGATGCGGATGGATGGCGCTTACGCTGATTTGTACGAACGGCAGTTGTTGGAAGAAGAGTTGGAGGCGATCTGAGGCGGTAGAATTTAGCCTTGGCCTTTTTCCATTGTCTTGGTCAGTGATTCTGTGGCTTTTTCGCGCGGCATGCTGATGGTGGCCTGGATGCGTTGGCCGTCGCGGCGCACTTTCAAGTTATTGAGCATCAGCATCGCGCCAGCGTCGCTGGATTTTTTCAACCGCGCAACCAGCAGAGCGGCTTGGGCCAGATTGGTGATGTTGCGCGCGTCTTCTTCGTTTTCGGTGAAGCCTGTGACAATTAACTGAGCCTGCTGGTCAATGTCCAAAAGCATGCTCAGCGAAGTCAGTTGATGCAGCGGCCCCATGGCTTTGCTTTCGCTGACAGCGTCCAAAATCGCCAGTGCGGCATCATCAATTTCCTTGATTCCGGACGAAGTCGTGATTTTGTAATCGGCCAGCGTGCCGTCGGGTTTTACAGTGCCGGTCACGCCAATTCTCAATCGGCCTTCTGGCAAAGTCAGTTTGCCGTCTTTCTTCGCATCGTAAAGCCTCTGCACCTGATCTTTGATTGGCGAAGTATTGATCTTGCCGAAAGCGCCGTAACTGTCTGGTTTTTCAGCCGGTTTTTCGACGGGTTTTTCAGGTGCAGTTGAAGCCTGTGCCAAGGCGTCGGCTTTTGCTTTTTCCTCTGCTTCGCGTTTGGCAATTTCTTCTTGCTGGCGGCGCTCTTTTTCCAGGCGTTCCTGTTCGCGGCGGCGAGCGGCTTCAAGTTTCGCGCGGCGAGCCTTTTCTTTTTCCATCTCATCCAAAGATTTGACCTTTTCAGGCGGACGGAAACCCAGATAGCCGGACGGGTATTGCAGCTTTTTGGAGAAATCAATCAGGATGGCGTGGTCGTAATCTTCTTCGACGAATTCGACTCCGCGCAGCTTCATCGCCAAACCAAAGATAGGTGCGTAATAAACGGCAACACACAACGCGATATGAACCACGACGGATAACCCTGCCGCGATCATCAGCCCCTTTTTCCTCTTTGGATGGCGAATTAAACTAATCATCATTTCTCCCGCACAGAACGATACGATTATAGACCTTTGCGGGGTGCGGAAAAACTTCTGATTCAGGAAAACCGAATGCTGACCGAACTCTTTTCAACGCCAAAACCAATCATCGGCATGATTCACGTCGGAGCTTTGCCGGGGACTCCTGCCAATCGGCAAAGCATCGCCGAAATCATCGCTCAAGCCGTGCGCGAAGCCGCCATTTACCGCGAAGCTGGCATTGACGGCATAGCCATCGAAAACATGCACGATGTGCCTTACCTGCGCGGAGAAGTCGGGCCGGAAATCGTGGCGGCTATGAGTTTGGTTGGTCAGGCAGTTAAAGCCGAAAGCGGTTTGCCAGTTGGCATTCAGATTCTGGCCGGAGCCAACATCGAAGCGATGGCTGTGGCTCACGCGGCGAATCTGGATTTCGTTCGCGCGGAAAGCTTTGTTTTCGCGCACGTGGCCGATGAAGGTTTGATCGAATCTTCAGCAGCGAAACTTCTTCGTTACCGCAAAATGATCGGAGCCGACCGCGTGCAGGTTTGGGCTGACGTGAAGAAGAAACACTCTTCGCACGCCATGACCTTCGACATCAGCCTTGGAGTGATGGCCGAAACTGTGGAATTCATGCGCGGCGACGCAGTCATCATCACCGGCAACGCAACGGGCGATCCGCCGAAGCCGGGCGATGTCGAAGAGGCGAAAACTCATTGCCGATTGCCAGTGATTTTGGGTTCAGGCGTGGACGACAAAAACATCGCCGAGTTCTGGCCAAAAGCGGACGGCTTCATCATCGGGTCGTATTTCAAACGAGAGGGAAAGTGGCAAAACGAAGTGGATGCTCGGCGCGTGGAAAAACTGATGGCTGAAATTACCCATTAGCCACTCGCCATTGGCCATTACCAGGCAGAAAGTTTTCCTACCCGGTAATGGCTAATTGGCAATGGCAAGTGGTTAATTGTCTTTTTCCGTCGGGAAGCGCTTGCCGATGAACCAGTCGTACACCAGAGCGCCCAGCGGACCGCCGATCAGCGGGCCTACGATTGGAACCCAGAAGTAATAGTGATTGGCCGTGAAGACCTGGCCTCCCCAACCGGCAACTGCCGTGAACAGGCGCGGGCCAAGATCACGAGCCGGATTGATCGCGTAACCGGCGTTCAGCCCAAAAGCCATTCCGATCGTCATGACTAAAAAGCCTACGGCCAGCGGAGCGACATTTCCTGGAATGCTGTTGCGCGCGTCGCCAATTGCTGAAATCACCAGCATCAACATGGCTGTGCCGACTATTTGATCAATCAACGCGCCCGAAGTTGACAGGTAACTTGCTGGATATGTCGCGAAGATTCCCGCTGTGTTCATCTGCCGAACGCCGCCGTCAAAGGCGTGGAATGCTTCTCGGTAAACAAAGAAGGCAGTCGCCGCTCCGCAAAAAGCTCCGGCGGTTTGAGCTACAAAATAAGGCAGCAACTTTGACCACGGCATTTGGCCGCGAACCACGGCAGCCATTGTTACAGCCGGATTCAAGTGAGCGCCGGATACTCCTCCAGCGACGTAAATTCCCATCGTCACGGCAAAGCCCCAGGCCAGATTGATCGAAAGGTATTCACCATTCTGATTTTTGCCCAGCACGACTTGAGCTACGACAGCCGCGCCGAATGCGATCAAAACAAAGGTGCCTAAAAATTCGGCCAGCAATTCACGTTTCAGATTGTTTGAATTCATAGTTTTGTTTTTTGCCCACGAAGCCACACGAAGAAAGCACGAAGAAGAATTTTTAGAGAGGATTTACAGGATTCAACAGGATGAGGAATTGAGATTGAAATGATTAAACAGAAATGAAACCAACCCTGTTCAATCTTGTAAATCCTGTCTATTCCCATTTCCTTTTTCTTCGTGTCCTTTTCGTGTGGCTTCGTGGGAGGAAAAGGATTATTTGGTGCCGCTACTAGCGGCTTTAACTTCTACTGGTTTTTCGCGCTTGATGCCCAGATGGGAATCGAACCATTCCAATTGACGAGCGGTCAGGTCAATGATGTGGTTCGGTTCCTGGATGCCGTGGCCTTCGCGCGGGTAACGGTAAAAGACGGTTTCGACCCCGCGCTTTTTCAGCGAGCGGTAATACTGTTCGCCCTGTTGAATGTTGACGCGGAAGTCGCGTTCGCCGTGAGTAATCATCAGCGGAGTTTTGACTTTGGCCACGTAAGTCATCGGCGACCAGCGGCGATAATTTTCCGGCACGTCCCACGGTTTGCCTTTGAAACCGTATTCCATCAAACCCGGAATGTCGCTTTGCCCGTGGAAGCTGTACCAATCGCTGATGGCCGCGTGACCGATGGCGGCTTTGAACCGGTCGGTTTGCGACACCGTCCAGAACGTCATGAAGCCGCCGTAACTGCCGCCCATCACCACGCATTTGTCGGCGTCGGCAATGCCTTTGGCAATGACGGCGTCAACTCCGGCCATAATGTCCTGAAAATCTTTGCCGCCCCAATCGCCGATGTTGATTTGCGTGAACTTTTCGCCGTAACCGGTTGAACCTCGCGGGTTTGGCATCAACACGGCGTAACCGTTCGCTGTCCAAATCTGGTTTCGAGCGTTGAAGCTGTCGCCGAATTTGCCGTAAGGCCCACCGTGAATTTGCAGGATCAATGGATATTTCTTTCCGGCTTCGTAACCAAGCGGTTTCATCAGCAAGCCTTCGATGTCGAAGTTATCCGGGCCTTTCCATTTGATGACTTCGGCTTCGGCAATGGCGAAGTCTTTGATTTGAGGATTGGCGGTCGTCAGTTGCCGAGCGCCTTCAGCGTTCGCCCCGGCAACCCAAATGTCTTCAGAAGTGCGACTGTCGTTGACTGTGTAAGCCATCAATTTGCCGTCGGCTGACAAATCGAATTGGCCGTAATTGCGATTGCCTTTGGTGACTTGAGCGACTTTGCCGCCGGCGACTGTAACCGAGTAAATGTGCGAATACATTCCAACGCCGCTGCTGAAGTAAATCGTTTTGCCGTCAGCAGACCAGTTGACGCCTTGGGCTGATTCGATGAATTCAGCGGTCAGGTTTTTCGGCTCGCCCGCTTCAGCAGATACAATCATCGCGTTGGATTTAGCCGCCCAGTTTGAAGCGCTGGAATTGAACGCGATCCATTTTCCATCGGGCGACCATTGCGGATTGCCGTCGGGGCCGGGATTGGTCGTCAGCTTGCGAGCGATGCCTCCTGTTGCGGGAACGACATAAACTTCGCTGTTAGTGAATTCGGAAATATCAGTCCAGGCGCTTTCCTGCGAAGATGTTTTTGACCACGTGTAAGCGATGTATTTGCCATCCGGCGACCATTGCGGTGACGAAGTGGAAAAATCACCTTCAGTCAGGCGTTTCTTTGCTTTGGATTCGACGTTGATCGTCCACAGGTGCGAGTAGAGCAAATCGGCATCAACGGTGATGGTGTCGAATTTGTCTTTTTTCTTTTTCTCGCGCTCAGCTTTGTCTTTGGCAGTGTCGCGCGTGACAAACGCCATCGCTTTGCCGTCGGGCGACCAGCGAAAAGCCGAAACTCCGTTTTCTTCATCGGTCAGTTTCATGGCCTCGCCGCCATTGGCCGGAATGATCCAGACCTGGTTGCCTTTATCCCGGTCGGCCAAGAACGCTATGCGCTCGCCATCGGGAGACCATTGCGGAGCGTTTTCGCCTTTTTCCCCGTTGGTTAGCCTTGTTGGGTTGCCGCCTTCGGTTGCGATCAGGTAGATGTGCGAAACGCGACGATTTTCTTTTTTATCCCACTCGCTGATGGTGTAAGCGATGCGCTTGCCGTCGGGAGAAAACTGCGGCGCGCCTACGTTTTTCATTGCCAGAGCGTCTTCGATGGTCATTCGTTTTTGCGCTGCGACGGTAAAGGTGAGCGCGAAAACGAACAGCATTGCCAGAAGAGAGGTCGTAAACTTCTTCATAACTGCCTCCGCTAAAAGGTTGATGGATGTGTTGTGGAACGAATTGAAAGACTTGTAACTCGCGAACGCGCGGCATCATAGCTTCAGAGGGATGAAAAATCTATGTCAGGCGATGTAGCGCGAGCTGTCCAGATTGCGTCTTGCTGAGTTTGCCTATTGTGGTGATTTGTCGTTTCCGCTGAGTGTTTTCTTGCGAAGACGCAATCTGGACAGCTCGCGCTACAGTGGTAATCTTTGCAGCGCCGATTCAATCTTCAAAACCAAGGAAAATCATGATCAGAAAACTGCTTTTGTTTTGCGTTTTATTTGTCGCTGTAGTGACTGCGTTCTTCTACAGTTCGGCAAGTTCGTCTCAAACCGACTTTGATTTGATCGTTGCCAATGGCCGCATCGTTGATGGAACCGGCAATCCCTGGTTCATCGCCGACGTAGCCATCAAAGGCGGGCGCATTGCGGAAATCGGCAAACTCGACGCCAAGCGTGCGGCTCGCGTGATTGACGCCAAAGGCCTGATCGTCGCGCCGGGTTTCATTGACGTTCACACACACATCGAAGGCGGTATTGAAAACTTTCCGGCGGCGGAAAACTTCGTGCGGATGGGGGTGACTTCGGTGGTCACGGGCAATTGCGGAAGCTCGGCGCAAAACCTGAGCGAATGGTTCGCGCGATTGGAAAAACTGGGAGTTTCGCTCAATGTGGCTTCGCTGGTTGGCCACAACACCGTTCGCCACTCAGGGATGAATGGAGACTTTGACCGCGTGGCCACGGCGGAAGAGTTGCAGCGGATGCGCGATTTGGTTGCTCAGGCCATGCGCGATGGAGCAGTCGGACTTTCAACCGGGTTGGAATACGTGCCGGGGACTTACGCCAAAAGCGATGAGATCGTCGCGCTGGCCAAAGTCGCTGCGGAATACGGCGGGCTTTATGCCACGCACATGCGTAACGAAGACGCGACCATCGAAGACGCAATCAAAGAATCGTTGTTGGTTGGCGAACAGGCTGGCTGTCCGGTCGAAATTTCTCATTTCAAGATTTCCAGCAAGGCCAGATGGGGAGCCAGCGCCATCACGATCAAAATGGTCGAAGACGCTCGCGCTCGCGGTCAGCAGGTGACGGTGGATCAATATCTGTATCCGGCCAGCAGCACAGGCATTAGCATTCTGTTTCCATCCTGGCTGTTTGACGGCGGCGAAGCCAAAACAAAAGAGCGATTGAGCGACAGCGCGACTCGCCAGCGCCTTCGCCGCGAAATGATTGCCAAAGCCGAAGTTGGCGGGTTCAAAGATTTTGCGTTTGCTTATGTCGCCAGCCATCAATCCGATTCGTCCATCAACGGTAAAAACATTGCCGAAATCACCAGACTGAAAAAGCAGAAGAGCGACGCCGATTCGCAAGCCGAGCAGGCGATTGAAATTTTGCAGGCAGGCGGCGCTCAAATGGTTTTGCAGAAGATGTCGGACACTGACGTGGATCGCATCTTTCGCCAACCGTTCACGATGATCGCTTCGGATTCGGGAGTTCATAACCCGGACAGCGGCAGCATTCCTCACCCGCGCGGTTACGGGAATAACGTGCGGACTTTAGGCTTGTACGTCCGCGAAAAAAAGCTGGTCAGCTTGGAGGAAGCCATTCGTAAAATGACTTCGTTGCCGGCGGGGACTTTCAAGTTGTGGGATCGAGGCCTGCTCAGACCGGGAATGGCTGCGGATTTAGTGGTTTTCGATGAAAAGACTGTCGCTGACCGAGCGACTTTTCAGAAGCCAAAACAGTATCCGACCGGCGTCAGCTTCGTCGTAGTTAACGGACAGATCGTGATCGAAAGCGACAAACACACAGGCGCAAAGCCAGGACAAATCTTGCGTGGGCGCGGGGCAGGGAAGTGATTGAAATGTGTGACTGGGCTACAATCGCGTGGCCAGTTCAGGCAAAGGAGCAAAACTATGGGCGCATTACCGAAACAGAAATACACGGTTGAAGAGTACATTGAATTGCTGAAAAGCGGTGACGAACGCTTTGAGTATTTCGATGGCGAGATATTTTCAATGGCCGCAGGCAAGATTGCGCACGGCGGTATTGCAATGAATGTCGGCGCCAGCCTTCGCAACTTGTTGGATAATCGTAACTGCCAGGTTTTTGGCGGAGACACAGCCGTCAAAACCGTCAAAGCGTTTCCGTTTCGTTTGCCCGATGTAACAGTAGTTTGCGGTGATCTGGTGATCGAAGACATGCAAGGCATTGAAATGCTGATTAACCCTGTCTTGATTGTCGAGGTGTTGTCGAAAAAAACTAAAGCCTACGATATGAAGGAAAAGTTTGTCGCATATCAAGCCATCGAAAGTTTGCGAGAATATCTGTTGGTTGATCAAAGCCGCCCCCACGTTATGCGTCATGTTCGACAGCCGGACGGCCAATGGTTGCGTGGAGATTTCATTGGAATGGAAAGCTTCGTGAAACTGGAATCGCTCGACGTGGTTTTGTCGTTCACGGAAATTTACCGGATGATTACTTTCCCGGCAGAGAGTGATGCTGAAGAGATGTTTGGGTAATTGACGAAAAGAAAAAGCCGCGCGCTCTAACTGAACGCGCGGCAAATGAAAGCCGGTAAAGCGCAGAATTGAGCAATCAATTCTGCGCTTTACGTTTTACCGGCAAGGAGGCGGGAAGACCGGAATTACGAAGCTGTTCGTGCTGTCCGTGGTCAGTTTGTGCAGGTTGCGCCCCTGGTTATAAGCCACAGCCGACGTTGCGGCGTTTGGATTATTGTTGATGACGGCTCCCAGGATTCCTTTGTTGCCGTCGTTGCCGAAGATATACATCTTCATCCAGCCGTTGGTGCCTGCCGGGATGAATTGATCCAGTCGAGGAACCGTTCGCGGGAAGTTCGACGACAGCGAGCCGCGAAGCTGGCAGCCTCCGGTCAGGTTGAAGCTGGAACTGTTTTCAGAGTCGTTGTAAACGATGCCGAACAACGTGCCCAGCGGCGAAGTTCCCAAACCCAGATTGCCGCCAATTCGGTTGACGATCAGCATAGTGTCGTTGCCGTCGGCTCGGCTGGGAATGTCGTCCACCGCCAAAGTTCGCGGCAATCGGTTGTAAGCGATGCCGTCGAAATTCAGCGTGGCAATCGGCGAATTTTCATCGCACAAGAGTGCATCGCTGGAGATGGCGGAAATCGCCTCTGCCGGAAGGTTGGCGGCGTGGCCGGACGCAAACTTCACGTATTCATCGCCAATCAGGAAATTGAAATTCGCCGGGCAGCCTGTAATCGAATTGACTGCAACGGCGATGACGAACCCGGTTGTGCCCGGATCGAAGTCAGCCGTGTTGAAGCTGGAAGTCTGATTTCGCGTCAGGCAAAGAAAACTGTCGGCAACCGAACAACTTTCGCCGTCCACGAAAAACAGATGCACGGCAATGTCCAGGCTTGGATTGACGTTGGTGATGTTGATTCTGGTGTTTTGAATCGCAGGCACTGTCGGGTTTGAAGTGTAGATGTTGTAAATCAAAACCGAACCGGCTTTTGAATCGCTGGTTTCAGACGTTGCGGCGAAAGCCAGTCCGGGGCCAACCGGCGGCAAACAAGTGTTGACGGTCAGAACCACGTCGTCGGATGTCGAACCGCAAGAAGCGCTGGTGACGGTCAGTCGCAAAGTCACAGTGCCTGTGCCGTTGACGTTGACGGCGGTTGAGACATTGGATGGGCTGGCGATGCTGGCCGAAGCCGATCCGGTTGAACCGACGACGCTCCATTGCGAAGTGCCGCCCGAAGCCGAGCCGTTGACCGTGACGACGGTTGGGTCGCTGGTTCGGCAGGCAGTTTTGTCCGCTCCGGCGTTTGCCAGCGGAGCTTCAGTCAGAGCGACGTTTGTTGAATTGGCGGCGCTGCATCCGCCGGGCGCGCTGGCTGAAACCGACAATGTGGTCGAACCGCTGGCTCCAGCAGTCCAGGTGACTGTGCGGGTATTTTGCCCGCCTGTGATTGTTCCGTTGTTGATCGTCCAGTTGTAAGCCGCGCCTGCTCCGGCGTCGGGAATCGAAGCCGTGTTGCCGGTCGAGTTGGCGCAAACCGTTGCTGGCGCTGTGATAGTCGCCGAAATCGAGTTGCTGGTGGTCAGTACGACTTCGTCTGTGGCCGTTCCGCAACCTGTATTGCTGCTGGCGGTGAATCGCAAAGTTACTGATCCGACTCCGGAAATACTGACAGAGGTATTCGCGCTGTTCTGGCTGACCAGATTGGGCGAAGCCGAGCCGGTGGAATTTACGATTGACCAGGACGGCGTGCCATTTGTCACAATTCCGCTGATGTTGAAAGCAACCGCGCTGCCCGTTTGGCAAAGAGTTTGATCAACTCCGGCGTTGGCGGTTGGCAAAGCGTTAGCCGTCAACACTACATCGTCGCTGGCCGAACCGCAGCCGTTCGTTCCAGTGACGCTCAATCGCAAGGTCACAGTTCCGGCTCCGGTTACATTTACGGCAGTGCTGGCGCTGGTGGGACTAACAATTGCAGCCGAAGCCGAACCGGTTGATCCGACAACGCTCCAAGATGGCGAACCGCCTGAAACCGAACCCACCAAGTTAAATCCAACTATGCCCTGAGCGGTCTGGCAGAGCACTTTATCTGCTCCAGCTGATGCGGTTGCGCTGCTGGTGATCGTTGCTTGTTTGGAACCTGCGGCGGCGCAACCTGCTCCGCCTGTGATGGTTACGCCTATGTTGACAGTACCCGAAGCTCCGGCAGTCCAGGCGATCTGGTTGGTTCCTTGACCTGCGGTAATTGATCCACCTGTCACCGTCCAGTTGTAACCTGCGCCTGTTCCAGCGCTTGCCACTGAGGCCACATTGCCGGTTGAGTTCGCACAAACAGCAGCCGGAGCTGTAATTGTTGTGGTCGGCGACGAAGTGAAGCTGATTTTGATTTGATCGCTGACTGTTCCGCAGATTCCTGCGGGGTCGTTGGTCATCAATGTCAGAGTCACCGAACCGGCTCCAACTTCATTCGCAGTCGCGGTGTAAGTCGCGTTCAAGGTGTTGCGGTTTGGTGTGAAAGTCCCAGTGCCGCCGATCCAGCTTGCGCTGGAAGCCGATCCGCCAAACGAACCGGCCAACGCCACGGTCGGATTGCTGGCGCAAGCGCCCTGATCCGGCCCGGCGTTGACTGTGGCAGCCGGGTTGATGGTTATGACCATCTGATCGCTGGCCGTTCCGCAAGGACCAGCCGGATCGTTGGTCGTCAGCGTCAGTGTCACGGAACCTGCCGCGATTTCACTGGCTGAAGGAGTATATGTCGCGTTCAGAGTGTTGCGATTCGGCAGAAACGAACCATTGCCGCCAAACCACGATGCGCTGGTGGCTCCATTACCGAACGATCCCACCAGGCCTACGCTTGGGCTGCTGGCGCAAACCGTTCGGTCGGCTCCGGCGTTGGCTGTCGGCGGAGCCAGAAAACTGATTTTGACTTGATCGCTGGCCGCTCCGCACGCGCCGTCAGGATCGTTAGTTGTCAGGGTCAGGGTTACTCCACCGTTGACGAGTTCGCCCTGAGTCGGCGTGTAAGTCGTGTTAAGTGAATTGGCATTCGGCGAAAAAACTCCAGCGCCACCGCTCCAATTTGCGCTTGAAGCTGAACCGCCAATCGAACCAGCCAGCGAAACAGTCGCACCGACAGCGCAAAGGGTTTGATCCAATCCGGCGTTAGCTCTGGCAGCAGGATTGATGGCGATGACCATTTGATCGCTGACTGCTCCGCAAGGGCCAACAGGATTATTTGTCGTCAACGTCAGTGTCACGGTTCCGGCAGCGATTTCAGCCGCTGTCGGAGTGTAAGTCGCGTTGAGCGTGCTGGCGTTTGGTGTGAATGTTCCTGCTCCGCCGCTCCAGGTGCCTATGCCTGCGCTGCCGCCGATTTGTCCGGCTAAAACAATCGCGGGATTGGTGGCGCAAACCGCCCGGTCGGCTCCGGCGTTGACTGTTGCCTCTGGGGCCAGCGTGATGTTCATTTGATCGCTGCCAGTTCCACAACTTCCGCCTGTGGTTGTCAGCGTTAGTGTCACACCCTTGCCGGTCAGGTCGGCTGGCGAAGGCGTGTAAACCGCGTTAAGCGTCGTTGCATCAGGCGAAAAAGTTCCCGTACCACTGGAAGTCCAGATTCCGCCTGTGGCTCCGCCGATGGCTCCTGCCAACTGGACTGCCGGGTTGTTGACGCAAACGATTTGATCTGCTCCGGCGCGCGCCGATGCAGTAGTGCCAATGATGATGTTCAATGAATCGCTGATCGTCGCGCACGGCCCTGTCGTCGTCAGTTTCAGCACAACAGAACCGGCAGCGATTTCACCGGCCGTTGGGGCGTAAGTCGCATTCAGCGTATTAGCATCCGGAGTAAAAGTTCCTTTGCCGCCGCTCCACGTGCCGCCGGTTGCTCCGCCTCCGACTACGCCTCCAAGAGTGACGTTTGGTGTGGCGGCACAAGTCCTAATATCGGCTCCGGCATCAACCGTCGCCGCTGAAGTGATTGACACCGTTCCCAGTGCCGTCTGGGAAGAGCATGAATTGGCGTCAAACACCGTCACCATATAAGTCCCAGGCGTCGCAACGCTGATTGATTGAGTCTTGGCGCTAAAGCTGTTTGGCCCGCTCCAGATAAAGCTGAAAGGCGCTTTGCCGTCCATCACATTCGCTGTCAGTGTAGCCGTGCCGCCGGAACAAATTGTTTCTGAATTTACAGCTACGGTTGGAGCCGTGCCGAAATTGACCTGAATCGGTTCCATGAAATCCAAAACGGTTGCGTTGGCTGTTTGGGAGTTTTTGGATTTGACCAGAACGGTTTTGAAAGAGTGGCAGGACGGAGTTTTTTGCTGCAAGGTTTGCAACAGTTCTGTGATGTTAATTGCCGCTTCGCCAAATTGATTGGCTGAATAGTTTGGACCGCCGAAAGCTGTAAAAGGTGCGGATGTCGTTCCGTTGTTTACCGCCACAAAAGTCGTCAGACCGTCTAAAGGCATATCAGCCCAGTCGAATCCGTTTCCTGAATCCTGCCAGCGTTGAACAAAGAGTTGAGGTTTGCCGCTGCCCGCTGCCATTTTGATCGTCAGCAGCAAATCGCCGACTGTCCGTCCGCCATTTTGTCCGCCAGAAGTAAAAGTGCCATTGCCGTTGACGGTCAATGTGTTTTGCAACAGCTCGAAATCCAGATAACTGTCCGCACTGTTGCTCAAACGATCAACTCCCAAAACCACCCACAGGTTTTCGCTCTTGTCAGTTGAAATGTGCAGCAAAGCATTGTTGAGATCGTCTGGCGCAGTAGATTTTTGAACGCCCCAACCCCAATTGTTCGGATTGTCATTGGCCTTAAAACCGCTTTTGAAAACGTTGTCGTTGACGTTGTTGAAAGCATCAGTTCGGCGAAAAGTCCTGCTTGCATTCAGCGTTGCACCGCCTACAGTAAAAACCGGCGCTCCTGTGCCGGTTGCCCCAGGAACCCAGTCGGAGGTGTTTGCGTTTGGCGAATTGGCTTCCAGGTTTCCTTCAATGTCGAAACCGCCCGGATCGCCGGTCGGCGCAACGGTGGAAGCAACGACCTTATTTGGAACGGTCGTAATCATAGCGTTGCTTTCCGAAGGCTTTAGTTGAGACGAGGCAATGAATTTGCCAGAAACTTTAACCAGCGACGAAAAAAGACCGCCGTCATTTATTTGGGCTTTGCTGGTAGAAATGGCAATTAATCCAACGGCCAGGAACAGGGACACTGTGAACCCAAAAATAGCTTTTGAACGCAAGCGCAGCATTAGTAGACCTCCTATAAAAATTCGTAGCCATGAGTTTAGGTTCAGAGTTTGTACAGAGTTGGGCAATGAATGCCAGAACGCTGTAACGCAGCTCTGAGCTACGAACAATCAATCCGCGAACGGTTAAATAAAACAGGGGAATCAATTGGTAATGAGTTTTCACGGCTTGCACAAAAGGCTGGAATCTTCCGGGCGAAATATCCAGTGAGGCTGCCAAGCCAACTATTGAACTGCTCTGATTATGACATGCGGCTTTGGGATGGCCTAAGAATATAATTTTTCCAAGACTGGCTTTTCTATTAGAAAGAGTGGCAAGATGCCACAGCAAAGCGTAGAAATTGCCCAAAGCTACCAACAGCTATTCAGTCGAAATGTTCCAGTTTGGAGATTTAACATGCAATCAGCCGCAAAAGTTTTTCTGATTTCAGTCATTTTGACCATAACCGCCATCGCTCAAACTCAAGCAACCAATCCTCAGAAAGTGCCTGGAACGATTTCTGGTCGAATCACCGCAGGCTCCGATCCGGCAGCAGGTGTCGAAGTCGTTTTGAAGCGGGCAGGCAATCAAGTCACAGACATGTTGCAATCCGGCCAGGCGATTACTGCAACAACCGATTCCAACGGTTGGTACAGATTGACCGGAATTGCGCCCGGCATATATCGCCTTGTGGCTTACGCCCCGGCTTACGTGATCGAAGGCGATAACAATCCGATGACACCTGGCAAAACTGTCAATCTGGCCGAAGGCGAGAATGTAGAGAATGTCAGCTTCTCAATCACACGCGGCGGAGTCCTGACAGGTAAGGTCACAGACCCTGATGACCACCCCGTAATTGCAGAATTTGTTCGCGCATACAAACTCAACGCCGAAGGCAAGCGCGATTCATCGCCTGGGCTGCCAGATTTCAATTTTTGGCAAACCGATGACAGAGGTATTTACCGAATCTACGGATTGGAACCAGGACGTTACATCATTGCCGCTGGGGCTTCCTCTGAAGATGCAATTATGAAAATGCTTGGCGGCGGCACTTACTATCGCCGAACGTTTCATCCTCAGGCTGCCGAAGAGTCTCAGGCCAAAATCATCGAACTCAGGTCAGGAGCAGAAGTCGAAAGCGTTGACATCAAACTCGCTCCTACTTCCCAAAATAAAGCCTTTGCCGCTTCTGGCCGCGTAGTCGAAGCCGAATCCGGCAAACCCGTTGCCGGAGTGATGATCGGTTACGGCGTGACCAAAGTAGGTTCCAGTAGTTTCGGTTTTGGCAATTCGGCGACGAATTCGGTTGGCGAGTTCCGCCTGGAAGGACTGACTCCCAATAGCTACAACGCCTTCGTCATAGAAGTGGCAGCTGGCGAAAATTATGGAGACCCGCTCAACTTTGAAATAACCGATAGCGACGTTGCCGGTCTGGAAATCAAGATGCATCAAGGTTCCAGCATCAGCGGCGTTGCTGTCATCGAAGCTGCAACTGATCCAAAGCTCCTTGAAAAGCTGGCGAAGGTCCAAATCTACGCGCGCCTGATGGAGGCTGAACAGCAAACGTTTTTATCCGGTGGAGGCGGAACAGGCCAGATTACTGCCAACGGCACTTTCAAAATTGGCGGGAT
>JBGAPB010000390.1:0-3764 GCA_044221525.1 Blastocatellia bacterium | reverse complement strand
GTCAGTCGGATTCAGATTCATCTGCTTGACGACTTCTTCAGGTTTTTCGGTTTCCACGCGGTCAGGACGCTCAAGCCAGTCGGCTCCCTGATGCCCCATCACGTGGGCGATCTCTCGCCCCATATAAAACTTGCCGATGCCATCCGGGTCGTGGTTGGATCGAGTTTCGTAAACCTGTTCTTTTTTGGTCGAAGTCTGAGCTGCGCCTGACTGCATAGATGGCGAAGCCGGACAGCTAAGCAGAGACAAAGCAAACAACAATACGAGTTGAAGACTTTTCATAACAGCCACTTTATAGCCCATCGTTACAACGAGTGGCCAGTGATTGAATGCCAGAACCAAAACCTTTTGACTGGGTTTGTCACCATGCGTTGACAGCCGTGGACAAAATACCTAGCCCAAAGGTAAAACTTTCCGCCTCTCAACCCAATAACCATTTCTAGCAACTGCTGAGATACAAGCACTTAAGCCAGCTATCAAGGTTGGCACGGTCATTGCACTATCTTTTAACGAAAGCACACTTAATGATTTGGTCAAGCGACCGAATGAAGTGTCGGCACTGATGACCAGTCAGTTCAAATGACAGGCCGACCGATGCCGAATTGATAGTTAAATTGACATATTAAGGCAGATTGACTGAAGCAAGCTTTTCGGCACCAGATTCAACAGACAACTGGATTCCGGTTTTAATGATAATTTTCGGCATAATTCTTGATCGCGCAATTACCGGACGCTTATGATGCGCGCATCACTGGTAGCAAGTAATAAGTTGTCTCAATAAAAACTATGGTGCCAATAACCATAGCTCCCCCCAACTGACTGCCGCAGTTTCGGACGGACGCTAGGGAAGGGATTTTTGTATGAAGAAGTATCAGGTTGTTCTTTCTTTTGTTTTACTCAGCTTGTTGGCGGGCGTCTTTTTGCTCTCACCCGGCTCTGGCCGCCAATCTACTCCCGCGCAAGCCGCAGAAATTTTACGTCTCAACATACCAGCAGTCGTTCACGGTTTTGAGAAAACGCCTCAACTGCCGGACGGCGACCTTTACCTGCTGTCGCAACCGATGCAAATGGCCATAGGCGATGCGACAGAGGGAACAAAAGTCTTTCCTGTCACTATAGACACTTTCGGTGCCGATCCAGTAAGTTTCGGCGGTCTTCAAAACACTTCACCGCAGGGCATTTCGCTTTCAACCGCCAACGCCAAAATTACCGCTCTAACCTGCGCCGAATCCATCTGGGACGGCAACTTGGTCATTGCCGGGACTTCGGGAGCGGTCGGCGACAAGGTTCGTTTGTTCCTGCGATTTCCCGATGGCAAACCTGGGCCGGAAATCGCTCTGTTTACACAGGTTCCGCACGGCATCGAAGTCACTCAACTGCACAAAGACCTGATGTTGTTCGTCAACGACCGTTACGCCACTGGCCCGGCAACACCGCAGGGAGGTTTCATTCCCTACGCAGCCACAGCGCGTGAAAGCGGAGAGCGAACCGACCTGCTGACCATGGCCTGGCCGATGCACAGCTTTTCAGAGTTGCAAGGCTGTTTTCAGGTTGGAGTCGAAATTCAGCGTGGAGACAATTCCGGCATGACTTCGGTGGTTGTCACTGATCTGGTGGTCAATCGCAATCGAGTTGCGGGTGATGAAAATCAGAACGGTGTCGGTTTGTTGAAAAACCTGCGTAGCGGTTTTCCAACCGGCTTCCCCTGCAAATCCGAATGTCCTTTCCCGGTCGTGAATTTGCCGCGCCCGAAAGAACCAAACCCAGGCGGCGGCGAAGGCGGCGAATGCAACACAATCTGCTATCGCTCTCCGCAATACTTCAAATTGAACATAGACAGCTTGCCGCGCGGAACTGTGATTATTGGCGGCGTGAATTTCAATCATCCGGTCAGCACTACTGATAGAAAGGCGCTCGGAATCGCGCTCAGGGGCGGTTTCACTCCGTTGCAACAGTTCAATCAGGAATATGTCGCAGCGCAATTGAATATGCTGAATGCCGGCGGCGACGGTTCGGCCAAGGTTTTTTACGCTATGCAAGGCCCGCTGACTTGTTACAACCTGGTATTCGATGCGGTCACGCTTTCAAACGGTTTTGTTTTGAGTCCCGAATCATTGCTTGGAGACCTTTACCGCGAAGCACGGTTGTGCGTTTCCAGCAACAATGTTCAGGATCAGATCGCACTGACCAAAATCTTCGATTTGCTCAACGGCAACAATCCGCTGAACATTTGCCACAATCAGTAAATGTTGGCAGAGCAGTAAAAGATACTTCTTCGTTCGTCATGGGCTTAGAGCCTCCTCCTTTCTTAAAAGCTTAAAAGGGGCTGTTGAACCAAAATTCAACAGCCCCACTCTTTTGCCCGGAACACCTTTCGACTTATGGCCTGATAACCGTTCCATCCTTACGCCGGGTCGTACCCCAGGAGTAATCGAAGTTAGGCGGGTTATCCACAACCGGATATTTCGCAGCCAGTTTTTCATCAACTTCGATTCCCAGTCCTGGTTTTTCCTGCGCCAGCATGTAGCCGTTTTTGACTTCTGGGCAGCCGACGAAAACTTCCTGAGTTTCTTTCGGAAAGCCGCTGCCTTCATGAACGCCGAAGTTGTAGCTCGACAATTCGATGGCCAGTTGCGCGGCGTGAGCCAGCGGCGAAGCATCGCCGGGGCCGTGCCAGGCGGTACGAACTCCAAAGTATTCGCTCAATGCCGCAACCTTGCGCGCCGGACTCAGACCGCCGATCTGCGAGATGTGAATGCGAATGAAATCAATCAGCCGGTCTTTAATCAACGGCAGGTATTCGTGCTGAGTGTTGAACAATTCACCCATCGCAATCGGGGTGTTGCATTGACTGCGAAGCAGCTTGAAGTGATCGTTTTCTTCGGGTGGAAACGGGTCTTCGATGAAGAAGGGTTTGTACTGCTCAACATCTTTGCAAATCTGAATTCCCTGTTGCAGCGTCACGCGCTCATGCACATCGTGCAGAAATTCTATGTCTTCGCCAAACTGCTTCCGCATGGCTTCAAACATTCGCGGAACCATGCGCGCGTATTTGGATGATTCCCAGATGGCTTTGGGATTGGTTGGGCCTATGGCTTCGTCACTGGCTGGAGCCGTTCCCCCTGTGCCGCGATTGGCTCCGCCAGCGCCATAAGTCGCCAGACCTTCGACGCCGGATTGAATACGGACGTGTCGGAATCCTTGGTCAATCGCGCCTTTGACGCGGTCGCTCAATTCGGCAAAGTCCTTGCCAGCCGCGTGAAAATAACAGTCCGCGCCGTGCCGAACTTTGCCGCCAAGCAATTGGTAAACCGGCATCCCGGCTCTTTTGCCTTTTATGTCCCAGAGCGCAATGTCCACGCCGCTCATGGCGTTAAAGAGCACAGGGCCGTTGCGCCAGTACGAACTCATATACGACGACTGCCAGATGTCTTCGATCTCATCCACATTTCGGCCAATCAGAAACGGGCGCAGATATTTTTCAATTGCCGTTTGAACAACCAGCGCGCGTTGCGTAAACGTCGCGCATCCCCAACCAACCAGGCCCGGCTCAGTGGTTTCGATTTTGACTACGACCAGACGAATGCGATTTGGCGCAGTCATAATCGTTTTGATGTCTTTGATCTTTACCGGCGCAGTGCCCTTGACGGCTTGGGTATAAGCCGGGTTTGGGGCCAGCGTTTCAGCCAGCGATTCTTTGGCGGCAAGCAACGAGGCTCCACCAGCCAGCGAGAGCGAACGTAAAACCTCACGTCGTTTCATAG
>JBGAPB010000018.1:0-34651 GCA_044221525.1 Blastocatellia bacterium | reverse complement strand
GCAGCGGGTTCGGGTTCGGCTGGTTCCTGACGTAACGGTTTAAGCGCGGCGACCATCTTGTTCACCCAGCGCGGCAAAATCCAGACGTTGGTTTCAAGCGTTTCGCGCAAGTCGGTTTCGTTCACAAAACCTTGTAGATAATCGCGGCAGCTTTGCCACAAATGCAGAAAGCTGTCGCTGCCATTGACCGGGTCAAGCAGCGCGGTGATGTGTTCGGGTATGTCCAGAGTTTTCAACCATTGCGGGAATTGTTCGGCCAGATCGGGTTCGGTCAATCCGACTTGCAGAGCGATGCCTTCGCGTTGGGCGGCGAACGAGTCCCACCCCTGGCCGACACGAAGTCGCAATCGCATTGAAGCTTCTTTCATCGAGCCGATAAGCGGCGGCGCGAAGCTGCCTTCCTTGAAAAGAATTGGTCGCGTCTGGTCGCTGAAAAGAGACGACAGGACTGTGATCCAGTCATCGTCGCCGACCAGGCCACGGCGTTTTTGCTCGGCTGCCAACATCATCACCAGCACTCCGATGCCTGCGCGGCGCGTCTGAGGGTTTCCCCAGAAAGCGGCGGTCTGCCCCGGCAACAACCAGCGGCTGGCTATTTCTTCATCCAGCATGTGTGCCCAGCTTTGCAGCCATTCAAAATCACTGTCATCAGTTCTAAGTTCAGCCAGCGACCATCCATCGGCTGTCAGGTGATTGGCGTTAGCGCGGTTGATGATTTCTCGTTGAGCGGCGCGAATCGTATCGCCGCCACCGTTTACAGGGATGTCTTGAAAAATAGCCATGATTGAAAGTGATCTCCCACTTGAGCGAATTTCGGCAGATGGCTCGAACCGTTAAAAGTTTTCGTTGATTGAAGATTCGAGCGGGTACGAGATCAAGTGCAGGTTAGTGATCCAACCTTGCGGGGCCTTGCGAGGCGAAATGGAGTTTAATCTGAGTCGGCTGAGACGGGCAATCGAAATTTTAGAAAAGGACAAAGGGCGAGCGGTCATTGCAAATGCCGCTCGCCCACGTTTACGCACCAAGTTATTACTTGATCTGAGTTGATGGGCCGATTGATGGCTTGCCGTCAACCGTCAACGACACGTTGATCAAACCGGCTCCAATCAAGGTCCGTGGCAAGAGCACGTTGGCCTGATCCAGACCAACGAATCCGTCTACGGCAAAAGCGGCTCGAAGTTGTTCGCATTCAAGGCCTTGATGCTAGCGCACCCAAACTGACGGAGATATTTCCGGCAGAAGTGCGTCCACGCAGACCAGTTCCATTCAGCAACAGGTAGACAATGTCACTTGCTGGTCCCAGATCAACGTCTAGGAACCCGCGAGCCGCCGCTGAATTGCGACACTGGCTCATAAGTTTGCACGCCGTTACGGATACGTTAAAAATCACCGCAGCGGCAACGCCTTGTCCGCTGGCGTTGGTAATTCGGAACAATCCCGGAGCGACTTTGGCAATGTTGATCGTCCCCACTGCCACGACGCTGCTGTTAAGTGTCACTGTAACCGTTGCGATGCCAGCGGCTGTCCCAGGCGGAACCTGGTAATTGACCTGGCTCGGCGCGACAAAGAACAGGCGGAGTCACGCGAAGTTCCTGCACTGGTTTGACAGCCACTTTTGTGCTTAAGTAAGGTCGTCGGTAACGGAACCGATGAAGCCACGGCAATGCCCGTTGCCAGGTTGGAACCAAAAGCTGCGACGATGGATTCCGGCGCAAGCTCGGCTCCGAGGAAGCTGGCAGCCGAGACTGTGGCCACCGCAGGCACTCCGCCGGTAATCGTGAAGCCTTGTGATGTAGATACACCTCCTGGCGTTGGCGTAAAGACAGTCACCTGCGCCGTGCCTTGAGCCACAATCAAACTGGCCGGAACCGAAGCATTCAAAAGCGTAGCTTCCAAAAACCGTCGGCAAATCCCGCCGTTCCAGCGCACTTTGGAACTTGCGACAAAACCCGTTCCGGTCACTGCCAATGTGAAAGCTGCGCCTCCTCGCATTAGCTGTGCTCGGACTGGATCCCAGTCAAAGTTGGTGACGGGTTTTGCCCAGCAGTGATGGTGAAGGTAGCAACGTTGGATGCGCTACTGCCCGGCGACGGATTCAAAACCGTTACACTGGCCTGACCTGTTCCGACTGATCGGAAGCCAAAACCTGAGCGCGAAGCAATTGAACTGCTGACGAATTCAGTCTGCCGATTCTGACCATCCCATCGAACAGTAGAGGTGCTAACGAAACCGAGCCGTTGAGTCAACGCGAATGGCGCGCCATCCACGGCCGAGTTCGGAGTTATATTGCTAATTGAAGGCAATGGATTTGGAAGAGGAAACAGTAAATACCAACGCGTTGGATGTACCGCCTCCGGGCGTGCCGTTGAAAACCGTTACAGATCGCTCCAGGGGAAGTCAGGTCGGCGGCTGAAACGAAGCACTCAACTGAGTGTTGCTGACAAAGTTTGTCGCCCGATCCTGTCCGTTCCAACGAACTTTCGATGACGGAATGAATCCTGTTCCTTCGACAGCCAGCGTCAGAGCGCCGCCTCCGACCAAGGCGTTGTTGATTCAACAAGGCCAGCGTAGGCATGGGTTGTCACCCTGAATTGTGATCGTGCCAGTCTTGGAACAATTAACCGTGCTTGGACTGATTCGGCGAATGCGGTTGTTGTTGACTATCCGGAGAAAAAGATTTCGCCAGTCGGACCAACGGTAATGTTGACCGTTTCCGGCAATTGATTTGTGGTGCCACTGCTGACAACCAAAGGTGAAGGTTGATATTGATTTGCGCGCTCTGAAGCCGCTCCGCCATCACCATTGAACCCCGCCGCCGAACCGGCAATTACCGTCGCCGTTCCGCCTGCATTGATTTGAACTATCTGGTTGTTTGCCGTTACACCAGTTGCGGGGCCAACAGTCACATAAGCCGTGCCATCTGCCGCGACGGCCACGTCTCGTGGTTTATTCAACCCCGAAACGAGTCCTGAAAAAGTCCCGCCTCCAGCCGTGTTTTCACGCAACACGGTTCCGTCTGTGTAGTTGGCAACATAAATTCGATTGTCCGGGCCTATGCCCAAACCCGTGTAGAATTGTTTGCCGGTCAATATGCTGGAAAACCTGACCATTGATTCTGCGAACGGCATTTTGACCGGTGTCGGTGAAGATATTGCCGTTGGCATCAACCGCGACGCCGGACATGCCAATGAATCCCGCCGCCAGCGCAAATCCTCCATCACCGTTGACCGTGGTGGATTCGCCGCCACCCGCAATTTTGGCAACTTGTCCGGCGGGAACGCTGACAGGTGAAGCCGCGCCGGAAAAGAGAGTCACTGTATTGGAAGTGGTATTGATGAACCTGAGAATGCTGGTTCGGCGGCCATTACTTGCATTGGCACGTTTGGCCCACCCAACGAATCGGCGACGTAAATTCCCTGATTGGTGATGAACAAACCTTGCGGATAATTGAATCCGGCCTTGAATCACAGGGACGCTGTCGCTGGCACCGGAACCTACGTTTTTATTGACAGTGACAATTCCTCCGGGAGCAACTGTTTGCTCTGAAACGGTTCCTGCAAAAATCTTGGTCGAAGTAGCACCACGATTGACGAATCTCAAGCGCGCGCTGATCTGATCGGCAATCCACAAATTGCCGTTGGCATCCACTGCCACTCCAACCGGAGCATTGAAAGTCGCGCTGGTCGCCAATCCTCCATCGTAAGGACTGGACAAGCCGTTTCCGCCAATCCGATCAACTGCATTAGGCAATACGGTTACGCCTGCAACAGTCACTCCGCTGCCTGAAGTGTTCAGGAATCTGATACGGCCTCTGCCGGTCAACCCCTGATCGAGAATGAAAACGCCTGTACTGTCGCTGGCGATTCCGGCCAGCGGCGGGTTTCCCGTGCTGCCTGAAAAACCGAAAAGCGCGTTTGTGGCTGTTCCACCATCGCCGCAACTCGAAACCGAATAATCGCAAGATTGACCAGTTTGGCCAGCAACAACGACTGGGGCTCCACCATTCAATCGAACCACAGTCTGCTCATTGCCAAGCACAACGTATATGTTGCTGCCTTGCACGCTCAGGCCAACCGGATATGGATTTGGAAGTCCGTCGGCAATCGTAAACTGGCTGACCAGATTCGCTGCACCATTGGTTTCAACTCGGATGACTCGTCCGTGACCGGTGTCAGCGATGACAAGACGATTGGAACTATCCAGCTCCACTCCGCGTGGTTGCAACAAAGGGATATTCAACGCCTGACCGCCCTGGAAAGCATCGCTATCTTTGGTGGCAGCGCTATTGCCTGCAAACGGCGTAACCACTCCAGCCGTCGAAATTTTGAAAATCTTGTTTACCCCCGGAGTCGCATCAGCGGCATAAACTTCACCAGTTGTCGGGTGAACGACTATCCCACTCAACCCCTCACCAAACCCAGAGGCCAATAAGCCAATGTTGCCGGAAGCAACAGAAACTCCAGCAACCGTTATCGCATTGGCGGAAACGTTGAGCGCGCGAACCTGCTGATCTATCTGTCCACTAAAGTAAAGCAGGTTTCCGTCAGGGCTGACGTCTAAACCTGTGACGGCGCCCAGATCGGCTCTTGTTCCCAAAATCCCCACGCCAAGTTCAGAACCTCCGCCGGCGATTGCCCTAACCGTTCCGGGCGCAATGGATTTCCCTGCAATTGTCACTGCCGAAGCGCTGGTGTTAATGAATCTAATCAATGCGTTGCCACCGATGACATCAACAACATACAACCCTCGGTTCTGCGGATCACGTGCCGCCGCAACCAAAACACCAAAAGGTGATTGCGTGGCAATGTTGCCTTCGCCAAGACCTCCGGCGACGGTATCAATCATCGTGGAGCCAGTGCTGACACTTGTGGTTAATGACCAATTATAAGTCCCGGCAGCCGAATACTGGTGAGTCGTGTTTTGCTGAGTCGAGCGCGCGGTGCCGTCGCCAAAATTCCATTCGAAGGTCGGCTGTGTCGAACAGCCGTTGGTCGTTGCCGTGGCGGCAAAATTTATCGCCGCGTTGGCTCCACCAGTGGCGGGAACTGTCGCGCCACAATTGACTGTGCAAGTCTGCAAAGGTTCCAGATTGGTGGTTGGAGTCGTGGATGAAGCTGCTCTTCCAACAGTTCTTTCTAAAGACGCGGCGGCTTCCGGTTTGTTGGCTGATGAATCTTTGGTATCTGCCAAAGATCGTTTTGCAGCAAAACCCAACCCGCCTGTTTGCGCCAATAAGAACAAGAAAGCCAGGAAGCCCAGCGCAACGGTTAAAGTGGCAAATTTTGATTGTTTAGTTAAACGAGTGAGCGAAAGTCGAAGGTATCCCCTCAATAAAGACATAATTCAACAACTCCTTTTGGTTTATTAGGGCAGCACGAGAGAACAGTAATGGTCATTGTCAGCGATCAACGCAGATCAACCTGCTTGTTTGATTGTGTGTAGCTGTGTGAGTTGTCATTAGCAGGAGAGCACCGGGCTTACTGGATTGGCTTATTCGCCTTTTGGGGGGCAGCATTTGCTATAAAGTAAGTGGAGCCGACTACCAGAGTTGAACTGGTGACCTACTGATTACGAATCAGTCGCTCTACCAACTGAGCTAAGTCGGCTAAATCTTGGCGCTAGTCCGAAAGCGATGGAGGCAATGGAGGAAAAGCTTTCAGTAATTGACCAGCATTGAAAAGAATACAGAAATCCTCTGATCAAACGAGGCGAATCTTACACAAGGCTACCACCTTCGTCAAACCGTATTTATTACACGATCGCTATCAGCAAGGTGTATCAAGTTTTCTAATTTTATACTTGACAGTCAAAACACCATGTGGCAAAAGTATGCACAATCTGACTGTTGATGGGGTGAGGACATCAGCAGTTTTCGAGCCGACCGAGATAGTTCCTAAGCTTCCGGTCGGCTCTATGATTTTCCAGGGTAAGTTTTACACTCCTAAATACCCAATTCAGTTTTTGCTCGCAGCAATTCTTTACTAACTTGCTCCGGTGAAGTCCCGCCTGTTTGCTTTTTCCCTGCCAATGAGCTTTGAAGTGAGATTGCTTCAAATAAATCATTTTTGAATAACGGCGAAAACTGTTGGCATTCAGCCAATGTCAATTCGCCAAGTTCCCTGCCCTGTTCAATTGCAAAAACTACTATGCGTCCTATGACGTCATGGGCTTTGCGGAACTCCAGCCCTTTACGGACCAGATAATCTGCCAGGTCGGTTGCATTTGTGTAATCACGAATGGCCGCCGCGCGAGCACGTTCGCGATTAAGTTCAATGTTGCGTAGCACGGTGGCAGTCACACGCAAGCTGTCGGACAAGGTGTCAATCGTGTCGAAAAGAGTTTCTTTGTCTTCCTGTAAGTCTTTGTTGTAAGCCAGCGGCAAACCTTTGGTCATTGTCAGCATGGCCATCTGATGGCCAAAGACGCGTGCTGATTTCCCGCGAATCAGTTCCAGTGAATCCGGGTTTTTCTTTTGAGGCATGAGGCTGCTGCCAGTGGAAATGGCGTCGCCGAGTTTGATAAAGCCGAATTCCTGAGTCGAGTAAATAATCAAATCTTCGGCTAACCGGGACAGATGCATCATCGTCGTCGCCGCAAAGCCAACGAATTCAATGATGTAATCGCGGTCGCTGACAGCGTCCAGGCTGTTTCGAGTGACTGAATCAAAACCAAGTTCCGCCGCCATCCATTCGCGATCAACCGGGAAGTTAGTACCAGCCAGAGCGCCCGAACCCAGTGGCAAAACATTTACCCGCTTTTTGACATCGCTGAGCCTGGCGCGGTCACGCGACAACATTTGATAATAAGCCAGCAGGTAATGCGCAAACAGAACAGGTTGGGCTTTTTGCAGGTGAGTGTAACCGGGCAGAGGGTCTTCTGAGTATTTTTCGGCCAGTTCGATCAACGCCAGTTGAGTATCGCGTATAACCTCGTCCAGGCGTTCAATCTCGCCGCGAAGAAACAATCGAGTGGCAACGGCGACTTGATCGTTGCGACTGCGTCCCGTGTGCAGCTTGTAACCAACTTGTCCAATCAGTTCGACCAGTCGCGATTCGATGAAGCTATGCACATCCTCAGTCGCGGCAAAGTCGGCGCGGTCAAGGAAAGCAGGATCGGCGATCAACTCGCCGATCTTCTGCAGCCCCTGAGTAATAACTTCAACTTCGGCGTCTGGCAAAACACCTGCTCGGCCCAGAGCTTTTGCGTGGACGGCACAGGCCTGCAAGTCGGAAAAGATAAGTCGGCGGTCAAAGCGAAAACTGGCATTGAAGGCCGCAAAATGTCGGTCGGTTTCGCCGGTAAACCGGCCTCCCCATAAATTCATGGTCGGTGGTTGGTTGTTGGCGGTTGGTGGTTGGTGGTCAAACCCATGAGTTATCCACAACCTATCACCTGCCACCTATCACCTAATTTGTCCTTTTCATTACGTGAGTTTGAATTAGTTTGATTACCAAATCAGCTTCTTCCTGCTTACCACTGCCGGGTTCAAAAATGAATTGGCGACGCTCGCCACTGACTGTAATCAGGTTGCTGTTGGCGGTCAGAATTTTTGACAGTTCTGTAATTTGTGATCCAACAACTGTAACCAATATCTTATTTGATGGGTCAGTCAAATCCACTTGGCCAGGGCGAATACGCAACCATCCTGTCCTGGCGTCCTGCCAACCGAACTTACCCGCCTTCAGTTTAGCCATTCGCCGCCACTGCCCATCGTAAGTGATTTTGACAACAGCCGCGCCATTCAATTTGATTGCCTGATCCATGGCCTGTTCGGCTTTGGCAATGTCCGGCTTGTTATACAGGTAAATGATGCCAAGCAATTCAAACGCGCCGGGTTTGCTGCTGTCATCTTTCGTCAGTTCTTCAAGCTTGGCCATGGTTTCATCCACGGAGGCCGGGTCGCTTTCACGATAATTGATGACAATCTGATTGAAGCGTTCGTTGTAAACATTCGGAGTCAAACCGACGCGCACGACTTTCAGTGAAAACGGAATTGCCGTTTTGCCGGCTGCACCCACGACACGAACTCTGTATTCGCCATCTGCTGGCAAACCGCCGTTCGGAGTATTTATTTTGAAATCTCCGGTGGTCGAATCCTTGGTCACGGCAATTTCGTTTTTGTCTTTGTCGCGTATTTGCAGACTAAGATTCGTGTCCGCGCTTTGAAGCTGAAAAGTTAGCAAGTCTTCGCTCTTTGCGTTCAGAATGTGATCTTCGACCAGATTGCCGCCTTCTTTTTCAGAACCGCGCGGATCAAGCTTGCCCTTCGATTCTTGATCGAAAGCCAAAGTCGGCGTCACGGGAGCTGCGGGTTTGGCGGTCGCCTTCGCCCCTCCTTTTGGAGTTGGCGCGGGTTTAGCGCCTGGCAATTCGCCACTTCCGCTTTGCGCGTAAACTTTTAGATCGGCGCTGAACAAAGTAAATAGAATCAACGCCCCAATGGCAACAGACAAAAACTTCAGTTGACTCTTCATAGCTCTAAATCCTTACAAGAACTTTTCCGGTTGAATCAGTCGCGTCAGTTTGCATCCTGAGCAAGGCGAAAACCGGTTTTTGAATAATCCGGGGCTACACCTTTCGGCCAATCGTTGCGGCTGGCAGGCCAGCCGGTTCTGAGCGTAGCAGTTGCATCAGAAAAAATTGTGTCGAATGAACCTCCGCGAATTACTTTCAGGTTTTTATACCCAGCCACGGGCGGTATGACTTTGCCTCCAGGGTATTCTTTGTAATCGCTGGCAGTCCATTCCCAGGCATTACCGATCATATCCAAAACCCCAAACTGGCTGGCTCCGCTGGCAAGCTGGCCGACCGGCATCAGTTGGGAAGCTCCGCCAGTATCTTTGATCGCATTGGCAGCGCCGTCCAACCATTTCGGCCCCCACGGATAAAGGTTGTCAGGATTCGATCCGCGGGCTGCGTATTCCCATTCCTCTTCGGTAGGCAAACGCTTACCAGCCCATTTGGCAAAGGCGTTGGCGTCTTCCCAGCTAACCCCCGTGACCGGAAGTTTTTCGCTACCAGCCGGGAAAGCATTCCCGCCCCACTGTGCAGGAGCCAGATGCCCGGTTTGAGTGACGAATGCCTGATATTCTTCGTTGGTGACTTCTGTCTTGCCGATATAAAACGCTTGAAGGTTCGCGACATGAGCTGGAGCTTCATTTTCCTTGCCGTCGTCGCGCCCAACTCTCAGCACGCCTTTGATAATCATCACCATTCCTTCCGGCGCAGACTGTTGAGGAAATTGCGTATTCGGCGAGGAAGTTGTCGCTCCAGTCGTAGTGCTTTGAGAAGTCGTCTTTGTTGAGGGAGCTTCTGTCTTTTCGCCTCCGCTGCCAAGCAGCCACGCGCCAATAACAGCAACGACAATTAACAAAGCGCCAACTCCTGCCAGTAAAGGAATGCGTGATTTTGGTTGAGTTGCAGCAGCCGCAACCGTGGCTTTACTAACAGAAGGTGGCAGATCGGCTTTAGCCGCCGGTTTTACCGCATCAGCTTTTTTCTCTTGGACAACATTCGCTTTTTTGTCTTTTTCGACTTTCTTACCCGGCTTTTGCGGTGAAGCGACTTTGGCCGGTTCTTCATCGGGAACAATTTTCGTCGTGCGAGCAGGGGTTTGAGCGGGCTTTACTGTTTCCGGCTTTTCTGCTACCGGTTCAGGCGATTCCATCACCTGAGTTTTCAGGTCAACCGTGCCAAACCGTTGTTCCCCCGTCTTTTTTGCATCTTCCAGCACATCAGTGTCAGAAGACGGCAGCACTCCCGTTGCCTGTTGTCCCAGGACATCAGTCGAAGATGGAGGCGCAATCACAGTATCGTAACTCTGCGGAGTTCCAACTGGGCGTTGGCTGCCAGTATCTTTTGCCTGCGGCAAAATCTGAGTCCCGCGACTTTCATCGGTGACCTGAGTATCAGAAGCGCTTTTCTCGCCTGGCCGTTCGCCGGACTTGTACAGCACCGCAGTCGAATCTTCGTATTTTGCTTCGTGGCGAAGCGCGCTGTCGAATTCGCGCGACAGTTCAAGCGAAGTTTGCGGGCGAGTGTTCGGATTTTTATCCAGCGCGTGCAGCACGACAGCTTCAATCGCAGGACTGATTGCCGGATTGAGTTCCCGCAAAGCGCGTGGAGCTTCAGTGACGTGTTTGATCGCCACGCCGGTTGGAGTCTTTGCCAGAAACGGCACAACGCCGGTCAGCATTTCGTAAAGCACGACGCCGAGGCTGTAAATGTCGGACCGCGCATCTGCTTCTTCGCCCTGACATTGTTCGGGCGACATGTAATGCGGAGTGCCGATGATGGTTCCGACGTTGGTCAATCGCTGTTCTTCCACGCTGAGCGAATCAAGAGCTTTGTCATTCAACTTGGCTATGCCGAAGTCCAGAATCTTGATGTGGTCTTCGTCGTCGTGAGTATCCAGCAGATAAATGTTGTCAGGCTTGATGTCCCTGTGAATGATGCCGTTGCGGTGACCTGCGTCCAACGCCGCGCAGGCCTGGCGAATAATGCCGTAAACCCGTTTCGGCGCGATCGTGCCGTCGCTGACCAACAACTGTCGCAGGCTGCGTCCGGTCAATAACTCCATCACGATGTAAGCCGTGCCGTCCGTGTCTTCGCCGAAATCGTGAATGACGACAGCGTTCGGATGGTGGAGCATCGCGGCGGCGCGGGCTTCGCGGTAAAAACGCTGGCGAGTCTTTTCGTTTCCGATCACATCAGGCCGCAGAACTTTGACGGCCACTGTGTCACCGATGTGCAACCGGCGAGCGCGGTAAATTTCGCCCATTCCTCCGCTGCCAATGCAGAAATCAAGTTGATAGCGACCACCCAACACACGTCCAACCTGTAACCCAATCGCTACAGAAGGGCTTGCGCTTCCTCCCGCATCACCTGAATCAGACGGCGGAGTGATTCTTGTTTTCAGGTTATCGGTTTTTGAAACGGCAGTGTCGTGAGATAGGGCTTCTGGCGGTGTCAGTTTTGTGGCGACTAAACCAGTGCCGCAGGCGTCACACTTTGTCGCTCCCGCAGTTAGTTTGTTGCCGCAGTTAGTGCAGAAAGTCATTGATGTCCGTTCGACCCCTTTTGAAGTCTAAAGCTTGCGTACCGGCTGTCATTCGTTCCTGGCTTATGGCCAAAGAACAGTCCCAAAACGCCCGTAGTCTAAATCAATCGGCGCAGGATTCAAACGGAGACTGATGACTTCATGCTGGCTGTATGGTTGGTTGTCGGATTATTGCGATTCTTTCGCGCCGAAACGCATCGTCGGGTCTTCGGTCACGCTCTGTTGACCAACACTTCCCATTTTTTCGTTCAGTTCGTTGGTGGTGCTGGCTGCAATGTGACTGGCTGGCGGCACTGCTGAAACCGGAGCGCCATAAGTCGGAGCTCCATAAACTGGCGGATAGTAATAACTCTGTTGCTGATCGGGAGTCTCCTCCATTTCAAGCTCTTCCAGTTTCGGCGCGAAAAAAATGCCGTTCAAAAGATGAGCCACACCTCTGGCCGCCGGAATCAATCCCAACAACCAAAGCTGCCTGATAACCGGAACCAATCCAACAATCTCCCAATGGGTCTTTTGCAGAATCAGCGATTCCAAACTGGCCAGCAATCCCGATCCATTGGCTTCATTCAGGAGAATGTTCCAAACAGCCATCAAAGCGCCGCCGCTGAAAATTGCAAGTGCGCCTTGCTGCAAACTGTATTTGCGCGAATTGGCCACACGGACTTTGCGCAAACCTTTGCCGACTTCTTTCTTGATGGAGTTTTTCAGGTCGCGCGCCATGTCGGCCAGCACAACTTGCTGCGGAGGGAAATTACCCGGCTGGCCTATCTGCGAGCCTTGCTGATTTGGATCAAGTCTTTTGGTGTTTTTGAAACCGGCGCTGGCCTGCTCAAAACCCGCGCGAAGATTTGAACCAAGTTCGCGCAAGTTGCTTTTCAAGGCTTCAAAATCTATTGCTCCCGGCTGCTTGCCTTCGACGGCATCAAGAATCACGCCAAGATTGGTTCCGCAATTGCGGCAAAAACGTTGACCGGGAACAGATTCAGCAGCGCACTTTGGACAATACATTTTTGGGTCTCCTTGAAGTTTGAGGGTGCAACAAGCCGGTAGCTTGTTCATCTCGACTACGACACCAAAACTGCGTTAGTTCTTTCCTTTTCGCTTTTCCTGCTTGATATAGCTGGTGCGAACAACCGTCTTGATGTTGCCCCGAACGTTGAAATCGCCTTCCAGATGAAACTCCAACGGGTCGCAAGCCGCAACGAAATCATCACGAATCACATTCACCACGTGTTCGTGAAAGATTTTCACCTCGCGGAACGAATTGATGTAAAGCTTCAGCGATTTCAGTTCGATGCAGCGCCGGTTCGGCACATAACGCAAATGCAGCGTGGCGAAATCCGGGAAATCGCTGAACGGACAAATCGCAGTGAATTCGGGAATGGTGAAATCAATCTCGATGCGCTTGCCGGGATGTTCATAAGCAAAGGTATCCAGCGGAACCAGATTCATTTCCGCGCGCGGCGTCGAGCGAATTTCCAACTGCTGTTCCGGTGAAACTTCGGCTAAATTTTTCGATTTCTTCTTTGCCAACTTGATGCTCCTTACTTCTGCAACTCTTCAACAATTTCCGCAGCGATCTTCCGCGCCGTCTCAAGCTCTTCAGGTGCCAGCGAAATAGCCGCGACCACCGCATGACCTCCTCCGCCGTAACGTTCGCAGATTGCCGCCAGGTCATGAGTTCGCGGACGCAGCGACCACGGATTCGAGCCGACCGAAATCTTCGACCTGAACGACGACTGGCTGACGCTGACGCTGTAAGTGACTTCAGGGTGAAGGTAGTACGGAATGAATTTGCTGTAGCCTTCCATATCGTGGCCGACCACGTCAAAAAAGATCACCGGCCCCGAAACTCGCGCAGCCCGTTCGATGATTCCCATCGAGCGCAAATGACGTTCGTGAAGTGGCGCAATGCGTTCGGCGATGTAAGGCAACGCAACCATTTCGCCCAGCGAGTGATACTGCAAATCCGTGATGATTTGCTCGATGATTTGCTGGTCGCGTGTGTTTTCGATCACCAAAGCCAACCGGAAAGCGTCGGCTTTCATTTCAACAGGTTCCGCCGGAACATCGTACAACGCGCCGTCAATCTTGTTCGCCCAAAGCAACAGTTCGCTCATCGGCGTTGGGTCGAAACCGAATTTTTGCTCGGCGATGTCGGCAATGAACCTCGTGCAGGATTTATAGCTGGCGTCCACGAACTTTCTGCCGTTGGCGTCGGCCTTGAAATGAGCTTCGTCTTCAGCGGTCAGAAATGCGCTTTTGTGATGATCGAACCACCAGGTCAGTTTTTCTGATGGGCAGTATTTGAAATCCACTATTGCATTCTCGTCGCCGTCGAAAACTGATTCGTCGAACAAGGCTCCGGCGCGATGCATCATCGGTTGATAACCACGTTCCCAGTCAGGGTGGATGCATTCCCGGTAAAAGCGTGAAAAGACAGCGGCGGACGAGGCTCCGTCGAAACAATTTCCGTGATAACAAATCTTCAGTTTTTTCATCGGCAAAGGTTGGAAAATCTCTTTCCTTCAGATTTGGGCTGTCAAGTGAATGGCAGATTATGCAGCCGAAACAATATGTTGCAAGCCGGGATCATTCTCTCACCGATAAAATTGACTGCCCGTAATGGCTGTGCTCAAATCCGCGTTGACCGTAGACCGTCCTGCCATAAACCATCAAAAAGGAGTTTTATGTTGAAAACAAGCGTTTTGTTTTTGCTGCTGTCGGTCTGTTCGGTGGTTATCACCACCCACGCGCAACAAGTCCCTGACTCCGATTTCAAACCCAAAATCGAAAAGCCTGCTTTTGCCGAAGGCAAAGGCGCAGTTGTGTTGCTGGACGAAGCTCATTTCAACTTTCACACGGCCTCCGGTCGTTACCAGACTTTCGCGGATTTGCTGCGCCGAGACGGTTATGTCGTCAACGCCTCCAAAGAAAAGTTCAGCAAGAATTCGCTCAAAGACGGAAAGATTCTGGTCATCGCCAACGCCTTGAACGAAAGCAACAAAGACGATTGGTCACCGCCAAACCCTTCGGCCTTCACCGACGAAGAAGTCGCTGCCGTGCGCGATTGGGTCAATGAAGGTGGAGCTTTGTTGTTGATCGCCGATCACCTTCCCTTCCCCGGCGCAGCCGACAAACTGGCTTCGGCATTTGGGATTCATTTCAACAACGGTTACGCCCGTGAGCCAAAAGAAGCACCCGGCCCGCTAATCTTCGATTTGAAAAAAGGTTCGTTGCTGGCTCACCCAATTACTCAAGGACACTCGGCCAGCGAGAAAATTGATTCCGTAGCCACCTTCACCGGCTCGGCTTTTCAGGTGGATGGCGGCCAGCCGATTCTAAAATTCAGCGACGATGCCGAAGCCTATATGCCAAAAACCTTTGGCGAGGCTTTCACCAAAGACACGGTGAAAACCCCTATCAAAGGCTGGTTGCAAGGCGCGACGCTGAAAGTCGGTAAAGGCCGCGTCGCCGTCTTTGGCGAAGCCGCGATGTTTTCAGCTCAACTGGCGGGGCCGAACAAATCTCCTATGGGCATGAACGCGCCCGTCGCCAAGCAAAATCCTCAGTTTCTGCTCAACGTCCTTCACTGGCTTTCAGGCCTTCTGGGAAAATAACGTTCGTAGGTCCGCCAGGCGGCTGCGCGGCTTCAGCCGCTTGAAGGCGGAACGACGAACACGCTTTTGCAATAGCTTCCCTGCAACTCAACTTCAACAATCTCTCTTGGCCTTTGCCTGCCATCGCTGAAAAATAATTCCAACTTTTTCCTCTAAGCATGAGGGATTTTGTCTAATTCTTCCGGTTTACCAAGTGAAGTTCAAATTTAACCCAAACCTTTTCGGAAAAGGCGCAAGCCTGTCTACCGAATCTTTTGCTGATGTGTGTTTATGGAACCGAGCAACAATACCAATTCGTCATTTGCCAAACGTATTCTGGCTCCCGCGCTGGCCGTGCTGGCCGTCGCCGGAGGTGGCGTCGCAGCCTGGAAAACAGGCGCGCTCACTTCTGCACCGAAAACGACAACCGCCATAAAAGCTAATGCGGTAACAGCGCCCGTCGCGCCGCCGCCCTGCAACACCAGCGGGACAAATTTCAGTGGGCAAGACCTGACCAATCACAACTTCAATGCAGACGCGCCGGGTTCGCTGAAAAACGCGAACTTCCAGAACGCCAAACTGCGCGGCGCGATTTTCACCAGCCAAGATTTGACAGGAGCCTGTTTCAACGGAGCCGATCTTGGGCCTTCGGACAAAGGGTCTGTGGATTTCACTCAGACGACACTGGCCGGAACCAGCTTTATCGGCGCGACACTGGATCAAACCGATTTCACTTTTGCGACAATCAATTGCGCGGATTTTTCGCAGACTTCGCTGATTAAGGCGACCTTTGGGCCATTGCAGAAAATTCAGGCAGGTAATGGCTGCCGGACAAAATTCATCAACTCGACGATTGACGTTCACGTCATCACCACAGACAACTGGGGCAAGGTGGATTTCACCGACACCAATTTTCAAAACCTTTCGCCGGACACTTTTTCGCTGGCTGGCAAAGACATCACAGGCGCGATTCTGGTTAATGCCAATTTCAACGGGCTGGATTTCAGGGGCGCGAATCTGACCAACGTTGACCTGACCGGCGGACAAATGATTAACGCCAAGATGGGCAACACGGCAATGAACGGAGTCAAACTGGTGAAGGCTAAAATGAACGGCGTGTCGCTGGATTGCGCGCGGTTCCGTTACAACATAGTCAACAACCCAGCCGGCTGCACTGCTCCTGATTCGACCGCGCCAACCGCCATCGCCAATCTGACGCTGGCCAATTTGCAGCATGCCGATTTGCCAAACGCCGTTTTGGATTTCGCCCTGCTGACCGGAGCCAATCTGGCCGGGGCGACAATGGCCAATGCCAGTCTGCAAAACGCCACGCTGGAAGCCACGCAACAGCCGACCGTGGCGGCGGCCTCTTTCATCGGAACCGATTTGACGGGAGTTAAGTTCACCAACGCGCACATCAATTTCGTCAGCTTCAACAACGTCATTCTGGCTGGAGCGATTTTCGATGGCTCAATGACTTTGGCTGGAACGACCTTCAACGGTTCCATCATGCCCGGCGCAATCTTCAACGGAGCAACGCTGCAAAACGTCAGTTTCAACAGCGCCATTCTGCAAAAGGCGGATTTTTCAGGCTCGACGATGACGACGATTCCGACAGCCGGAGGCTCCGGCGTTGATTTCAGTTGTGCTCAGTTGGGCGGCGCAATCTTCAAAGACGCCACTGTCCAAATCGCCAATTTCATTGCCGCAGTCATGCCCGGAGCAGCCGATTGTTGCCAGCCGAAAAATGGCTTTTCGTGGTGCGGAACCATTGCGTTGACTCAGCAGGCTTACGGCCCTGTGACTTTTCCTCTGCTGGCAACGAACGTCACGCTGACCTGTCCGAACGGAGACACGGCCAATTGTTCGCCCGCTCAATGGAAAATTCCCAACTGGCAAACCAGCTTGTGCGGCAACGGCGGCGGAACGATTACCGTCTGGGCAAAGCCTGATTGCGGCAGCGATCCCAGCCAAAACGTAGTCTTCAAGGATCAAAACCTGAAAACCTGCATCACGAATACTCTGCCCGGCAAACCGGCCAATGTGACGATTCAGACCGCGTCGCAAATTCGGCAAGTAACCTGTCCGGGTCTGGGAATCAGCGACCTGACGGGATTGGAAAAATTCACCAACCTTATCAAACTCGATCTGACCGCCAACAAACTGGTGCAATTCAGTCTGCCACTGACGACGATTCAGACTCTGAAGCTGGGCAACAACCAACTGACCACGCTTGACCTGTCCAAGCTGGGTTCTCTGGTCAATCTGGACGCTTCCAGCAATCAACTGACGAACATAGGTTTTTCGGCCAACGCCGCGCCTTCCATTCTGGATGTTTCAAACAATCAATTGGCCAGCTTCGATCTGCCAATTCAAACTTCACTGGTTTACGCCGACCTGTCGAACAACAAACTGACCAACGTGCTGGACAATTTCCAAACCAGTCTGAGCAATCTGATTGGGCTTAGCTATCTTGACCTGTCCCACAATTTTCTGACCAACATTGGCTCAGTGGCTTCGCTGCAACCCAACCCGCAAGGTTCAGGAAGCCTGCAATCGCTTTATGTCGGCTGCAACCCGACTTTTTCATGCGCCGGTCTGGGACTGACCACCAGTTCCAGCATCCTGCAACAAAGCCAATGCGCGACCTACAACACACAAAACAAAACCTGGATCATGCTGACGAACCCGCAATGCCCCGGTAGCCAGTAAGTCCATTCGAGCACTTCAATTTTTGTAAATCCCGAAGATCGTGCGCGAGGCTTGCGGTAGCTATACGCCGCGCACGGTCATCCCAGACATTTCGCTCTCAAACCAAGGAGAATCGCAATGAGTACGCCTTCAACTAATTCAAACAAAGCAGACAGACCTATGATGAAAACTGTCTTTCACGCCGACCTGTCTGACGCGCATCCCGGCGAAGATTATTGGGTTCACGCCCACGGCAAACGACATCCGCTGGTTCCGCATACGGAAAAAACCCGCGCCGAATTGCGAGCCAGCGCGCCGCACTTGAATTACATTCCCGATCATCATCTGACGCATTTCACCGAATTGCCTGCGACTGTACCCGCCGACCGCGTGACGCGCGTTCACATCAAACACACGATGAAAAACTTCCCCGGCGCAAAAGCCGAACACGGAGTTCATCACGTGGCGATTCACGTTCCGCCAAAAGCCAGTCAGGCACAGTCGTTTTCTCTCAACACCGAAGCCGCCGTGCCGCACGTCCAACCGATCAATTGGACAACGACCGCGCAGGCCATGCTTTTTCATCACCCCGACCTGATTAGCGACGACCCGACTGTTACTCAAACGATCATGGATTACATGACCGACAATCAGGAAATCAGCAACCTGATCAACAATCTGGCAACGCAGATGCGCCAGATGGGAGCACCCAGCGAAACTTCAGGCTGGGCCAGGCTGGTTCCCACCACGCCTGCCTTTAACCCTGAAAACAACGCGCAGGGCGCGACGCCTATTTTCCAATCAATGGGGCTGTCAGGGGCCGATTTGGACAAGGCTCTCAACAACGTGAAGAACGCTGCGACGACATTCGACGGCACGAAGTCTTATTACAAACACGAACCGACCAGCGATATTCAAACTGCCGCTGGCCCGGCAATGACCGCGATGATGAAGGTCACGAAAAACGACCTGACTTTGCAGGGCAAGAAATGGCAGCTTCAACAAGGAACCAGCCTGACGCCAGCCAATCCTGCACAGCAAGTTGCCAACGACCCGCAATCTCTGGTCAGAGCAAACATGACTGTCGCCAACATCGCCGTCAGCGAAGCCGTCGCAGGCGACAACTGGAACGCCTCCATCAGCAACACTGATTATGTCAGCGGACTGAAAACCAGTATCTCGATATTGAACGCCGCCAACAGACAGATTCAGATTGACCTCAGCAATCAGTACATTCGCTATCTGGGTGCGTACATTCGCTTTTTCGACGCGGACGGAAACGCCATCAGCGTTCCAACCTGGAAACCGGATGACGGCGGCTTCATTGACGACATCATCAACGCGCTGGACATTCAGTATGACGATATGCGCTTCATTGGATTCATCTCGCCGAAAAACAACGTCATGGCGATTCCGATTCCGCCAGACGGAGAGCTGAGCGTCAAAGTAACCTTCCCGGCCAACGCCGTCAGCGCCACTGTTTACGGTTCCGGTTTGGGAACCGGAGCCGATTCGTGGCCGAAAAGCCCCATCGTCGGCGGAGTCATGACTGCGCTCTGCAATCTGACCATACCGACTTTCATGCTGGGTTTCGGAGCAGCGGCGCAGACTCAAAAGCCGCTTTACGATTTGCTGAAAAATCCAAAAGTCATCGGTGGGTTGATTACCGCAGGCGTAGTTTTCTTCGGCGCTCAATTCGGAACCAGCGCAGCCGAAAAGAAAATGAACTGGTCTGCGCTGACCAGTTTGCTGAGCCTGCTGTTCAACCAGGCTGCGACCAAAGCTCTGGTCTGGTGCGAAGCCGAAATCGCAGTGGAAGAAGTCGCCGATCAAATTCCATTCGCCGGATGGATTGTGCTGGCGCTGAACATCGCCACCGGCATCGCGCAGATTGCCGAAACCATCATCGAAGTCGCCACTTCGCCCTGGAACATCGAAAACAAAATCGCGCTTACAATCACCACCAACGTCACGGTTCACCCAGACCCTCGCAACAAAGCTTTTCCGCAAGGCAAAAATCGCCACTACACCGTCAAGATGATTTACAAGGATCAGGCGCGCGCCACCGTCGTGGACAATTTCAACATCGCCGATGACGACACAGCGACGACGCTCAACGCCACCTTCCCGAACAACACGCTGGGTGGTCAGGTGAAATTTGAAGCCGATTTTTACGTCGGCGACTGGCTGGCCGGAAAAGCCACCACCGGATGGATGGAAAACGACGAAACGGACGTGAAGCAGTTAGACATGTTCCTGGTCGAATTCCCTGTGCCGCTGACCGACAAAACCGTATACAGCCACACTCAATTGCTGACTTACACAAACGGCAATTACGGATGGACGGCGACGCCGACGGCTCCGGCTTTTGTTCCGGCGAACGCTTCACCGACCGGTAATGCCATTTCCGCCTGGACTGGGCTGACGCTCAGCCAACGTTCAGGCATGCTCGGATTCGCCTGGAAAGCAGCCGGAATGGGCATCACTTCCTGCGCCAGTGGCGCGGGCGGACAGTTGTACGCGATGGAAAACATCAACATTCCCGGCACGCCCATGACTTCGCTGAAATTCCCTACCTGCGGACTGGACGGACAATCGCAGTTGATTTACGACCCTTACCCGCCCAAATTCCTGATGGAAAACGGCCAGTGGGTAATAACCAACGGACGCCCAGTGGCAGACCCGGCTGATGTGCCGCTTGGCAATTACTTCGTTGACCCGGCCAAAGCCGCCGTTGACCCAACTCAAGGTGGCGGTTTTCACCTGCGAAAAGTCACGTTGGACGATTCGACTCCGTTCAATATGAGTTCAAACCAGTTGAGCTACGCGCGGTTCCAGTTCCAGCCGGATTCGATTGTGTTGCATCCTTCGGGCAACGTCATCGCGGTCAACACTCAGTTCTGCAAAATCCAAATCGCCAAGCTGGTGACAGACGGCGCTCAGGATTCGGACGTGCCGCTGGCTCGTGTTTATGCGGGCGAATCTCTGAACAAAGATCGTCCCGGTTTGGTGTTCCATCCAATCGCCGTGACTTCCTCTTACGACGGCACGCTGATGGTGCTGGAAGACACCAAGTGGTCTGGCGGAACTTCAACGACGGTTGTCGCGCGCATTCAAGCTTTCGATTTGATGGGCAATCCGGTCAATCGTTTCTTCGACGACAACAACCAGCCGACTTCGTTCCTGTACCTGGACAACCCGGTCAACAACAACTACCTGGATATGGTGGCCGTGGGCGATCAGAAACTGACTTACATCTACGTGCTCTATAACCAGCCAGACCCGAGCATCTCCGGCAACTTCCTGTTTTTCATGGACGTGTACCAGTACGGCGCAACCAAACCCGCTAAGAATCCGCTGCTGACGGCCAAAGACCTGATCGGCGCAAAGATGACTGCGGATATGTGGCACACGGTCTACACCTTGAATTTCGACATGGTTACAGACGGCAAAGGCCATCACGCAGGCCCAGTCACGGCGACGACCGGCCCAGCCGGTCGCACAGTGCCATCGGTCAGCGAATGGACGCCCTCGACGCCAACTCAATAACTTAGGACTTACGCAAAAACGCATGGAGTCCAGGCTTTAGCCTGCTTTTAAACACAGGCTAAAGCCTGAACTCCATGCTCTTACGCCGAAAGACTTTCCCCAGGAGAACTATGAAAAACCATTTGAGTAAAACTCTGGCATTGGCCGGTGTTCTGTCGGTAATCGCATTTTTTCTGGCGTGGCCTGCGCTGTCGCAGCAACAGGCTCCGCCGTCCACAAATCAGCAACCGCCCGAATCAACAAAGGTTGTTTCAGGCACAACGACGCAGCGAGCGATGGCAGGCGAGCTTCCATTTTCCTGCCCCGGATGCGATCTGCACGGAGTGGATTTTTCAGGCAGGAACCTGACCAACGCCAACCTGTCAGGCGCGAATCTGGCGCGAGCCAATTTCAGCAAAGCCATTCTGGACGGCGCTGTGCTGACAAAATCCAACCTGACCGGAGCCAATCTGGACGGCGCGCGGCTCAACAAATCAGACCGCGGATTCGCCAGTCTGGCGCTGGCCGATCTGGATGGAGCTTCTATCAAGCAGGCATCGTTGATCGGCACTGACTTTCAATTCGCTTCGATGAAAGGAACCGACCTCAGCGGCAGCGATTTGACCAAATCGACAACCGGGCCAAAACCCAAACCCGGCGGCAAACGCGCAGCCAATGATCCTGTCACCTGTGGCAGCGCCAATCTTTCATCGCTGACCAGCCGCATTTACGTTTCAAACGACGGCACGGACAGCGAGACCTGCGGAGCCAGCTTTACAGCAGCGTGCAAAACCATCTCCAAAGGCATAGCTCGTTGCTCGGCAACAGGTTGCGGAGTTTTGGTGCAGTGGGCTGAATATCAAGTGACCGAAACCTTGCAACTGCGTAACGGCGTCAATGTTTACGGCGGATGCCTGTCGGTGACGGCAACCGGTTTGACCTCAGTCATCAATGCTCCAGCCGGAGGCAAAGCCGCCGTCAGCGCAGATCAAATCAACAGCGCCACAATTTTGCAGGGATTCAAACTGATCGGCACAGCCGCAACCGGCACAAACGGAGCAGCCAGCGTCACTTTGACAGTCAGCGCCAGCCCCAGCCTGTCGGTGCTCAACACCGAAGTCATTGCCGGAAACGGCGCGACGGGAAACACTCCCGGCAAAAGCGCTGACGGCACGGCGGGCGGCAAAGCCAGCGGACGAACCGGCGGAACTGTCAGCGCCTGCCAATCCACTTCCGGTGGGCAGGGGGCAGACGTAGAAAACATCAGCGTTGTAGATCACGGCTTTACCTTTGACTGCAATCCCAGTTGTCCCAGCAACGGTTGCTGGGGTTATCAGGGTCAGCCCGGCACGACCGGAACCTGGGCAGGTGGCGGACAATGGGGAAATGGAAATTGCGCCGAGTGTCCGTCAAGCCGAGGTGATACAGGCAAGACCGGCGGAAGCGGCCTGAACGCAAGCTGCGGTTCCAAAGGCGTCGTTTCAGGCGACACGGTCGGGAATTTTTCCGGCACAAACTGGACCGGCAGCACAGGCGGTAACGGATGGGCTGGCGGAAATGGCGGCGGTGGAGGTGGCGGCGGCTCAGGCGGATACAAAGCTGGCGTTTGTTTCTGGGTTAAGACCGAAGACAAAGGCAATTCAGGCGGAGGCGGCGGCGCTGGCGGTTGCGGCGGAGCCAATGGAAACGGCGGACAACAGGGCGGAGCTTCATTCGCCGTCGTTCTGCTGAATTCCAATCTGACGCTGACAGATTCGCGCGTAGTCGGCGGAATGAGCGGAGCCGGTGGCAATGGCGGCGCGGCTGGCGCTGGCGGTAAAGGCGGCGACGGAGCCGGTGGCGCAACTAACGAAAGTGGAGGTTATGGCGGCACTGGCGGAAACGGCGGAGCGGGCGGAGCAGGTGGCGGAGCAGCAGGCGGCAACGGTGGCCCGGCAATTGGCGTGGCTCTGGTCAGCAGCTCCAACGTATTGGGACAGGGTACGTCGTATTACACTGGATCGTCAGGCAAACCCGGCACAGGCGGATCAGGCGGCACCAACATCATAGCCGGAGTCTGCGTCGGACCAACCGGCGACAACGGCAATAACGGACTGATTGCCGACTCTCACCAGTTTTACCCGGCAATGTCACGACGCTAAACAAAGCCAGTTAAAACACTTCGGCGTCACTCTGCATTTTCAGTGCAAAGTGACGCCGATTTTTTTGGATTTGAAGTTGCGCGAAACGTCCGTTAAATGTCCAGGTTCTTCACATCCAGTGCGTTGTCTTCGATGAATTTGCGACGCGGTTCGACCTGGTCGCCCATCAGCACGGTAAAGATTTGGTCGGTTTCGACGACATCGTCAATTTTGACTTGCAGCAGTGTGCGCTTTTCGGGGTCCATAGTCGTTTCCCACAACTGTTCCGGGTTCATTTCGCCCAGCCCTTTATAGCGTTGAATGTGCAGGTCTTTTTTCGCCGCAGCCAGAATGTGATTGAGCATGTCTTCGCGCGATTCGACTTCGGTTTCGGCACCTCCATCTTTGATGATGAATGGCGGTTGGCTTAGTTGCGTGAAGGTTTTGTACAACTCTGCTGCCCGCTGGAATTCGACGTGCGTAGCCAGTTCCCAATCAACCAGCACGCTGGAACCGTTGGCCAGTTTGACTTCGATTTCAGACAGCCCGTGCTCTTCGTCAGAAATCAGTTCGGTCTTGAATTCGGCTTCGGCGATTGCGGCTTCGATTTTGCCGAGCAGCGACTCGTTGGCAAATACATCGTGAATCTTGCGGCCTTCTTTTTGAAGCACACCTTCGCGTCCGCTCAGAGCTTCCAGCATCGCATCCACGATCTTGCGCTCTTTCAGGCGGCGTTCCAGTTTCAGGTAATAACCGTTGAATTCCGTCAGACGTTCCAGCAACGCGGTCAGGTCTTTGCCTTCGATTACTTCGTTGGTTTTCTTGACCGTCACGCTGACGTCTTCCGTGGCCTTCTTCATCAGGTAACGATTCATCTCGCGTTCGTCTTTGATGTAGCGCTCGGTTTTGCCTTTTTTGATTTTGTACAGCGGCGGTTGAGCGATGTAAATGTAACCTCGCACTTCGGTTTCGACTTCGCCGGCTTCATTCGTCGTTTCGACCTTGTGTTCCAGCAACTGAGGCATCTGGCGGTAAAAGAACGTCAACAGCAAGGTGCGAATGTGCGAACCGTCAACGTCGGCGTCCGTCATCAAAATGATCTTGTGATAACGCAGCTTGTTCACGTCGAAATCGTCTTTGCCGATGCCGGTTCCCATCGCCGTAATCAAAGCCTTGATTTCGTTGTGGCCGAGCATTTTGTCGAAGCGCGCTTTTTCGACGTTCAGGATTTTACCTTTGAGCGGCAGAATTGCCTGAGTTCGCCGGTCGCGTCCCTGCTTGGCCGAACCGCCTGCGGAATCTCCTTCGACGATATAAAGTTCGCAAACTGCCGGGTCTTTTTCAGAACAATCAGCAAGCTTGCCGGGCAGGTTCATGGAATTTAGCGCGCCTTTGCGAACGATTTCGCGTGCCTTTCGCGCGGCTTCGCGGGCGCGGGCGGCTTCGACGGCTTTGCTGACGATTGCCTTGGCAACAGCAGGATGCTCTTCAAAATAAGATGTCAGCCGTTCGTACAAGAACGAATCAACTGCGCCTTTGATGTCAGAATTTAGTTTGCCTTTGGTCTGGCCTTCAAACTGCGGCTGCGGAACCTTGACGGAAATCACAGCGATCAAACCTTCGCGCACGTCGTCGCCGGAAAGTCCGCTTTTGAAATCTTTCAACAGGTTTGCAGTCTGCGAATATCGGCTGATGGCTTTTGACAGCGCGGAACGGAATCCTGACAAATGAGTGCCTCCGTCCACGGTGTTGATGTTGTTGGCGAAACTGAACACTTTTTCGTCGTAAGCGTCGTTGTACTGAATGGCGACTTCAACGCTCAAATCGTCGCCATCCACCCCGGTGGCGATTTTCTCGAAATACATCGGCTTCGGGTGAAGCGTGCTTTTGTTCTTGTTCAGATGTTTGACGAATTCGGCGATGCCGCCTTCGTAATAAAACTCGTGCTTCTTTTCTTCTTCTGCGCGTTCGTCTGTGATGGTGATGCGAATGCCTTTGTTCAGGAAGGCTTTTTCGCGCAGGCGTTCGGACAGCTTGTCAAAGCTGTATTCGGTTGTCGTGAAGATTCCGGCATCTGGCTTGAAGGTAATCTTGGTTCCCTTGCGCTTGGAAGTGCCGGTCTTGGTCAGAGGCGTTGAAGTAATTCCCTGCTTGAACTCCATCTCGTATACGCCACCTTCGCGGCGAATTTCCATCCGCAACCATTCTGAAAGGAAGTTGACGCAGGACGCGCCGACGCCGTGCAATCCGCCGGAAACCTTATAAGCGTTGCTGTCGAATTTACCGCCCGCGTGCAACACGGTCATGACGACTTCGGCGGCGGGACGCTTTTCGGTCGGGTGCATATCCACAGGAATGCCGCGACCGTTGTCTTCGACGGTGATTGAATTGTCCAGGTGAATAACGACGTTGATCGTGTCACAAAAACCGGCCAGAGCTTCGTCAACGGAGTTATCTACGATTTCGAAAACCAGATGATGCAATCCCATCTCGCCGTTCGAGCCGATGTACATAGCGGGGCGTTTACGAACGGCGTCGCGACCTTCCAGCACCGTAATTTGTTCCGCGCCATATTTGCCGTTTTGCTTCTTGTTTTCTTTTTCCATTTCAGCTTCGATCTTCTCTTGAGCTTTCATAATTTTCCAACATTAAGGGCTGGGATGCGGAACCAACCAAGTCGCTACCGCTCCCCTGTTCCGTCCCGATCACTCAGACAGATTCGACGACTCGCCCATTCTCGACTTGCAAAGTGGCCGCACGATTTCTGTAACGGTCGGCAATGGATCGCTTGGAGGTCGTAACTATGGTTTGCGCTTTGCCATCCAGGTAATCGAGCAAAATTTCGATACGTGTGCGGTCGAGTTCGGCATCCAGGTCGTCTATCAGAAAAATTGGGTATTCTTCAAACGCCAGATGATAAACGGTCAACTGAGCTAATTCAAGAATCAGCAACGCGCTGCGTTGTTGCCCTGAACTGCCAAAACGAGCGATTTCATAGCCGTCCGAAAGGATTTCCAGGTCGTCACGATGAGGCCCAACCAGGCTGTAACCGGCTGCTATCTCGTTCCTCAGTCTCAAGTTAAGTCGTTCGCGCAACAACGAAGCGTAATCGCCCAGATCGCCTTTTCCTTCGAGCGCGGATTTGTAACGAACTTTTATTTCCTCGACCTGAAATAGTGACGGATTGAGCGCCGCTTGAAGCTTGGCCAAGTAGCCGGTTCGCGCCAGATGGATTTCGGTTCCGAGGGCGACAATCTGGTCGTTCCAGCTTTCAATCTGCGGCTGGTATCGCATTGGGTCAGCAGCGTCAGAAGCTTCACGCAGCAGAGCGTTTTTCTGTTTCAGCACTCGGTTGTATTCATTCAGCGTCCCCAGATAAGACGGCAGCGTGCCGAAAACCCCTCGATCCAAAAACTTTCGCCGTGCGTCTGGCGCTCCGCGAATCACATCCATTTCGTCGGCGGTAAAAGCTATCGCGTCCAGATTGCCCAGATAGCGAACGACTGCTTCGCGTTTGCCGTTGACGAAGGTTTGCTTGGTCGTCGCAGTCAGCAACAGTTGGAATTCCGTTTCCAGGCTGTGATGTTTGCCGCGAGCCACAGTGCCTCGCAACATGGCTTCGGCCTGGTTGTGCCTGATGGCTTCACGCGGATATGAAGTTCGAAAGGATTTGGTCGTCGCCAACAAATAAGCCGCTTCCAGCCAACTGCTCTTGCCATGGGCGTTCTGGCCGTAAATGACGTTCAGACCGGGTGAAAATTCTATTGCGCCGGTGAGGTTGCGGAAATTAAGAGCTTCAATTCGGAGCAAGTGCATATTTCAGCTTAAGTGCGCCGCGTTGGTCAGATCGCGTTTGAATTCCACCGCACGCTGCGGACGATCCATCGGTTCTTTTTCCAGGGCGCGCAAGATTTCAGATTCGACCAGAGCGTTGACGTCTTTGTTGAGATGAGACAGAGATGGCGGCTTGTCGTTGAGCAGTTTGACTCCGAACTCGCCGACTCGTTTGGCCGCGAACGGCGGTTGCCCAGCCAACATTTCGTAAGCAATGACTCCCAGGCTATAAACATCTGAGCGCAAGTCAGCTTCTTCGCCGCGATACTGTTCCGGGCTAAGGTAAGTTGGGCGCATCGGCAATTGCCCCCTGCCCTGCAAGCGAGCCGTCGTGCCCGGCACAAACTGTTGGCCGGAGGCAAGTTTGGTAAAGCTGAAACCAACCAACATAATCTTTGGCATTAACGACCCAGTCGTGGTTTCGGTCTTTTCTGGAAGAATTACGCATTCCGGCTTCAAATCTCTGTGAACCAGACCGGATTTGTGAGCGGCATCCAGCGCATCGCAAATATCGGAGAGCAATTCAACGGCTGCGGTAACTTCGAACTTGCCAGTGCTTCGCATCTGGTCACGGAGCGAATCGCCTCTAACATATTCGCTGACGACGTAACCGGTGGCGTTCTGCAACACTCCAAAATCCAGCACCGCAGAGACCTGCGGATTTTTGAAATGAAGAGCAATCTGGGCTTCGCGGCGAAAACGATCCTGAGCGCGCGGGTCGGCTATAACACTGGCTCTGATAATTTTGACAGCCACCAGCTTGCCGGATTCCAGACTGGTTGCGGCAAAAACGATACCTGACGCGCCTCGCCCCAACACACGTTCAAGCTGGTAACGAGAATCTATGGTGTACGGGATAGTTTCCACCGGAATCAATTCAACCAAACAGTCCCGGCAAAACTGCTGGTTTGGGGCATAACATTCTTTGCAGGACACACACATTCGAACTGTGTCGGTCGGATCAAAAGCCGTCATAACTCTCTTCTCCTGTCACTGTCAAAATTCTTCTTGGGATTGCTTGAGATGGCTTGCAGATTACCACATCGCACTAACCTTGCCGAGCCTGCTGGTGTCTGCTCATTCCCGCCGCATAGACACTGAGACACTGAGCCTTCTCACTGTTATCTGAGACGAAAAATCATTCTTTCAATTTATCCTTTTCTCTTTGGTTCGGTGACTCTGTGGCCAATTCCTAACGGACAAAACAATGCGCTAAACGAAAAATGCCGCCCGGACTTCCGATTTCCGAGCGGCGTACAGGAGGATACCCCTTCGAAGAAACACCGGCTGGTGCTTTTCTCAGTGAGCCTGTCGAAATAGACGCGCCCAACCGATACAGGGTTACTGCTTTTTTTACCTGGACAGTTTTTTACCTTTACCTTAACCGGTTTGCCTTCCTTTGCCGGCAGCAGTAGCATCCGTTTTCCCTGATGACTTTCCGACTTAATTCGATTCAAACGTCTTATGATTGTCCGCTAAACAATGAGTTGCCTGAATATGCTCAAGAGCTTCGTCGCTGGATTCGATGAAGAAGTTTTAGTGTACCCATTTGCGGCAACTTACCCGCCTCAACCAATCAGCAAAATCATTCAACAGTTACAATCCGCAAGCGGACAAATCAGGAGACAACCGAAATGAGTTTTGATCGCAATAAACTTGAAAGTTACGGCTGGAACGACACTTTTGAAGCCAGCTTCACGGCTCTGGCGGAACAGGGTTATGTGCCTGCTCGCATCGCTTTGGAATACAACCAGTTTTACAGAGTTCTGACCGACAAAGGCGAATTACTGGCTGAAATTTCCGGCAAGCTGAAACACGAAGCCGCCAGTCGCGCAGAGCTGCCAGCCGTCGGCGACTGGGCGGCGCTGCGAATGGTCGGAGTAGAAAACAAGGCCATGATTCACGCCATACTGCCGCGCCGCAGCAAGTTCTCTCGCAAAACAAAAGGCTCAAAATCCGAAGAGCAGGTGGTCGGCGCAAACATTGACACAGTCTTTCTGGTCACATCGCTGAACCAGGATTTCAATCCGCGCAGAATCGAACGTTACCTGGCCACAGCCTGGGACAGCGGAGCCAGTCCGGTTGTTCTGCTGACCAAAACCGATCTTTGCGACGACCTGGCGGAAAAGCTGGGTGCGATAATCGCAGTTTCTGGCGGAGTACCGGTTCACGCGGTTTGCGCCATTCAGGGCGAAGGGCTGGATGAACTGGAGCAATACTTCACACCGGGCCAGACTGTCGCGCTGGTCGGTTCATCCGGCGTAGGCAAATCAACTTTGCTCAATCGCCTGATCGGCCACGAACGTCAGGCCGTCAAAGAAATCCGCGAACAGGACGACCGGGGCTTGCACACGACACGGCACCGGGAATTGATTCTGATGCCGAATGGCGCACTGGTTCTGGACACTCCGGGCATGCGCGAACTTCAGCTTTGGGAAGCCGACGAAGGTATTGAAACGACCTTTGAAGACATCGAAGAAATTGCCGCCACTTGCCATTTCACCAACTGCAAACACGAAACCGAACCTCGCTGCGCCGTTCGCGCCGCCATCGTAGACGGCAAACTGGACAGCAAGCGTTTTCAAAATTACTTGAGTATGCAGCGGGAACTGGATCACCTGGCCAGGCGTCAGGATCAATTCGCGCAACGCGTCGAGCAAAACAAATGGAAGAAGCTGACGAAGATGGCTGAAGAGCGCGCGCGTTGGAAAAGACAAGGCAAGTAACCAATTGCCGATTCAATTTGCGGCTTCGTCGTTCCCAGTTGTTGGTTATATCTGCTACCATCCTGCGCGAGTCGAATTTGAATAAAACATCCTTGAGGAAGCTTATGAAATCAACTCTCAACCTTCGAAAACCGGCGTTGATTGCCGCGATTTCTCTGATTGCGACGGCCGGGGTTTGGGCGATCACTTCGGCGGCTGAAACTCCCAGCGTGCGACAGGCGCGCGACCTGCTGCAACATCTGGCCGGAGCCAATCTGTCGAAAAATCAGGTGCAAATCAAAAAAATCGAAGCTGGAGCTGGCGGCGGAGCAATCGTCGAAGCTCAGATCGAAACTTCTTTCCGAATCACAAAAGAAAAAAGCGGATGGCAAATTGCCGAGGTTCGATTGGGCGACCGCCAGTGGGAATCATTCGAGTTGATCCAGGAAGCCATCAAGCGCGAAAAAGCTCGTCGGACAACGGCTTTGCTGCAAAAACTGGCTGACGGTTTGACGGCCTACCAAAAAGAGCGAGGGCAATTTGCTGTAACTGATGAAATCGCCGAATTGCTGGATTACCTTTCGCCGCGTTATTTGTCCGCCGCGCCGCGCTTCGATCTGTGGGGCAAGCAGTTTGAATACAGAGGCTCTACATCCAGTTATCGCCTTTCTTCTGCCGGCCCGGACGGCAAGAATGGAACAAAAGACGATTTAGTCATAGAAAACGGAGCAATCAAAAATCCGGCAGAGTAAACGGAGCAGACCACTGCTCTATGGCACTCTAATGCCAGTTAAACCTATGGAATACATTCCTGTCGAACATCAACAAGCACTTGCTCAGCGTTATCGAACGGGGGCGATCATCGTGATGGCGTTTTGCGTCAGCGTGCTGCTTTATATGGTCATCGCCAAATTCATAACCGTGGACGACATCAAGCCCGGTGTCGAAACCTGGCAGCAACCGGTTTATTCAGCCGCGATTGCGTTGGGTGTATTGGTCGTCGCGCTGCGCCGAATCCTGATGTCGAAATCATTGATGGCAACAGCCACCCAGCGCGGAGCCGGTGCAGTTTTGCAGCATCTGTTTACGATGACTGTCATCATTTGCGTTCTGGCCGAAATCTCGGCGATTTCCGGGCTGGTTCTTTACTTTATGACAGGAAATTACCAATACAGTTTGCGGCTGGGCGGAGTCAGCCTGGTCGTATTGATTTACACTTTCCCGCGAAAAGGCGAATGGGCACGCGCCGTCGCTGCCTGCGCCAAAACTCAAACCGGCACATCCCAGACCGCCAGATAAACAAAATAATGAAGTTGTCAGCGCCGATTTTTCTTTTGATTGTTCTGTTGACCGGAATTTTGCCGGGCAACACAAACGCGGCATTCGCCCAGCAAACTGTGCCAGTGGCTTCCAATCTCTCGGCTGATTCAAGACAGCGGCAAAAAGCTTACTTGAAGTTCATCGAAGCCCGGCGATTGAAAGGCGAAGCACAGCGCATCAACAGCCGCTCGTTACTGGAAGATGCCATCAGAGCTTTCCGCGAAACCATTCAATTGGACCCGATCGCCTCTGAACCTCACGTTGATCTGGGCGAGATTTATTTCTTTTACCTGAACCAGCCTAACCTGGCCGAGGGCGAGGCTCAGGAAGCCATTCGGCTGGATCCCAAAAACGTCAATGGCCATTTGCTGATGGCGCGGCTGCGTATTTTCACGGCGCGTTCAGACAGCAACGTCCGCCCGACTTTGCTTGATCGAGCCATCACTGCTTATGAAAAAGTCGCGGAACTAGACCCAAAAAACGCCGAAGCCTGGGCTTTTCTTTCTGAACTTTATGGAATGAAAAACCAGATGGCCAAACAGATTCCGGCGCTGGAAAAATGGGCGGGCGCTCCGGTTCCAACCGAGCAGTTTTTTTACCAGACGTTGATGAGCGCAGAACTAACGCCTGATCGCGCCTATTACCAGCTTTCGCAAATTTATTTGAGCCAGAGCCGCAACCCCGAAGCAATTGATGCCGCTCGCCGGGCTTACGAAATGAACCCTGATGTCGGCGATTATGCTCGCAACCTGATCAGCATACTGCGCGTGGCAGGCAACAGCGCCGATGAAACGCGCATACTCGGCCAATTGTTCAAAACGGCAAACAGTCCGGGATTGTTGATCGGTTATGGTTCGGCGTTGATTCGCGCCGGTCGTTACAACGAAGCCATAGAGCGGTTGCGCGATTTTGCAGTTGCTGAATCCGAAAACGCCGGTGTGGTTGGTTTACTCGCCTTGGCTCAGCGCAGAGCCGGTCAGCGAAAAGCCGCCGTTGAAACCTTGAAAACGGCTCTGGCCAAAATAGAATCCGACCCGCGAACAGACCTGTTGCTGGAACTGGCGCAAACCTACGAAGAACTCAACCGGAACGAGGAAGCCGTCGCCGAATACGAGAAGGCTTTTGAAATATACACAGGCAAAGGCGCTCTGACGCCCGCCAACACTCCGCTGTTCAACGAAATCGTCAATCGTCTGGCAGGAATTTTTCGCCGCACAAGCAATCAGACAAAGTTGCAAGCTCTGCTGTCTCGCACCCGACGTTTGATTGACGAACATAATCCGCTGGTTGATCTGCTGACAATTGAAGGCCTGCGCGAAGATGGCAAACACCGCGAAGCTCTGGAAATGACGCAAGCAGCCATTCGCCGTTACCCGGACGACCGTTCGCTGAGATACACCGAAGCTTTGATTGTGAGCGAGCTGAAACGCCCTGACGAAAGCGCTGAACTTTTGCGCAACCTGCTCAAAGGCCGCCCTGACGACACAATCGAAGACGCTGGAATTTACTTGTTGATAAGCGGCGTTTATCTGCAACACGGCAAGCTGAAAGAAGCAGAAGAAGCCGCGCGCAAATCAATTTCCCTGAACCCTGACGATCCGGAATCAACCGTTAAACTGAGTTCGGTTCTGGAAAAGACCGGCCAGCATTCCGCCGCCGAAAAAGCCTTGCGCGATTTACTGAAACAGCACCCGGATAATTCGATGGCGCTGAACAATCTTGGTTATTTTTTGCTGGAGCATGGCAACCGTCATCAGGAAGCTCTGGCCTTGATCGAACAAGCTGTCGCCATCGAACCGGTCAACGGCAGTTATTTGGACAGCCTGGGCTGGGCGCATTTCAAGCTGGGCAATTCTGAAAAAGCCAAAGAGAGTTTGGAAAAAGCTTTGATCTACTCTAGCCGCAACGCCACTGCCCACGAACATTTAGGCGACGTGCTGCTAAAGATTGGCCGCCTGACTGAAGCCCGGCGGCACTGGGAAAAAGCTCTTGAGCTCTCGTTTGAAGATGTCGAAATCGCCCGGATCAAGGGAAAGCTGAAAGACCGGAGATAGCCGTTCAGAGTTCACGCTTCAGCGTGTCTCTTTTTCCGAAAACACGTTAAAGCGTGAACTTTGCACATTACACATAGGAACCGCCGGTCACTAAAACCACATGCCCCGTCACGTAATCACTCAGCGGAGAAGCCAGAAATAGCACAGGCCCGGCGGCTTCTTCAGGAGTTCCGGCGCGTCCCAGCGGGATGAAATTCGCAGCCGCCTGGCGCATTTGCTCAGGGATTCCAAGCTGGATTTCGTTTTCGCCGACGTGAACAGGAGCTTGATTTTCTTTGGCAGCGGTCAGCCGCGTTTCGATAAAGCCATAAGCCACGGCGTTGACGTTGATGCTGAACCTTCCCCACTCTTTGGCCAGAGTTTTTGTCACGCCCACAATCCCCATCTTGCCAGCCGAATAATTCACCTGACCGGGGTTTCCGGCCACGCCTGAAGTCGAAGAGACATTGATGATCTTGCGATGAACTCGCTTGCCTTCGGCCATTTCGCGCTTGGCGGCTTCGCGCATGTAAGGCGTTGCGGCGCGAATGATCCTGAACGGAGCCGTCAGGTGAACGGCGATCATTGCTTCCCACATTTCGTCGGTTACGTTTTGAATGACTCCGTCCCAGGTGTAACCGGCGTTGTTGACGATGATGTCCAGTTTTCCGAATTCCTGAACCGCGGTTTGTACAACCTTTTCCGCGAAATCTGGCGCGGTCACGCTTCCAACGCAGGTAGTGGCAACTCCACCAGATGCGTTGATCGAGTTGGCGACGCTTTCCGCCGTTTCGCCGTCCAGATCGTTGACGACTACGTGAGCGCCGTGCTCAGCGAACAAAGTGGCGACAGCGCGACCTATGCCGCGACCGGAGCCGGTGACAATTGCAGATTTACCTTCCAGCAGTTTCATTTACTTTCCTCACTTTGATTTTTGATATTTGCCTTTTAACTACATCGTTCCGCGAATCAGCCCGCCGTCCACTTGCAACGAAACGCCTGTCAGATAGCTGGCCCGTTCGGAAGCCAGAAAAGCCACGACTTCGCCAATTTCGCGCGGTTCGCCCAATCGGCGCAGCGGAATTTCAGCCGCAACCCGTTGAAAATGCTCTTCGTAACTGATTCCCAGTTCTTTCACCCGCACATCGGCAATCGCATTTTGCCGATCAGTCAGGATTTGCCCCATCAGCAAAGCATTGACCGTTATATTGTCCGGCCCCAATTGATTCGCCATTGTTTTGGTCAACCCCGACAGTCCGGCACGCAGAGTACTGGAAATCGTCAGATCATCAAGCGGTTGTTTTGCCACCAAGGAAGTTAGATGGATGATGCGTCCCCAACTGCGCTGTTGCATTCCCGGAATCACCAGCCGCGACAGTCGGACGACGTTCATCAAGGTTGATTCGACACCAGTCAACCATTGTTCGTCGGTCAATTGCATAAAGCGACTGACCGGCGGGCCTCCGGTGTTGGTGACCAGAATGTCCACCTGACCGAATCTTTCGACAGTCGCGTGATACCAGTTTTCGATGCCAGTTTGCGAAGAAACATCAGCCACCACACTCAGAACTTCGCCGTGAGCAGCAATCTCTTCCGCAGCCTTTGCCAGAGTTTCCGCGTTGCGCGAACAGATAGATACCTTGCAACCTTCTTGCGCCAAAGCCAGCGCACAGGCTTTGCCCAATCCTTTGCTGGCCGCGGCGATCATTGCCACTCGGCCTTTCAATCCAAAATCCATATGCTTTTTCCTCTTTGAAATGAA
>JBGAPB010000017.1:0-32214 GCA_044221525.1 Blastocatellia bacterium | reverse complement strand
GACCTGGCTGCGAATGCAGCACCATTGGTTTCTTTACCTGCAAAGAAACCTGTCGGCGTTTAGAGTCAGTGTTTTCAATGTCGAGATAATTCCCAAAGCCGCTGGCTCCCTTAAATCTTACGATTTCGTTTTTCAGCGCATCGGCCAATGACATCGGTTTTTCACCTTCTACGCTCACTTGAACTTCCTGGTTAGGTGTCAAGACCTGATTATAAATTTCACCCACTTCAGGAGGATCTAAACTCAAATCGACACACACCGATTCCACTCCTCTGGTTTGGCCAGGTAAAAGCTTGAGTGGGACTTTGGTTGGCAACAAAGCGATGCGTTGTCCCTGCGCCCATACCAAAGGCGTAAAGGCCAGGGCAAGAAAGAAAATCGCTGTAGGAAAAAACAGATAGGTGCGGAGAACAGATGTTTTCATGGAATCCCCTTCATCGGTTTGATGGGTTGAAACGACTTTTGGAGTTTCAAAAGTGCGCTTCAACAGTTGATCGTGACTCGTTAAAGCGTCTCATGAACTTATTCCTAAAAACCGTGAGAAATTTCGGAAGCTGTCAATTTTTTTGATTTCTGGCTGAGCTTGATTTAAACCTGCTGTGGCTTCGCAATCGTTCGACGATTTCCGCTGGAGCTTTCAACGGCGAACCGGCCTAAAGCCGTCCATAAAAACTTTATCTACGAATAGCACGAAGGGGCACGAAGACATTTGAAATTCTTCGTACCCCTTCGTGTCGTTTGTGGGCGGAACGCTATTTCTGTTTGTCGTATTCAGCGAAAGTCTTGCCCTCTTCCGCCAGCTTCTTCAGCAGCGGAGCAGGCGACCACCATTCGCCGTGCTCAGCGTGAAACTGGCAAACGCGGTCGTAGACTTTCTTCAACCCAACCGTATCGCCGTACCACATCGGGCCGCCTCTCCACGAAGGGTAACCGTAACCGTTCAGGTAAATGATGTCTATGTCCACAGCTCGCAGAGCGATGCCTTCTTCCAGAATCTTTGCGCCTTCGTTGATCAACGCGTACTGGGTGCGTTCGATGATTTCTTCTTCGGTGATCGTGCGACGCTTGATGCCTTGAGCGGCGGCGATTTCTTCGATCAAGGCGTCAACTTCCGGGTCAGGAATCGCCTTTCGGTTTTCGTCGTACTTGTACCAACCGGCTCCGGTCTTTTGCCCATAACGTCCGCGTTCGCAAAGTTCGTCGGCGACTTTGGCGTAACGCAAGCCGGGCTTTTCCAGATGCTTGAACTCTTTGCGAATGCGCCAGCCAACATCCAGTCCAGCCAGATCGCCAACCGCCAGCGGCCCCATCGCCATTCCGAATTTGTAAAGCGCACCGTCAACTTCCTGCGGCTTTGCGCCTTCTTCAACCAGAAACTGAGCTTCGCGTCCGTACTGGTGCAGCATTCGATTGCCTACGAAGCCGTAACAGTTGCCGACCAGCACGCCGACTTTCTTCAACCGTTTGGACAACGCCATCGAAGTCGCAATCACTTCTTTGCTGGTGGCTTTGCCACGCACGATTTCGAGCAAGCGCATGACGTTCGCCGGGCTGAAGTAATGGTGACCGATGACGAATTCAGGCCGCGAAGTCGCCGACGCGATTTCGTCAATGCTCAGCGTGGAAGTGTTCGACGCCAGAATCGCGCCGGGTTTGGCGATCTTGTCCAGTTCGGCAAAGATTTCTTTCTTCAGAGCCATTCCTTCAAAGACGGCTTCGGTGATGATGTCGGCTTGATCGAATCCGTCGTATGTCAGTTGAGGTGTAATCAGCGCCATACGTTTGTCCATCACTTCTTGCGGGAAGCGGCCTTTGTTGACGGAGTTCTGGTAGTTTTTGCGAATCGTAGCCACGCCGCGATCCAACGCCTCCTGCGTTGTTTCTTTCATAATCACGGGAATGCCCGCGTTGGCATAATTCATCGCAATGCCTCCGCCCATCGTGCCTGCGCCGATGACTGCTGCTTTGTTGATGGCTATTTGCTGAGTGTCTTTGCCAATGCCGGGAATCTTGGCGACTTCGCGTTCGCCGAAAAAGACGTGGATCATTGCCTTGGATTGATCGGAGAAAAGGCATTGCTGAAAAAGTTCTTTTTCGCGCGCGACGCCTTCGTTAAAGGAAAGTTTGGTCGCGGCTTCGACGGCATCAATCGCTGCTTGCGGCGCAAGCATTCCGCGCGCAGTCTTTTTGGCTTGAGCGCGCGCAGCTTCAAAGATCGGCGCGTTCGTCGCCGCGTCGCCAAGCTTTTCATTGCGCTCGCGTGTTTTCGGTGGCTGTTCACCCGAAGCGATTTTTTCTTTGACGAAGGCAATCGCGCCAGTCAGCAAATCGCCTTCAACGATGCTGTCAATGATTCCGGCGGCCAGAGCATCTTTAGCCGAAATCGGATTGCCGTCGGCGCACATCTGCACGGCTTTGGCTACGCCAGCCAATCGCGGCAATCGTTGAGTCCCAGCGGCTCCGGGAATGATGCCGAGTTTGACTTCAGGCTGACCGACTTGAGCCGAAGCGATGGCGACGCGGTAATGAAATCCCATCGCCACTTCCAGGCCTCCGCCAAAAGCAGTGCCGTGAATGGCGGCGACAGTCGGCTTCGGACAATCTTCGATGGATTTGATGACATCCAGAAAGTTGATGCCTTCCTTGCGCTGGCCTGAAGTGATTTTGCCGAACTCCTTGATGTCGGCTCCGGCGATGAATGTCTGGCCGGAGCCAATCATCACTGCGCCTTTGATAGAATCATCGGCGGCGACTTTGGCAATCGCTTCGGCAATGCCTTCAGGCACGCCGGGGCTTAGCGCGTTGACTGGTGGATTGTTGACGGTGATGACGGCAACGTCGCCGTCTTGAGTTAACGTAACCATTTCGCTCATTGAGGTGCTCCTTAAAATGTATGGATTAAACCTTCGACGCGTCGCCTGCCATAACTCTGGGGGCGTTCGAGTTCTTTCGTAGTTCGATCATCTTTTGGTTGAACTGTTCGGATTGGCCGCGCGGGATGCTGGGAGTTTTCCAGTCGCAGCCTTTCAGATGTTTAGCCAGAAACAGAATCTGGCCAATGTGTTCGGAATAATGCGCCAGTTGGCGGCTGATTGCTTGAACCACAGTGTGCGGGTCTTGCCTGATAACAACTGTTCGCATCACATCTGCCGGTTGCAGCGGTTCAAGCGCAGTGAACAAATACTGCCAGCCTTGTTCCCACCATTGCATGACTTGATCGCGTGTGGTGTTTGCGTCAACTATAAATTCCTGATCGCGGAAACGATCGGGCTTTTCGCCGTCGCTGGTCAAGAAGTCCATCCACCGCGACCGCATATTGCCCGCAATGTGTTTGATGATGACGGCAATGCTGTTGCTTTCGGGATCAATGATGATGAAAAACTCTGCTTCGGTCAGTTGGTCGAGCGCGCGTTCGGCCAGTTTCTTTCGGGATCGAAATTCAAGGATTGCAGTTTCCAGATAGTGTTTGGCCAGTTCGTCACTCATAAAGTTTCGACCTCCTCTCGTGTCACGGAATAAACCAGTTCATCCATCACCAAGCCTTCTTTGATCATTGCTTTCCGCAGCCGAGCTTCGAATTTGTAACCGGCTTTTTCCAGGACACGCGCCGAAGCCGGGTTCCATTCCAAGACTCCGGCATAGATGCTGGCCAGATCGAAATTGTCGAAGGCCCATTCGGTCAACGCGCGAACTGCTTCAGTAACGATGCCATGCCCCCAGTAAGCTTCGCCCAACCAATAACCGATTTCGGCTCGGCAACGATTGATGTCGTCACGGAAGATAAGACCTATGCCGCCGACTGCCTTGCCTGCGACGACGATGGCGAAATTCGTTGGCGGAGATTCCTGACTGGCAATGGCGATCCATTCGCTTGCGGCTCTGATAGTGTAAGGGTACGGGAAACGGTCGCGCACGTTGCGCCAGATTTTGTAGTTGTCGGCATTCGCGGTCAGCGATTGTTCGTCGCCGTAACGCCAGGGACGAATCGTGCAGTTTTTCAGCTTGAGTTCCATCTGGGTACGCAGCGCCTCCGGCCTGCTGCTAAAAACCTCTTGGCGGCAATTCTCGCCGCAGCCAGTTGTCAGCCGGATAGTTCGCCGAACCATCAACAATATGCACGGCATAAGCGTGCCGAGATTTGGGCGAACGATTGGCGTAACTCATGTGAGGCAACAGTCCGTGCAGCAACACCAGTGTTCCAGTTTTGACTTCCAGCGGAACCAATTTCTCATCTGGCCACGGTGAATCGTCCAGTACTTCAAATTTGGTTCCGCCGCCTTCGGCCCGTGAAAACCGTTTTTTCAATCCTGTCTTGTGCCCTCCGGGAATCGCCCAAAGACAGCCGTTTTCCAACGTGGCGTCTTCCAGGGCAAACCAGAAACCAGTGACAGTCATCGGTTCGGTGAACAGAAAGGTCGCGTCCTGATGACAAGTGACTTCGCCGCCTATGTTCGGCTGTTTGAAGATGTACATTGATTGTTGCAACAACGGCTGGCTGAAACCTAATTCTGCTGCAATTGCCGCCAACTCCGGCTGGCGCGAAAACCGGTCGAAGACTGGTTCCAGATCGTGCAGAGCGTGGCCGATCTTGTTAATCGAACGTTCTTTGCTCTGGCGCAATCTGCCATCCGCCGCAAAAGCGTCTTCTTCAAAAAAGAACCGCACCTTGTCGCCCGATTCCAGAAAATAATCGTCGCTGGCGCGCGTCTGTTCTTTGGTGGTGAAGATCGAAATCACGCCTTGCGGATCGAACTCGGCAACCAATTCTTCGGCGCGCTGTTTGAGAGCATTGCATTCTGCCTGCGTGGCAAAGTTTTCGACAACCAGAAAACCGTCTCGTTGATATGAAAGAAGCTGTTCAATAGATAATCTCAAACTAACCTCCTGGCAATTTATCTTTGCCACGCCAACTCTCTAACTTGAAACCCAAGCTTGACTAACGCGCCACGATCAGAGGTTCTGACAATGACATCCTTGTCTTTGATTTCTTCAAAGATGCCCAACTGGTTGAGCATCTTCAACGTTTCATTAAGTTTTTGTCGGCTATAGGGCTGACCTTCACGAATCAGCAAAAGATCACGTAACGACCGCTCATCGGTTTTCGTCAATCCCAAAAAACCAATTGATTCGATGCTGAACAACCTGCCTTCGTCAATTTCGATGATGACATCAATCACGCCTTCAGGGGCTGCTGGATAAGGCAACAGAAACTCAGGGACAAAATCAACTGAAGCCTGTATGTAGCCTTTGTCAGCGTAGGAGTCTTTTATGCCTTTGAAAATCTTTTCTTGGATCGCCGCTGCGTTGATCGGTTCGCCGTAACGAAGTCCAGAAGTCTCGACAATTTCTGTAGAAGTTATTGCCTGCGAGCCTTTAACAGTGATTTGCCCTATTCTGTAGCAAGCGCCTTCCTCAATCGGCACCAGGACTTTAATTACGCCTTCGCTCAGGTCTTCAATCTTTAACTCGCCGATTTTCGCTTGAAGATAACCTTTCTTCCCTAGAAAGAAGCGGACGCGCTCAAGATGCTCTTTCAGATTTTCTGTTCCTTCGGGAAGAAATAACAGCTCTTTACAAATTTTGAATTGACACAAGTTAAGCATTTTGTGCCCTGTAAAGAGCGCAGCCTCTAGCTCCTCAGAAGAGAAAACTCTGTTGCCGGAAAACTCCACAACAGCAAACAATTCTTTGACCTCCAAATTGCGCGTCTGTGGGGTTACGACCTGCTCTTGCTGGTTTTCAGTTTGGGGCACTAAAGCGACAGCGGGCTGAGTCAACAGAGCAATTGAAAATGCCATTAACAACAAAACTTTCACGATGGTTTCCTCCTAACAACTGAACGCAACCAAGTTAGTCACTTTGCGAAAAGGCCCATGACTAAATTACCCAATCAACCCGCGCGATACCGCCCATTGCACCAAACCGCAGCCGAAGATAATCACCACCGGGTTGAGCTTGGCACGGAGCATCAGCAGAAAAGCCATAGTCGCAACGCCGTAGCTGAGCGGCGAGCTTAAGCCGGATTTCGCCAGACTGACTCCGGCGGCGGCCAGCATTCCCACGACAGCCGGAGCGACTCCGGCCAGAAAAGATTGCACCAGGAAGTTTGACCGAAACCGGTTCAGTGAAGCTCCGGCAATCGTCGTCATCACAAACGAAGGCAGAAAAGCGGCTATCGTTGTTGCCACAGCTCCCAAAAGTCCGGCGACTTTGTAACCGATGAAGGTTGCCGTAATCAGCACCGGCCCAGGAGTGATCTGGCCAAAAGCCATGCCGTCAGCGAAAGTCTGGTGATCCATCCAACGATGAGCGTCAACGATGTCGGTTTCAATCTGCGGAATCATGACAAAGCCTCCGCCAAACGTAACCGTACCGACTCGCAAAAAAATCACTACCAGTTTCCAAACTGTCAGCAGTTTCATCAACACGGCTGTCCAATTCAGCAGCAGCAACGCCGGCAAAAATGGCAGCAAAGCCAGAATGGTGAAGCTGTTTAATTTGCCGGGCAGTTTTGGCAATTTGCTGGTGACGCCTTTTTTACCGGCAAATGGCAAAAAGAGTTGGCGGCCATCTTCGGCGATCTTTTCACTGACGGAGTCATTTTCGGCCTGCTGACCGTCGCTTGTCTTTTCAACGACAGAGTCAGGTTTCGGAAAAGCTTTGCTGGCGCGCCGTTCTTCTTTTTCACTGTCGGTTTGCTTGGTTGGCAATGAAAATTCGACTTTGTAATTGTCGGCTATCTTATCGGTGTTTTCGATCAAATCAGCCGCGTGCTGGCGTGCCTGTTGTTCCAGTGCGACTTCTCTGGCGCTTGCCTGGTGTTCCTTGCGAAGTTTCTGCCTGATCTGCTGGCGCGCTCTGGTTTTATAAAACTGGATGAAGATGCCGATCATTCCGGCCAGCAACACGACTTCGACAATGGTGGTGGCAGTGAATATCAGCATGAATCCGGCGGCAACGCCCAGTTCCAAATGCCACTGTTGCTGCATCGCAGTTTTGCCGAGCTTGGTGACGGTGGCAGCAATCAGGCCTACGACGGCGGCATTGAAACCCTGAAAGATTCGTTGAGCATCTGGGAATTTGTACAGGTAACTGTGGGCAATGGTCAGCCCGATCATCATCAGGAAAGACGGAAAGATAAAACTGACGACCGACACCGCCGCTCCGCGAACTCCGCCAAGCTTCAGCCCGACATAAGTCGTCGCGTTGGCCGCGTTGGCGCCAGGCATGCTCTGAGCCAGCGAAACCGCGTCCAAAAACTCCTCTTCAGTCATCCATTGTTTCTGGTGAACCACCAGACGGCGAATTTGCGAAATGACGGCAATGCCTCCGCCAAAACCTGTCATGCCAAGCCGCAGAAAAGCCCTGGCCAACGACCGCCATTCGACAGTGGCTTCGGACGGCACGAACTGATTGGCGATCCATTCGCGCAACCAGCGAAAACTGCCCGCGAACATCGCAAGTAAAGAGGATTTAGGTTCTGTGACTTCGACTTTTTCGCTCACGTAAAGGAAAAGTTTTAACTACGAATGGCCACGGGTCAGTACAAATCAGGATTCATTCGCGGGCATTCGTGTTGATTCATAGTTGGTTTCTTTTTCTGAAAGTTTATAGAATCCGGCCATGCCAAATACACAATCAAACAAACGAGTTGCCATTATCGGCGGGACGGGCGATCAGGGCAAAGGCCTTGCGTTGCGCTGGGCAATGGCGGGTTTTGACATCATCGTCGGTTCACGCGCAGCCGAACGCGCAGCGGACGCCGCAAAAGAGATGATTGAAGAATTGACTAAAGCCGGATGCACAAGCGCGGCCATCAGCGGCGCGCACAACACCGAAGCCGCCGCCAACTCATCAATCGTAGTTTTGACGGTTCCCTTCTCTGCCCAAATCAACACGTTGAAAGAAATCCGCGACAAGTTGCAACCGGGTTCGGTGCTGATTGACGTGACCGTCCCGCTGGAACCTGCGGTCGGCGGCAAACCTACGCGAGTGCTTGGAGTTTGGGCAGGTTCGGCGGCGGAACAGTGCAAAGAGCAAGTCCCAGACACCATCACAGTCGTTTCGGCCTTTCACAACGTAGGCGCTGAAGCTCTGGCCGATCTTTCGCACGAAGTCGAATGCGACGTGATCGTTTGCGGCGACAAAAAAGACGCGAAAGAAACAGTTCGCCCGCTGGTCGCGGCAATTCCCGGTTGCCGTTACGTTGACGGCGGAGCGCTGGCCAATTCGCGCACAGTCGAAGCAATGACGGCAATGTTGATCGGCATCAACATTCGTTACAAAGGCCACACTGGAATCCGCATCACCGGCATTAACTGATAAACAAGGATGAGCTGCGCCTTTGGCAGATAACAATTTGACTATCAAAGCTACGCCAAAGGCGCAGCATCTCCATAGATAAACTAACCAAATGCTGGCATCAAAAGAAACCTCCATACTTGACCGCGTTGATGAACTCGCCGAAGAAATGATCGAGTTTCTGCGCCAGCTTGTCCGCATCCCGACCGTCAACCCTCCCGGGAAAAATTACGCCGATTGCGCCAATCTGATCGGCGACAAGCTGAAAGAGTTCGGCTACGAGACTGAATATGTCACAGCCGAAGGTTTGCCCGAATGTTCGGCGCAATTTCCGCGAGTCAACGTCATCGGTCGAATGCGCGGCGAGCGCGCGAAACCTACGCTGCATTTCAACGGACATCTGGACGTAGTTCCCGCCGGCGAAGGCTGGACGGTTGCCCCGTTTGCGGCTGTGGTACGCGACGGGCGAATTTACGGCAGAGGCGTGACCGATCAGAAAGCCGGAATCGCAGCTTCGATTTTTGCCATCGAAGCCATTCGCCGCGCCGGTATAAAACTTGCCGGTTCTGTCGAACAAAGCGCGACGGTTGACGAAGAAAGCGGAGGTTTTGCCGGAGTTGCTTATCTGGCGCGCAATGGTCATTTTCACCGCGAAGCGATTGATTATGTCGTTATCACCGAACCGCTGGATTACGACCGCATCTGCTTGGGCCACCGCGGAGTTTACTGGTTTGAAGTTTTGATGCGCGGGCGAACGGCTCACGGCAGCATGCCTTTTCTGGGAGCCAGCGCGATTGACCAAATGGCACGATTCATCGCCAGCATCGAACAGGAGTTGAAACCGAAGTTGGGCGCGCGCCGCACTCTGATGCCGGTCGAACCCGAAGCCGCTCGGTCAGCGACCATCAACGTCAATTCGATTTCCGGAGGTCAGCCGATTGATGGAGTTCAAACGCCTTGCGTAGCTGACCTGTGCAAAGCCATTTTCGACCGCCGCTTTTTGCTGGAAGAAAATTTTGAAGACGTGCGAGGCGAATTGGTTGAACTGCTGGATCGGCTGCAAACCGCTGACGAAGATTTCCGCTACCAGATGAACGACCTGATGATCGTTCACCCGACGATGACTGCGCCGGAATCCGAATTGGTAACAACGATGGCTTCGGCAATTACTTCATCGGTTGGACGACTACCTCCGTTGATTGCCAGCCCAGGAACTTACGACCAGAAACACTTTGCGCGGATTGCGGGAATTGAACAATGCATCGCATACGGCCCAGGCATTCTGAACCTGGCGCATCAACCTGACGAGTATTGCGAGATCGAGCATTTGATTTTATCGTGCAAAGCAATGGCGCTGAGCGCGATTCGATTACTTGGAGCAATCTGAAACTTAATGGACTACGAAAAACTTTTTCGATTGGATGGACGTGTAGCTGTCGTCATCGGCGCAGGCTCCGGCATCGGACAATCCGTCGCCAAAGGCTTGGCCGCGCACGGAGCCTTTGTCGTTTGCGCTGACCTGAAGCCTGAATTGGCCGAAGTCACCGCGCGCGAAATCGGCGAACGCGCCGAAGTTCGCGCGGTTGATGTAACCAACAGCGAAAGCGTCAAAACGTTGTTTCAATCTGTCGCCGCCGAACGTGGCAGCGTAGACATCGCTGTGGCCACACCGGCAGTCAATGTTCGCAAACCGCTGCTGGATTACACTGACGAAGATTTCGACCGAGTCATCGCCGTCAATCTGAAAGGCACGCTGGCCGTGTTGCGCGAATCCGGGCAAGTGATGGCCAAACAAGGTCGTGGCAGCATCATCGTTTTTTCTTCGATCCGTTCACTGGTGGTTGAACCCGGCCAGGGAGTTTACGCCGCTACAAAATCCGGCATGGTTCAAATGGTTCGCGCGCTGGCGGCTGAGCTTGGCCAGAAAGGCGTTCGCGTCAACGCCGTCGCTCCGGGGGTTGTGGATACTCCGCTCACCCGCCCAATCAAAGACAAACCGGATTGGTACAACGCTTACGCCGACCGAAACGCAATGAAACGCTGGGCCAGTTCAGACGAAATGGCCGGAGCAGTCATCTATCTGGCTTCGGACGCAGCCAGTTATGTCACAGGCACAGTGTTGTTCGTTGATGGCGGTTGGACTGCGATTGATGGGCGATTCACTCCCCCGCTGTGATAACTGATCGTCACGCTTTTGACTTTTAACGTTAGCCTTTCGACTACCTGCTTATGCCCCTTTCTCCTTACATTGATTTCACCCGCGAAGAATGGAGCCAGTTGCGTAACTCAACGCCACTGACTCTGACGGAAGAAGACCTGGTCAATTTGCGCGGCATCAACGAACGCATTTCTCTGCGCGAAGTCGAAGAGATTTACTTGCCGTTATCGCGGTTGCTGAATCTTTACGTCGGCGCAACGCAAAGCCTGCACGAAGCAACACATACTTTTCTGGGCGATTCGACGGCCAAAGTTCCTTATGTCATTGGCGTTGCGGGCAGCGTAGCCGTCGGCAAAAGCACCACCGCCCGCATCCTGCAAGCTTTGCTGGCGCGCTGGCACAATCATCCCAAAGTTGACCTGATCACTACCGACGGCTTTCTGCATTCGACCGCCGTGTTGGAATCGCGCGGTTTGATGAAACGCAAAGGCTTCCCCGAAAGTTACGACCGGCGGCGACTGGTCAAATTCGTGGCTGAAGTGAAATCAGGCGAGCCGATAGCCACCGCGCCGATATATTCCCACCTGATTTATGACATCGTTCCCGACCAGGTTCAGGTCGTTCGCCAACCGGACATCGTAATTGTCGAAGGTTTGAACGTATTGCAAACCGGCGTAGGCAGCGCTGAAAACGATTCGCCGATCTTCGTTTCGGATTACTTCGACTTTTCCATCTACGTTGATGCCGACGAAGAACACATCAAGCATTGGTATGTTGAACGGTTTCTGAAGCTGCGGCGCACTGCATTCCGTGACCCCATTTCTTACTTTCACCGATACGCCAACTTGTCCGACGAAGAAGCCAGGCAAACCGCTTTGAAGATTTGGGAAGAGATTAACGGCGTAAACTTGAGAGAAAACATTCTGCCGACCAGAACTCGCGCCCACCTGATTTTGGAAAAAGGACTGGATCATTCGATCCAGCAAGTAAAGCTGAGGAAGCTTTGACTGAATCAGTTCCATAAAACTTTGAGATTGGTGTACTGGATTCACAAAATTGATCCCGGCATCCTGTTCAAACCGAGTTGGTCGAAGCGAGGTTATAAATCTGACTGGCAGCCAATTCAGCCGCGCGTTTTCCACTGGCTACGCTGGCATCCGCCAACCAGCCATCAGCGCCAACCCAATCTCCAGCGACAAACAAACCTTCAATATCAGTAACCGCCGGGCCGGGTCTTCCTGCCAAACCTCCTTGTTCGGCTGTGGCCATCGAATTCACAACTGTCATTGCCGGCAGGAAACGGCGTTCGATCAACAATTCCCGCCAGCCGGGTTGAACCAGATCAAGCAACTGCTCCAGTTCGCGTTCGACAGCTTTTGGATCGGCGGGATTTTCTGAACCCAGATACTTCGCCACATGAATCATCGCCTTGCCTGCCGGAGCAAGCTTTGCTGCCGCCGAATGCACGGACAGATAAAGCGGGCGATCAATGCCAAGCGCAAAAGTCGCCTGCGGTTCTGGCAATCGTTCCAGCGCCACATCCAGACAGGCGGCTTTGACCGGAATGGCTTTCTTCGCCCATTCGCCCAGCGCAGTTTGCTGGCCGCCTTCGATCAACTCGCTGGCTTCGTCAGGGTTGGTGGCGATGATGACTGCGTCGGCTGGATGCAGCGAACCGTCAGCCAATCGCACGCCAATCGCTCGCCCTGTTTCGTCGCGCCCGGTCAAATAATTTTGGCGACGCGAGCTTCCGCAACGATCTTCACGCCAGCCGATTCGGCTTTGGCGCGCAAACCGTCAACCATTGTTTGCCAGCCGCTGTCGGGTAAAAGCACAGATTTGGCCAGCGCCATTTGAAGCTGAGACACCGCCACGCGCGCACTCAAACGGTCGGGATCGTTCGCATAAGTGCTCAGCCGAAACAGCGCGCCCAGCAAGCGGCGCAAATCATCGTTGCGAATTTCCTTGTTCAGCCATTCGTTGACGGTCAGGTGATTGACCGTGGCTGCGTCAAGTTTCGGTAGCGCAGTCAGCGCGCGCGCTGCTTCCAGCTTGGCCGACAATCCGAATAAGCTGGTTGCCATCAGCGAAATGGTTCCGCCTGGCAACGAATGTTTTCGTCCGCCATCAATTGCCAGCGTGCCGTCAACTTTCGGAACTCCGCCGGTGAACTCAACTCCAAGTTCGCGCAGAATTTTGAAAGCCTGCCCGCCGCGATAAAGCGCGTGCGGTCCCAGATTGAAACGAACGCCGCTCTTTTCTGAAGTCGCGGCGCGCCCACCAACAGCTTGAGACTTTTCAAACAACATAACTTCGCAATTGGCTTTTGCCGCAAAGTTGGCCGCAGTCAGCCCCGCCAATCCTCCGCCGACAACAATCACTTTTTTGCTCATCGTCGTTTTCCTTCTTGATGTGGTTTTTTATGGCGTCACAATCGAAGCTGAAGCTTACAGCCAGAGAAAAAAATTGTCCCGCGAATGGCTTGCCCGCACTCTTGCCTGACTCTTGCCTCAATGCTGGCGATCAAAGAAGATAGTCGCAATGGTGAATCAGACGGTCGAATACGTTGGAGATCAAAACAAACTGGCAGCGATGATCGAACGGATCAATTCCGCTTCGGTGCTGGCGCTGGACATTGAAACGATCAACTGGTGGGATCGTGAAGCCGAGCGCGTGGCATTGGTGCAGCTTGGATTTCGTGAAGGCGGCGATATGGCTTCGCCGATTCAGGTTGCGATCATTGACCCGCTGGCCGGGCTTGACCTGTCTGTGTTGCGCCATCCGCTGGAACTGGGACTGGCGATGAAAGCGATTCACAACGCCAGTTACGACGCTGTGCGGCTGGCTCGTCATTACGGCATCAACACTTCGCCGATCTTCGACACCATGCTGGCAGCCAGGCGCAGCGGCCAAAAGAAATGTTCGTTAAAAGCTCAGGTTGAAACTCATCTTGGAGTTCAGTTAGACAAAGCCGAACAGCGCAGCGATTGGGGGCGCCGCCCCTTGAGCCGTGAACAAATGGATTACGCCGCGCTGGACGCAAGCTGCACGCTGCTGCTTTATGAATTGCAGATTGCTCGCGGTTATCGAGGCGATTACGAACTGCCTCAACGAAACGAAAAACCGGCGGCGATTCAAACGGCTTTCCAACTCAGTGATGCGGCTCCACGAATCAAACCTGCTAATTCAATTGAAAAGCCACAAATCAGGTTGAGCGATTCAGCCGAGTTGAATCCGGCGGCGTTGGCTTTGTTGGGCATAATCACCGAATTAAGTGGACGTTACAGCCCCGAACAGTTGGCGGTTTCCGTCGGAAACGAGCGAGTAGGTCTGGCTGGTTGGATTGTTGATCGAATCGTAGGCGGTGATGAGGAATTGGATGAAGTGACGGCCAAACAGGAAATTGCGACGCTGTGCGAACTTGGGCTGATTCAAATCAGCCTGTCCAGACGGTTGGAAGCAGCGACTGGCGGCGTTGAAATCTGGGAACAGAACAAGCCCGCGAATTGAAATTTACAGCAAATAGTTGGCAATACCTTTTTGCCCGGCAAATTTCCTGAAATTTGTCTTGAATCGTTTTCAGCACGGAAGTAGTATGCGCCCACTTCAGGAGCAGTCTATGACAAGCGGAAAACATCTTCGGATTAAACACAGAAAGGTTTTTATGAAGCACCCAAATGCCGTTTCTTTGGCTAAGCGATTATTGGACACACGCATTAAACGTTTGATGATGGCAGGCGGCGGAGCCATTTTGGGACACAGGATCACCGCTGAAGAAATTGCCTCCGCCGAAGAAATTCTGGCCACTCACCTGGACGCCTGCATGTGCGCCGGAGTTCATGCTGATTTATTCAATGCAGTTGACGAATCTCTGGAATTTGCCATTCGCCATGAAAAGGCTTACGAACCGATTCCGCTTGGCGCTCGCTGGCTTGGAGCTTTGGTGGTGATGGATGAAATGGATGCCGACTGACCTGGCTTCTAATCCTTCTCCAACATTGTCACGCGGCGCGGATCAGGCTTTGGGGTTGAAAAAATCCTCTTGAAAAAACCCTGTTTGCGTGGCGTCAATAACTTCCTGATTTTCGGAATCACTCGGCCAACAGCTTTTTCACCGGCGGCAATCATGTAAGCAGCCTTTGATAGATCGTCCGGCCTGACATCTTCTATCTCCGGACGAACGACGACATCGGCGTCAGAGTAAATGTAACTGACCGCGCTTCTGCCCATGATTGAAAGCGACTGAGACATAATCGAAAACATGTTCGTCGGTTGCGGAATCGGCAGATGCTGAGAATTGATATCAACCGCGATGACGATGTCCGCGCCCATCATTCTGGCCACCGAAGCCGGAATATGTCCCACCAATCCTCCATCAACCATCATCCGGCCATTGACCGTCACCGGCGTATAAAAAACCGGCATAGCGCAACTGGCTCGAATGGCCAGCGGAATGCTGCCTTCCGTAAAAACAACCATCTTGCCGGTTTGCAGGTCTGTTGCTACCGCGCTCGAAAGGGATGCGCGTTTTTTCAAATTCAGTGACGGGGAAATGTTTGCGAACGTAATCTTCCGTGCGCTCGCTGTTGTAAAAACCCATCAACGAAACCGTCGCTCGCCCCAGATCGCTCCAACTGATGTTCAGCGCCAATTGCTCGACTTGATCCGGCGAAAGCCCCGCCGCATAAGCTCCGCCAATTAACGAACCGACGCTGGTTCCGGCAATCAGGTCAATCGGGATTTGATGCCGTTCCAACTCGCGCAACACTCCAACGTGAGCGCAACCGCGCGCCATTCCCCCACCAAGCGCCAACCCAATGACCGGACGTTTTTCCGTATTTTGTGCCATAGCATTTAGCCCTCCGCAGTTTCCAAAACCGTTGCCAATTTACATTCGGACTTTTCCTGACAGCAAGACTTTGGCGGACTTTTTCGACTTGGATTGATTGACGGTTCGACTTTCGATGCCCCTGCAGCACGCCACTATGGTCACACTTTCTGAAATCCAAGCCGCGCGCGTCAGATTGGGCCGCGCCATCTATCAAACGCCTTGCCCATTGTCGCAAACGCTCAGTCGTTTGTGCGGCTGCAAGACTTACTTCAAGCTGGAAAATCTGCAGATGACTGGCAGCTTCAAAGAGCGCGGCGCTTTGAACAAGCTGTTGCAGCTTTCACAGGTTGAGCGCGAAGCCGGAGTTGTCGCCGCCAGTGCAGGCAATCATGCTCAGGGTGTGGCCCATCACGCCGCACGTACTGCAGGCATTCGTTCGGTGATTGTTATGCCGAAAGCCACTCCGCTGATTAAAGTCGCCAACACGCGCGACCTGGGCGGCGAAGTCATTTTGCACGGTGCGACTTATGACGAAGCTTTGGCTCACGCGCGCGAACTCAGCGCCGAACACGGCGCTGCCTTCGTTCACGCCTTTGACGACGAGGCCATAATTGCCGGGCAAGGAACCATCGGCCTGGAATTGCTGGAACAGGAAACAAAATTCGACGCCGTTGTAAGTCCCCATCGGTGGTGGTGGCCTAATCAGCGGCATTGCCATCGCGATGAAAGAATCTCAGCCCGGCATTCGCATCATTGGCGTTGAGCCGGAAAATTACGCTTCGATGAAAGCGGCGGTCGAAACCGGCGAGATTATGGAAATCCCATCGCACCCGACCATCGCCGACGGTTTGGCCGTCAAACGCGCGGGCAAAATCACTTCGGAATATGTGCGCCGTTACGTTGACGATATAGTCACCGTCAGCGAAGACGAAATCGCCAGCGCAATCTTGAAACTGCTGGAAATTGAAAAAGACGGTTGTCGAAGGCGGCGGCGCGGGCTGGTTTGGCGACTTGTGCTGTTCAACAAGCTTTCAGGCGGTTTGGCCAGCCTGGAAAACAAAAACGTAGCCATCGTCATCAGCGGAGGCAACATTGATCCAATCTGTTGTCGAAGATTGATCAACGAGGTTTGGCTAAAGACGGTCGTATGGTTCGCATTCGAGCAGTGAACCGTCGGGCGAACTTGCTCACATCTGTCAGCACCTGGCAGAACAGGGCGCAGACATTCTGGAAGTCGAACACAACCGTGCTTTTTCAAACCTGGAAGTCGGCCAGGTAAAATTGATCTGACACTGAAACTCGTCTTCACGAACACGTCAGCCAGTTGCTGAAAGCTCTGCGCGATGACGGAATCCGCGCCAATGAACTGAGTTAGAAAAAGGGTTTTCTCCCACGAAGAGACACGAAGAAAACACGAAGGGCAGAGAAATCTTTAGACAGGATTTTCAGGATTCAACAAGATGAAGAATTTGAAGTGAGCTTGATTGAGTCCATCTGACGCCAATCCTGCCCAATCTTGTAAATCCTGTCTATTTCTTCGTGTTATTTGATGATGACGTTTTCCAGCCGAAAGCCTTTTACCCCACCTATTACCACAGTTGCCTGAATCCGGTCGCCTTTCTTCACCTTGCCCAACAGCTTTTCGTCTTTCAATGGAAACGGCATGGTCATCGCTTCCATATAACCTTTGATCTCTTCGTGTTCGATGGTCACTTGTTTCAGTTCGTGTTCGACCGAAACGATCTTTCCCGTCAGTTGGTAACGTCGCTCAGCGTCTGGCGCAACGGGTTTGATTGGCGTAGGTGAAGCTTTGGCGACGGCTTCGGCTTTGGCCTGATCCAGGGGAAGTTGTCGAACGTACAGCGCAATTTTCCATAAGGCTTCGTCGCTGATGCGTCCTTTGTAACCGGGCATTCCGCTGGATTTGATTCCTTCGCTGGCGGCTAAAAACACCTCGCCTTCAGTCAGTGAAGTGACTTGACTGCCGGTCAAATCGGCAGGCTTCGTCGGCATGGCGGCGGCAAATTCTGTTTTTGCTTTGCCGTTTTCGCCATGGCAAGCAGCGCATCGCTGCAAAAACAGGTTGCGTCCAGCGGCAAGGTTTTCTTCAGTTGAAGTCAGCGGGCTTTTCAACTGCTTTGCTGTGGCTGGGATCAGCTCAACCGGAGCCTCAGCTTTGACTGAATCGGCGTAAATAATCTGGCGATAGCTGATTTCCGATGGCGACAATTCTTTCTTGCCGTTCCTTTCAACCGGACGCATCAAAGTTCGTTTGATCCAGTTGCCGCGAGCGTCGAATTCATATTTGGCCGTAAGTTCGACCGCAATTCGTTTGCCGTTGTCCTGGTCGCCTCTTTCAACGATGTTGCCTTTATTATCGTGCTCGACGTATTTCCTGGAATTACTGTTTGCGCCAACGGCCATCGGATCGAATAACAATTCGTGTTGAGTGATGGCGAACCCATTGGCCATCACCACCCGAAAAGGCGTTTGCAAAGTCCGTTTGCCTGCTGCGTCGTAAATCGTTGTTGAAGAAGCCTGTTGGACTTCCACCCATTGGCCGTTTTGTTCATCCATCACAACGTCGTCTGTCAATGTAGCCCGCACATCGCCGATCAAACCGTCGCGTTCACGGTCGGTCAGCGATTGCGGATCAATCTTCGGTTCGGATTTGCAGCCAGCCAACAGCATCGCCGCAAAAAGAGGCAGTAAGAGAATGTTCTTTCGCGCGTAAGTTCTCATCGGGTTTGAATTGTTGTCAGGTTTGGATGTGATTGGCGAAAACAGAATCGCCAAGGCTCAATGCCCATGTTGCTTGGGGATGGCTTGGGATAGCAACCGTTCCAGCATCTGAATTTGTTTTTGCTGCATTTCTATCAACACCATCCAATCGCGTTCGCGCAGCTCATTCAATTTTTCCTGCAACTGCAAAATTTCAAGTTCGGCTTTGATGTTCACTTCGTAATCGTGCGTAGCCTGTTCGCGGTCTTTGGCGGCCATGCGGTTCTGGCTCATCATAATCACCGGAGCTTGCAGCGCCGCGACACAAGACAAGATCAGGTTGAGCAAAATGTACGGGTAAGGATCGTAAGCCCGCGTTGCCAGCACGAATGTGTTGAAGACCATCCACACGATCAAAAGCGACAGAAAAATAAAAATGAATGTCCAACTGCCGCCAAAAGCGGCTACCTTGTCGGCAATTTGTTCGCCGAAGCTCAGTTTCTCGTCGAACTCGCGGATCACATTTCTGGCGATGTGGCGGCGGTTGATGAAACGTTCGACGATTTCGCGTTCTTGTGGCGATAGTTTATCCAGCTCGACTTTCAGCAGTTTGCGCGCGGTTTCTTGACGATTGATTTTGGCAGCCTGGTGATTCATTCAGCCTCCTGTTGTTGGGTTGTGTGTGAAGAGGAGCTTACAGCAGGTTTGGGTTTACAGCATAGTCGAAGAGAGCGGCTTATTTGGCTTATTGGGCTGTGCGATTGGAGCGGCGCAGTTTTGACGCAATCAGGCCGGGCAACCCGTCAGGTTCAAAGGCTTCGATCAAGGCAAACACCGGTTTCAGTCGAAATTTAGGTGGGTAAACGGCCAGGTATTCTTTTTCGACGAACGACGGCGCGAACTTGGATTTGAATCGGTGCAGCGATTTGAAATGATAAAAAGCGTCGAAGTGTTGATAGATCAGTTTCAGTAAACGTTCGGTGTTTTTGAATTGGCCTTCGGCTTTTATTCCCGCCAGCGGTGATGTGCCCAGCGTCGCCAGTTCAGCGCCCTCAGCCGCCAGATGTTTCAGGGCTTCGGCCACCAGCAACTCGCTGACACCGCGTTCAGCTTCAGGGCAGCGAATCAAATCTTCCAGATACCAACCTCGCCGAGCGTAGATGGGAGAACAGGCCAGCAATCCTTTCAGTTGCCCATTTGCGTCGCGCGCCAGAAAGTATCGTTTATGCTCGCTTAACTTGAACGGGTTCAACTCCAACAGCCAACCCAGGGCATCCAGTTCACGCGTTCCCAGCCATGCCTGGCAAAGCCTTTCTACTTCGGCTCGCGTGGATTCGTTCGCTGCCAGTTCAGGCCGGTAATATTCGACAACGACGCCTGCTTTGCGTGCCTGATTTACTCCGGCTCGAATTTTCTTTGCGCGGTCGCCTGCCGGCTTCCACTCCGGGAGTTGGAAATAACCGGATTCTCCAACTGGTATCAATCCCATTCCGCTGGCACGTGCCACATCGGCAAATGCCTCTCCGAAAGGCACCATCAGGCAACTGAGTTTTTGCTGGCGGCAGTAATTCAAAAATCGTTCGGTTACTTCAGGCCAATCCTCTCTGGCGGCCAACGGCGCTCCAACCACAACCAAGACCCGTTTTACACGCCGATAAACGATTGCGGCTTCAGGCTCGTGCGACCACCAAACCTCCATGCCACCGTAAAGCGAAAGAAACGATTGATGCTCGTAACCATAAAGGCGCAACATTTCTGTCAACCGCCAGTTAACCACAGGCAAGCCCGGATTGTTCTGAACTATGTGCCCCTCGTTTGTTGAATGAACCCAGCCGCTTTGTTTCAGTAGATCGAAGGCAACACCAACAGACGCTCCAAGCACAAGCCCTTTTGTTAGGACACCTGCGGCCCGCCATACAGTGGCGCGCACCAGATGATCCAAAATAAAGATCGCGCCTACGCGCGGCAGGGCCAGCGAAAAAAAGAAGCCGAGCAAAGCGCCAAGCCCTGCCGATTGTTTCGGGATTGATTGGGTAAACAATGAGAATTTGCCGAAAACACTGGCGACAATGGTCATAAACGACCTATAAAAAGAAATGGAGAGGGTTGCCATCACACCGGCTAAGCTCCTCCCAAAGCTGTTGCCGATAAACGACGCAACCCTCATAAATCAAAAAGGGCGAGCAGAGAGGGGACTCCTGCCCGCCAAATCGTGAGCCTTGCTTCACGAGGTATCACTTCAGGTAATGCCATTTGCCTGATTGCATCACCTGCCAGGCTCACGTTCGCTCTCTCAACTTTAAGCTGAATGCAGAGAATTCAGGGAAGTAAGAAGCCCAATTTCCAAATCAAAGAGGCTTCCGTTGACTCCAGGAGGTAGCAGTCAAAGGAAGCCATATTCGGGCAATAGTTTTCCCCGACTACTTGCCCGAAGTTTTTTCCGCCGCTTTCGCTTTGATGTGACGTTTGTGCTTGGCCTTGCCTTTCGACTTGGTGGCGGCGGGAGTACTCGCAGCTGCGGTGGGCGCGGGAGTCATTTGCTTCTGTGGTTTCGCCTGTGCGGCAAAAACACTGGTCGCTCCCAACAACAGAGCCATCATTGAAAGTGTTGCAATTGTCTTTTTCATATTTTCTCCAATCTGGTTTTAGGATGTCTGCCATCCTGTTTATGGTTACGAGCGCCACGGTGAATGACCGTTACTGTCTGGCGCTCGCGTGGGCATTTAAGAACATAGAAATTTCCGCCAAATCGCCTGAAACCGTTTAGTAAGCTGTTCGCGAACCAAAGAAAACTCGATAAATTGACAGCACCAGCAAGGCTCCCAAAACTGAAGCCACCCAACCTGCCAGCTTACTTTCTGTTCCGAATAAGGCTCGTCCGGCTAATGTGCCACTCAAAGATCCGATCAACCCAATACTTGCGGCAACAAGATGGCCGCCTGTATTTCTGCCTGGCTTGATCAAAGTGGTGATTACGCCGACAGCCAAGCCAAAACTGATTTGCGCGATCACTTCAAACATAAAATCTGGCGAGAAGAATGCGTGGTTGACGGTTGTCTCGCCCACCAACCACACATTGAAACTGGTCGTTGACTACTTCTTTTTCGGCTCAGGCTTCGCCATTTTGACTGGCTTTTCCTTTGCCTTGACTGTGATGTTGTTGACTACGCTCTTTGCGCCACAGCTCTTTGCAATGCTGCTAACGCCGCCCTTGCTGCCGCCATTGCTGGCCATTCCGGTGAAGGTTGCCACACCATTGGCGACTGATGCACTCAAACCCTGATCTTTCAGTTTCGGAGCGGCGGCCAGTTTTCCCGCAATACAAGCCTGAATTTCGGCATCGGTTTTAACCGCTTTTGCAGGCTTGGCTTCCTTGGCGGCCTTAGGCGCTTTTTCTGCTTTGGCCTGTGCCGGTTTGGCGTTTGATTTCATCTGACCAGCCGGGGCGGCTGTTTGAGCGGCGATGCCGACGGTCAGTGCCATTGCCAGGGCCATAACGCCCACGATGAGTTTTGCTTTGTTCATAAGAATTTTCCTCCGCAGTGTCCCGGTTATCTCGCCGGGTTTTTGGTTGTGATTCGGCGACTTCGTTTGCCTTCGCCGGTTAATAAGGCAAGAGCAAGGAGTGCCCTTTTTTTAATCTCGCAACTTGTCAGGGCAATAGCCATGCCAAAAAGGTTGAACTATTGGAAACATTGGCTGAATCCGGCAAACGCAATGTACATAGAGGTTTTTTGAAAAGATTCAGGCTGAGCCTTGTCTGGCAAGATCAGATTGGGCGAGGCGTTTTGGCGCCCGGACAAGCCGTACAGGCAATTTCGCCTCGCCGGACATAAGGCAATTTAGATTGTTTTATTCGTTGGCTTTATGACTTAGGAACAACCCGCGTGTGGCACTGTCGTTGCTCGGTCATTTTGTCTGAAGTATTAGTATTACGGTTCAAGGCCGTTTCATGTCTGGTTAAGGTAAGACACTATGATTCATCTGAAGCTGCATACTAAAACGACGCTTCTGGTTTCGGTCATCACCATTGCGGTGCTTGGCGCAATGATGTTCGTCATCACCAAACGAGTCACCGAACTGGTGCGAACCGAACAGCGCGAACTGGCAAAATTGCAGGCACACAGTCTGGCCGAACATATCAGCACTTCGCCCGATACGCTGGATGTGGAAGCGTTGCAGCGCTCCGCTCAATTAGTGCATGGAACCAGAAAACTGATTGTCAGTGTCCGGCTGTGGGAGTTAACAGGCGACCAATTTGCCGTTCGCATCAGTTCCTCCGACTTGCTTCCGTCTGAAAATATGGCTGAAACAATTCGTGCTGCATTGCTGGGCAAAAAAGCGGTCACAGCCTCAGCCGAAATTTCCGGGGAGGAAGACGCTGTTTATTACAGAGCGTTTGCGCCTTACTTCAAAAAGGGACATGTCGCCGGTGCAGTAGAGGTGGTACAGAGATTGAACAACATCCCGGACCTGGCCAGGTTGTATTCCCAGTCGGCTACTCTGATGGCGGCGTTGGCGGTGATTTTGTTGACCGCTGCCACCTATCTGTTGTTTCACCAGTTGATTTACCGCCCTATGAAACGATTGCTTTACGCAATGGCGCGGGCCAAAGCAGGTTCGTTGAACGTTCATGTGGAGATGAGCGGGCGCGACGAATTTGGACGGTTGGCGTTAGGGTTCAATCGAATGATTGATCGCATACGCGAAATGACCGAAGAGCGCGAAAAACAAAAAGAGGTTTTGCGCGAACGCGTTCAGGAGGCCACTTCGGAATTAAAGCAGCGCAATGAACAACTGGCAGAAGCCAACTTGCAGTTATGGGACGTGACCAGCCGGTTAGGTGAAATGGAAAGGTTGGCAGCCGCGGGCCAAACTGCCGCGCAGTTCGCCCACGAAGTCGGCACGCCGCTGAACCTGATAAGTTGCCATGTCGAATTACTACGCGATGAAATGCTGGCCAGTCCACAATCAGCCGAAGCTCGAACCGAAATCATTGCCGAACAAATTGAGCGCATAGAGCGCATCGTGCGCCAAATGCTTGACCGCACGCAGTTGGAAAAATCGGAGCTTGCGCCGCTTGATTTGAATCTGTTGCTGCGACGGATAGGCGATGCGACTGAACCTAAGCTGAATTCGCGCGATGTTCGGCTGAAACTTTCTCTGGCTGAAAAGCTGCCGCCGATTGCCGGTGAGCCGGATCACTTGCAGCAGATTTTCATCAACCTGATTAACAACGCTTTGGACGCGATGCCCGACGGCGGCGAACTGGTCATCAGCACTCAGACCGGGCAGCCCGAACAAGACGACAAACAGGTAATTGTTGAAATTGCAGACAACGGCTGCGGCATGAGCGAGCAAGTTCGCGCGCGCATTTTCGACCCGCTTTACACAACCAAAGAACACGGCAGAGGAACGGGTTTGGGCCTGGTGATAGTCAATCAACTGATGCGCGAACACGACGGGCAGATCGAAGTCGAAAGCACCCCGGGGAGCGGGGCAAAATTCCGATTGCGCTTCCCTGCAATCGGCGCGGCACACCCCTCGACTGAACTGAAAATGGAGGCGACATCATGAAACGGATTCTGGTAATTGACGACGATCTGGCGTCCTGTAATTTGCTGCGCGAACTGTTCACCGCACAAGGGTGGAGCGCCGCGATCGCACAGACTCCGAACGAGGCCGTCAAACTGGCGGCAGCCGAAAAATTCGATTTGATCGTTAGCGATATAAACCTGGAAGCCGAAAAATCTGGGTTGGATTTGCTCAAAACCTTTCGCGATCAATGCCCGGTAATTCTGATCACCGGATTCGGCACGCTGGACACAACTGTCGCCGCTTCGCGCGAAGGCGCCTGGGATTTGATTTCCAAACCTTTCAAGGTTCAGGAAGTCATCTCCGTGGTTCGCCGCGCACTGGAACGTGCCGACGCCGCCAAACCGGATGAGTCACAAGCTGCTGAATCTTTGACCGAACAATACCGCCAAAGAGGTTTGATCGGACGTTCTGCGGCGATGATCGAACTTTATAAAGAAATCGCCCGCGTCGCGTCGTCGCGTTCGACTGTGCTGATAATCGGCGAATCCGGAACCGGCAAAGAACTGGTTGCACGTGCGATTCATCATCATAGCCCGCGCGCCGCCATGCCTTTTGTGCCGGTCAATTGCGGGGCGTTGACCGAAACTCTGCTGGAAGCGGAATTGTTCGGCCACACCAAAGGTTCATTCACAGGCGCGGCTTTTGACCGTAAAGGGCTGTGGGAAGAAGCCGAAGGCGGAACGCTTTTTCTGGATGAAATCGGCGAAACCAGCGCGGCATTGCAGGTCAAATTGTTGCGCGCTTTGCAGGAGCGGGAAATCCGCCGCGTCGGTTCGACAAAGAATTTGAAAGTTGACGCCCGCGTCATTGCCGCCACCAATCGCGAACTGGAACAAGAAGTCATTGCCAACCGATTCCGCGAAGATTTGTTTTACAGGCTAAGCGTTGTCACATTGCGCGTGCCTGCATTGCGCGAACGCCGAAGCGATATTCCACTGCTGGCCGAACGCTTCCTGCTGAACGCAATGGAAAACGCCGGACGCGGTCAACTGCGATTTCACAAAGAGACAATCAAATTGTTGGTCGCTTACGACTGGCCGGGCAATGTGCGTGAACTGGAATCGGCTGTCGAACACGGAGCTTTGCACGCGCGCGGAACCGAAATCGCGCCTGAAGACTTGCCGCCCAAGCTTCGTTCTGAGGAATTGCAGGCGCTGGCGGCGCGGTCACCATTGGCCGCGCTTTACGACGACCTGCCCACGCTGAATGAACTGGAGCGGCGCTATCTGCTTCACGTGCTTGAAGTAATGAACGGCAGCCGCACGCGCGCCGCAGAAGTTATGGATATTGATCGCCGCACGTTGTACCGAATGGCTGAACGCTTCGGCATCAAACTGGATGGCGAATGACGCAGCGCTTTCTCAAGCAATTGTTAAAGCCGAGATAGTTAGTTACCCAGTTCCACCGTCGCCTTCCGCTCCAATTTGCCCCAGCCGACAACTGCCCCCTTGAAGGCCATAAAAACGGATTTGACCATCACGTAATACATAATCTGACGGTAACAAAACCGCTGCAAAAACAACCACCATAACAGGTTCCACTGTTCACGCTTTTCAAGCAGGAAGGCGAAAGCTGCCGCCAGTGAGTCCACCGCCAGAAACAGCGCGTAATAAAACAGAGTCTGTTTCAGGTTTGTGATCGCGTACTCGCCCGGATGCTCCCATCTTTCCAGCGCCGCCGAGATCAACGTCCAGACGAACATCAAATCCATGACAGGCGAAATCAGGGGAAACAGAATCTGGAAAATCCAGACGTTCGGCATGGCGATGAAACCGAGCGCGCCGAATCGCGGATTGAAAAGCGCATCGCGATGCTTCCACATGCATTGCAATGTCCCGAATGACCATCTCAAACGCTGTTTCGCCAGTCCGTGAACTGTGTCGGGGGCTTCTGTCCAAGCAATGGCCTCTTCTTCATAACCTATCTCGTAACCAAGCTTGCGAACCTTGAGCGTTAAGTCCTGATCTTCGGCCAGCGTATCCGATGCGAAACCGCCTATCTGTTCCAGCAATCCGCGACGCCAAGCTCCGACCGCGCCCGGCACGACCGTAATGCAGTTAAGCGAAGCGAAGGCACGACGATCCAGGTTTTGAGCCGTGATATATTCCAGCGCCTGCCAGCGTGTTATCAGGTTGATGCGGTTGCCGACTTTGGCATTTCCGGCGATTGCGCCGACATGTGGATTGTCGAAGCGTCGCGCAAGCAAACCGATAGTTTCCGGCGTAAAGATTGTATCGGCATCCAGCGCGACGATGATTTCGCCATTCGCGTACCGCAGCCCCAAATTTAAGGCTTCGGCTTTGCCGCCATTGGTTTTGGTGAAAAGCCGGATGCGCGATTCGTTGCCGAATTGTTCACGAACGACATTGCTGGTGCCGTCCGGCGAACCGTCATCCACGACGATGATTTCAAAGTTCGTATAACTCGATGCCAGCAGGCTGTGGATCGTCTGCGCGATAACCTTTTCTTCGTTGTAAGCGGCGATGATTACCGAAACCAAAGGCGATTCGACGGTAAGGCCGCTTTCCCGCTGTTTCGCCCGTTTTTTAGACCGCCGCCACTGCGCCAGCGCCAAAGCTCCAATGAAAACCAACCGCCCCAAGCCAAGCACAATGCCAATCAGAAAAATCCATCGCAGCGTCCAGCCTCCTACCGCCATTGCATAAAAAGCCACGGCGTCGGCTTTTGAGAAAAAGCCCCTGTCAGTCGGCAGCGGCGGCATAACCTGATCGCGCGTCATACCGGCCAATTGCGAAACAGTGGTGAAGCGATAACCTTTGGCGCGAAGTTCGTGTATCAATCTCGGCAAAGCGTCAATGGTCTGTTTGCGATTTCCGCCTCCGTCGTGGAGCAACACCACCTGACCACGCTCATCAGGGTTTGGGTTTTCGATTCCGGCCAGCGTGCGTTCAACAATCGCGTCCGCACCGGGCAAAGCCCAATCGTCGGGATCAACTCGCAAACCCGCAATGATGTAACCCAGACGATTGGCAATAGCCGCCGGTTCGACTTCATCGGGAGTCTGAGGTTCGGCGTCTCCAAAATATGGCGCGCGAAACAGCCGGGTTGACCGTCCCGTCAGCGATTCGATCAAACGCTGGGTCGCAGTCAATTCAAGCTCAGTGATACGTCCTGGTATTTCGCCCAGGTTCGGATGCGTGTACGAATGATTGCCGATGTCGTGGCCTTCGGCGACGATTCGTTTGACCAAGCCGGGATTCGCCTGTCCGTTCTGTCCAATGATGAAGAATGTTGCGGGAACGCTTTCGCGTTTGAGAATGTCGAGTATTTGGGGCGTCCATTGTTCATCGGGGCCGTCGTCAAAGGTCAGCACGACTTGTCCGGGATGCCAGCCCGTGCGCCGAATGACATACGATGACGGAATGCTCAGATATTCTTCCGAAGCGATCAATCCGTCTTTGGGATCAACGGTTATGTTGCGCGAACCGTCTTTCGGCGATGCTTCAAATTGGAGAATTTCGCCCATGCCTTCGAAATCCACGTCGTAACCGTAAACGATGCGCTTCAATCCTTCGGGCGAAGCATCCATCTGCTGATTGCCGAAAACCGCCCACAGCGATGGGTCTTCCGACCCCATCCGCCACAGAGCAAACCCCGCAACGTTATAATCCCGCGACGCGCGCATCTGGTTGAACGCGGTCATGCCGTCCAGAAACCAAACCGTATGCTCCGTGTCGTCGTCGTCTTCGTAGCTGAAATACGGATTTCGCGTTTCAGGATCGAACTCGATCTTTGCTTCATTGTCGCGCGCTTCTAAGACAGCTTCCTGAAAGGTCAGTTCTTCGGTTTCGCTGCCTTTGCTCCAGCCGTAGCCATAACCTCCAATACAGATGATGACCTGTTTGCCTTGAAGCTCTTTCATTCGCTTGGCCAGCGTTGCTTCGAACCACGGTTGGCCAGCGATGCTTCCCGGATTGCTTTCGTTCCAGTGCTCGTCATAAGCCATCAGCATCAGGTAATCGTTGGCAGCAGAATAGCCGCGATAATCCCAGGCCGGATCGTCAAATGGCGCAGCCTGCATGACAATCCAGTTGCGCTGCTTAAAAGCCGTGTGAAGCTGTCGCATAAACGCCAGCAGATGTTTCTGCGATGTGTCCGGTACTTCTTCAAAATCAACGCAGACTCCCTGGAAATTATTGTCGCTGACGAACTTTGCCAGGTCGTTGACCAGTCGCGCGCGCGAAACTTCGTCGCCTATCTGTTTGACCAGTATCTGAGGCTCCCACTTTCCATCTTTTGAATTGTGAATCATCGGAATGATCGGCAGGTCTGGACGCTGGCTGCGAACCAGACTGAGCGCTCGCTGATCCATTTCAGGAACAACCGGATGATCCCCCGACTGCAGTCGCAACCATTCGGGAACCAGTTGATCAAGTTGCCCCAAATGACGTTTCAGCGATTGATAACTGGAATCATCCCAATTGACATAAAAGCCGCTGGCAAGCGGGCGTACCGAAGTGCGGGGCAACGTTGCAGGCGGAGTTGTCTTTTTGCCCTGGTGCGCTTTCGTTACGCGATCCAGCGCAGCTTGCGCACGCAATGCTTTTTGTTCGTTGCGGTTGGCGATGAATTGCGGAGTTTGAGGTTTGGCGTCAGTCGCCGCTGGCAAGCCCGCAAGCTGGCGCAGATTCAATTTCGGCAAGGCCGGATTGATCAACACGCTGGTGATAAAAGCCACGGCAAGCAGGGTGACCATCACGGCCAAAGGCCATCCGGCACGCCGAAGATTTCGGCTTCGACGCCCCACAGGGTCGTAAAAAATTGGTAGACCTTTCTCAGTTTGCATCAGACACGCACTCCTCAAATTTTTATCTGGTTTCAAAAGTGACGATTTCAAGGAGAGCAACAACTATGCCAGCAAGGCAACTGACTTTATCACAAGCAAGTGAGATAGAAATGATTGGCCATTGGCGAGCAATCAGACTCCGTTTCAATCCTCAACTGAGGCAGGAACGAAGCCTGATTGGTTTGAAATGCAGAACTGACACAACATTACCGCTTACTTTGGTTTTCGCTTTTTTCTTCCGGCTTTTTCTCATCGGCTCGTTCGTTGATTTCATTCATACCTTGCTTGAAGCCACGAATGGCTTCGCCCAGGCCTTTGCCTAGTTCCGGCAGTTTTTTCGGTCCAAAAAGTAACAGCACGATTCCCACCACTATGATCAGATGCATTGGTTGAAAAAGACCTTCAAACATTTCCTGTTTCTCCATTAGTTGTTTTCGACATTTGCCAGCTTAGACATTATTGGTGCGCCAGTTCTTTTTCCTCGGTCAGGTGAGGCAAGGGAAACGGCAACGAAGCGCGTTGCTTGCTACCTTCAAAGACCAGGTAAAGAGTCGGCAACACAATCAGCGTCAGCACTGTTGCCGAAATCAATCCACCGATAATGACTACCGCCAGCGGTTTTTGAGTTTCGGAACCGATGGCGTGAGAAAGCGCCATCGGCAGCAAGCCGAGCATCGCCAGCAGAGCGGTCATCAATACCGTTCGCAAACGAACCAGCCCGCCTTTCAGCACGGCTTGATAAGGTGTCAGCCCTTCATCGCGCAGTTGATTGAAATAACTGACCATCACCACTCCGTTCAGCACCGCCTGACCGAACAAGGCGATAAAGCCGATGGCAGCGGAAACGCTGAGATGAATGCCGGTGAAATACAGCGCGAAGATGCCGCCGATGACGGCAAACGGCACATTGAGCAAAATCAGCATCGAGCTTTTAACTGATTTGAAAGCGTTGAACAGCAAGGCAAAAATCAACAACACGCTGACCGGGATAATCATTGCCAGCCGCTTCATGGCGCGTTGCTGGTTTTCAAATTCGCCGCCCCAGGTGACGGAATATCCGGGCGGCATCTGTATATTCGTGGCGACTTTTTGCTGCATTTCGGCAACCAGGCTGCCCATGTCGCGGTCGCGTATAAAAACTCCAATGGCCACGACGCGCTGCCCAAGCTCCCGGCTGATGTTCATTTGCCCGGATTTGGTGGTGATGGTCGAAAGATCGCTCAATGGAATGCGCTGACCGCCGGAGGCGTCAACCAGAATGTTTTTTATGTTTTCGATCTGGCGTTGTTGTTCGTTAAATCGAACTGCGACTGCAAATTTCTTTTCGCCTTCCCAAATTTCGGTGGCTGTTTTGCCGCCTAGCGCGGTTTCAATCACGTCTTCGACATCGGCGACGTTCAATCCGTAACGAGCGGCTTTGGCACGATCAACTTCGATTTGCAGTTGAGGAACCTGGCCGTAACGGTCAATGAAGGCGCGAGCCACGCTGCGAATCGGTTGTATGGTATCCAGCACTTTTTGCGCCTGCTGTTTCAACACATCGCCGTTTTCGCCAAAGACCTTGATGACAATCTGGCCGTCAATCTGCGAAATGCTTTCCAGCACGTTGTCGCGGATCGGTTGAGAAAAGCTTGGTTCGATTTCAGGAATGACATCCAACGCCCGATCCATTTCTTCAGCCAGTTTTTCGCGCGTCATACCAGGACGCCACTCTTCCGGCGGTTTCAGGTCAACGAAGTATTCAACCATGTTGATCAACTTCGGATCAGTGCCGTCTTCGGGTCGTCCGGCCTTGGAGTTGACCATTTTGACTTCTGGGTATTTGCCCAGAATCTCCCGCACCTGCCGGGTCAATCGCACCGTTTCCTGATTCGAAATTCCGGGCGGGAAAGTCATGTTTACCCACATCGTGCCTTCGTTAAGTTCAGGCAGAAATTCGCTGCCCAGCATTGGGACGACTGACAAACTGACGACCAGCATCGCCACAGCCGATCCGATCACCAGCCAGCGATGATCCAAAGCCCATTCCAGCGCCGGGCGGTAAATTCGTTTGCAGGCACGAACGATGATGTTGTCTTTTTCAGACAGTTGTTTTCGCAGCAGGAAGTAACAAAGCAGCGGAACCAGCGTCAGCGAAAAGATAAGCGATCCGATCAACGCGGCCACCACAGTCCAGGCCATTGGCGCAAAGATGCGGCCTTCGTGTCGTTGCAATGTGAAGATCGGCAGATGCGCCGTGATGATAATCAGCATTGAGAAGAAAGTCGGTCTGCCGACTTCGCTGGTGGCTTTCAGAATGGAATGTTTGATGATTCCCAAATCCGGCGGCTTGCCGATTAGGTGCGAATGTTCGCTTAACTCTCGAAAGATGTTTTCGACCACGATCACCGACCCGTCCACGATAATGCCGAAATCCATCGCCCCCAGGCTGAGCAGGTTGGCCGGGATGCCGCGAAACGTCAGCCCCAGAAATGTCGCCATCAGCGAAAGCGGAATTGTGATGGCCACTATAATTGCCGCGCGAATGTTGCCCAAAAACAACAGCAGCACGAACGTCACGAGCATCGCGCCCTCGGCCAGATTCTTGAACACAGTTCTGAGCGTTGTGCCGATCAGCCAGGTGCGGTCGTAAATCGGATCAATCTTGACGCCAGGCGGCAACACACGGCTGTTAAGCGAGTCAACTTTTTCGCGAACGGCTTTCAGAACTTCCGACGGATTTTCGCCCTTGCGCATGAGGATGATTCCGTTGATGCAATCGTCATCTTTGCCTTGGCCGACTACGCCCTGTCTGGGAACCGCACCAATTTCAACCGCGGCAATATCTTTGATTAACACGGGAGTTCCGCCGCGCGCATCAACCACCACGTTGCCTATGTCGTCCGGCGAGCGCAACAATCCAAGGCCGCGAATCAAGTATTGCTGTTCGCCTTTTTCAACATAACTGCCCCCGGCGTTTGCGTTCCCTCGGCCCAGAGCGGTGAAAAGCTGTTGTAGCGTGATGTTGAAACTTTTCATCTTCGCCGGGTCTGGCTGAACCTGATACTGTTTAACCAGTCCACCGTAAGTCACTACATCGGCGACCCCAGGCACGGTCTTCAATTGTTTTTCGACCACCCAATCTTGCAGTGTGCGCAAATCCATGGGGCTGACTGGCGGCGTCACCCCGTCACCTTTCAAACGATACCGGTAAATTTCTCCGATTGGAGTGGCCAGCGGGCCAAGGTCTGGCGTGACGCCTGCAGGCAAATCAACTCCGCGCAATCTTTCGATAACCTGCTGTCGGGCGAAGTAAGCGTCAACTCCATCGTCAAAGGTCACGACCACAAACGACAGCCCAAACATCGTATGAGAAAACAGCCTTACAGAATGCGGAATGCCGCTCAGGCCGATTTCAATTGGCATCGTCACTTGTTTTTCAACTTCTTCAGCGGCTCGGCCTGAAAACAGCGTAATCACCTGAACCTGAGTGTCGGTCACGTCAGGGAAAGCTTCGACGGGCAAGGCTCGAAACGCGGAAACGCCTGCGGCAATGAAAAGCACGGTCAACAGAATGACCAGCATCGGCTGGCCAAGAGCGAATGAAACTAGACGGTTAAGCATAATGAAAAATCTTTTGAGTTATTCGGATTTGGCCTATTTGTCTGTCGCCGTTTTGCCGACGCCTCCATTGAGCAGCAAAACGCCATGCGTGACCACTCTTTCCCCGGTTTTCAATCCTGATTCAATCAGAGTGAAGCCTTGTTCTTCGCGCGCAGCTTTGATTTCACGACGGCGAAAATGTCCGCGAGTTTCTTC
>JBGAPB010000016.1:0-32792 GCA_044221525.1 Blastocatellia bacterium | reverse complement strand
AGCTTGCGTATGCTGCTCCATCGAAGACCTCCATTCACTTGGGCGTGTTCGTAGACACGGCTAGAAACTCAAGTGAAAAAGGTCTTCGAGCTATTTTGTCAAGGAAACCACCACCAAAACTGACTTTGCAAAAGCCCTATAGCTGGGGGCATCGCGAGAGATGTCGGTTTGGGTGTCCTGCTCGGTTACGCAATAATTTTACTGTTTTACATCTTATGCGGGGTCAGAGGGGCGAGACTGCTTTATTCCATTTTTGAGGTTTTGCCGGCAATCATGGCTTATCGCCGAAGCCTGAAAAGCAACTCACCCGAGCGAGAGTTTTTACGCTCACCCATTTCTTTTGATGAATTGATGGTTATGCCACAACCCTATTTGTCTTCTTTGCTGCTTCGTGTTGTGGAGAGTGATTGGGAAGCTGGGTTACGCTGTATAGGTAAAGTTGCTTGTTGCCGTCACCAATGCTGGGCAGCTCAAAAAGCCTTGCGAACGTTGCTGGAAAACAGCCGGCGACCTTTTTTTTCAAAGCTCGACAGCATACTTGCTTCACCTGAACCTTATGTACCATTCAGTTTTGATCCTGAAGAGCAAAAGCAGGAATCGGACAAATACTTTTCAGCTAAGCTCTTGCTCGGCGAGTTAATGAAGAACTGGCCAAAGGCTCGGCTGGATTCTGACAATTATTGGCCGAATGATCGTTTGCTTCGCGCGATGACTTTCTGGCTTAGAAAACGCGGCGTGTCGCCTTACGCTGAACTCGCTGAAGCTTACTTTCGATTGCTGCACCAAACTCCGCTGATATTGGAAAGAGTTTCCGGGCGTGAGGGCGACGGGCTGGCCGATCTGGGCGAAGGAGATTTCTGGGATGTTCCCTGGGCAATCGAAGTTCTTCAGGATTCGCGCGAACTGCCAAACGGCGAAGAATTTTATCAATGGCTGCGACTGGCTGAAACCTGTTTGCGTTGCAATGATTTGCAGAATGTTTCCAAACTCCGAAGTGAGTTCGCACCGCTGTTTGAAATTGAAAACCCGCTGCGTCCGCAAATCGTCACGGTCTTTCACCGACTGCGGGACGCGGCGCAAGATGCTTCCGCGTTTCTGACGGGTGAACACGAACTGACTCGGCGTGATGCGTTGCTAAAAGCTGGGGGCGTGCTGGAAGAAGCTCGGCAATTGGCTAATGAGGTTTACGAACCGGAACGGTCGCTGCTGTTGGCGGTGATCGAGCATTGGCGGCGGATGTTTGCCATTGAAGGCGGGCGAGTCGCCGAACAGCGCGAAGTCGAAGCGCTGCCGAATCCTTATGTAGCCGGTCGCCCGATTCGGCCAGAAGATGGGCGGCTGTTTGTCGGTCGCAAAGACGAATTCCGCTCCATCGAAGAAAAGCTGCAAACCGGTGTCGGCGTGGTCATTTGGGGACAGCGACGCATCGGCAAAACTTCGATGCTGCTGCATCTGCCGGGGCATTTATCGCACGATCTGTTGCCGGTTTACCTGAACCTCCAAATGCTGATGGCCAACACTACGGGCGGTTTTCTGCACGCCGTGGCCAGAGAGATCGTCAAACAGTTCAACGTTCGTAGTACCGGCTTTAGCCGGAATCGGTCTGACTCAGAAGTCATTCCGCCTAAAGGCGGGACTACGAACTCTCCGCCTGAAGGCGGTACTCTGAACCTGCCTTCAGCCGAAGAGTTCGCCCGCGAGCCTTACCTGAGTTTCAATCATTTGCTGGAAGACATTGAGCGACAACTTCAACCCGGTCAGCGAGTTGTGCTGAGCTTCGACGAATTCGAGTCGTTGGAAGAGCGCGTCAAAAGCGGAAAGATCGAGCCGGAGATTTTCGCTTATCTGCGCGGAGTGACTCAGACCGGGCGCGGCTTTGCGCTGCTGTTTGCCGGTTTGCACACACTGGAACAGATGACGCGCGAATACTGGAATCCTTTTTTCGCCAGCGTCCAGACAATCCGCGTCAGCTATTTGAGCGAACTGGACGCCGAACAGTTGATCACCGATCCCCTTGAACAGTTCCCGCTGAATTACGAATACGAAGCCATCAAACGCATCACCGAACTGACTCGCTCGCACGCTTACCTGACTCAAAGCCTTTGCCACAATCTGGTAAATCGGCTGAACGACCCGCTTCATCGCAGCCAGAACGCTAAACGCGAAGACGTTGACGCCGTGGTCGAAAAGACTCTGGAATCCAGCGGCTATTATTTCGATGATTTTGTCTGGGGATGGTCGAAGGAAAACGAACGGATTGCTTTATCGCTGCTGGCTGAAGTCGAAGGCGAAGCCTCATTCGCCGTTGTCGAAAAACATCTCGGCCGTCAAGCCGCGTTGGAAGCTACGCGAAAGCTCAAGGAGCGAGACATTCTGTCCGAACGAACCAGCGAAACCGGCGATTTGGTTTTCCGCTTCCAGATTCCGCTGGCTCGGATGTGGGTGCGGCAGATGAAGCCTTCGGCGAGGATTTTGATGGAGGGCGGTAAGCAATAACCATCGAACACTGACAGAAAAAAAGGGACGGGAACAATCACTGTTTTCCTGTCCCCTTTTTCCTGTCAGTTTCCGGTCAAGCCAATCAAAGTCCGCTTCGATACCAGTCAATGGTTTTCTTCAGTCCTTCTTCAACTGGCACTTTAGGTTCCCAGCCCAAAACTTCTTTGGCGCGGGTAATGTCCGGGCGGCGAGTTTTTGGGTCGTCCTGGGGTAAAGGTTTGTAAATGATCTCGCTCTGGCTGCCGGTCAATCGCAAAATCAGCTTGGCGAATTCCAGGATGGTCATTTCATTCGGATTGCCTATGTTGACCGGTTTGGTGAATGACGAATCCATCAATCGGCGAATGCCTTCGATCAGGTCGTCAACGTACTGGAAACTGCGCGTTTGCTGGCCTTCGCCAAAAACCGGGATCGGTTCATTTCGCAAGGCCTGATTGATAAAAGTCGGAACAACTCGGCCATCGTTGACGCGGTTGCGCGGGCCGTAAGTGTTGAAGATTCTGACGACTCTCACATCAACCTGATGAGCGCGGTGGTATGCGTAAGTGATCGCTTCTGCAAATCGCTTGGCTTCGTCGTAACAACTGCGCGGGCCGTTCGGATTGACGTTGCCCCAGTAATCTTCCTGTTGAGGATGAACCAGCGGATCGCCGTAAACTTCGGAGGTCGAAGTCAGTACAAACTTTGCGTCTTTGGCCTTGGCCAACCCCAGCGCGTTGTGAGTTCCCAGCGCGCCAACTTTCAGCGTCTGGATGGGAAATTCCAGATAATCAATCGGGCTGGCGGGGCTGGCGAAGTTCAAAACCCAATCCAGCTTTCCTGCGATGTGGATGTGGTTGCTGATGTCGTGGTGGATAAACTCGAAGTTTGGGTTCGAGCGGTGGTGAGCTACGTTTGCCAAATCGCCAGTTACCAAATTGTCCATCGCAATGACTTGATGGCCTTCGGCAATCAAACGGTCAGCCATGTGGCTGCCGATAAATCCGGCTCCGCCGGTAATCAAAATTCGCATTTTGCTATCGTCCTATTCCTCTGTATTTGAATCCTGCTGATTCGACCGCCTCCGGATCGAGCACGTTCCGCCCGTCCACCAAAACCTTCGTGTGCATGACTTCGCCGACTTTTTCCAGGTCAAGATACTTGAACTCTTCCCATTCAGTAACGACGACAATGGCGTCGCAATCTTCTGCAAGGCTGATGGCATCGGTGGAGTATTCGATCTTCAAGTCGGGATATTGCTTGGCGCAGGCTTCGTTGGCAATTGGGTCGTAGGCTTTGACGCGAGCGCCCATCTCCAAAAGTTCGCGAGCGATTTCCAGCGCCGGAGCGTCTCGTATGTCGTCGGTTTCCGGCTTAAACGCCAAACCCAGCAAGCCGATGGTTTTGCCTTTGATAATTTTCAGAACTTCCTGGAGCTTCAAAACTGGCACGTGCCGTTGGCGTTTGTTGACTGAAACAGTCGAACGCAACAACTCCGGCTCGTAGTTGTATTCGTTGGCAATATCAATGATTGCCGAAACGTCTTTGCCAAAACACGAACCGCCCCAGCCGACTCCGGCGTTCAGAAATTTGGGGCCGATTCGGCTGTCCAGGCCGAAACCGCGAACGACTTCTTTGATGTCAGCGCCGACTCGTTCGCAGATGTTAGCGATTTCGTTGGCGAAGCTGATCTTCGTCGCCAAAAACGAATTGGCCGCGTATTTGATCATTTCAGCCGAAGCCAAATCCGTTGTTACAACTGGAACTGCCGTAAAGCCAGCAGCGCGTGGGGCCGAAGCCGGAGGCACGAAGGTCTGCTCAACAATCGGTTCATAAAGCGCTCGCAATCTTTCAGCGGCGTAACTGTCAGTGGCTCCTATGACAATTCGATCGGGATAAAACGTGTCGGCGATTGCCGACCCTTCGCGCAAAAATTCCGGGTTTGAGGCGACCAGAAAAACATCTTCGGCGCTCGCTTTGCGATTGCCGGTAATCCCAGATCGTTCACGATAAGCAGAGTTTTCCTGCAAGCCGTCTTTGACCAGCATTTCCACCCAATTACCCGAACCGATTGGCACAGTGGATTTGTTGACTACGATCCGGCGGCGTTCGCAATCCATCGCACGACCTACCGATTGAGCGACGGCTTTGACGTAAGAAAGGTCAGCTTTGCCTGTGGGCAGCGGCGGAGTGCCGACGGCGATAAAAACGATTTCGGAGGCATTGACTGCCGCGTTCAAATCGGTTGAAAAACGCAGATTGCCGCGTTGAATTCCATGTGTAATCAGCTGATCCAACCCTGGTTCGTAAATCGGCGACTTGCCTTTCCGCAACATCTCAATTTTGCGCTCGTCAATGTCCACACAAACGACCGACCGTCCCAGATAAGCCAGACAAGTACCGGTCACCAGGCCGACATACCCGGTTCCTACTACACAAACTTCCACAGATTGCCTCCTTCAGACTTAATGCTATTGCTTCGGGGGGAGCCACCTTCGAGATAAAATTCCATACGCGCCAGTTATGGTAAGCGTCGGCGCGGCAGGCGCGAGAATATAACAAACCGGTTGGAGCCTGTCATCACTTTGAATTTTGGGAGTGCTGCCTTCTTGGCGCAGCTTTGGAAGCCCTTTCTGATGCATGTCCGTTTCGTTTCACCAAATGTCCGCCAACAAATTCGACTTCCAAAGCGACGCTGAGAGCGTCGCACTCCAAACTGAACTTTTGCCTTTTGTTCGGTGATTCTCTACATTACGTCCAGCTATCCCAAAGCATAACTTTGCAGACTGAAAATCAATCGGCGGCGTCAAAGTCGTCGCCTGGAATTCGATCAGGCGGGAAACGAAGCAATGATCGGCAGAATTATCGGAAATTATAGAATCACCAGCGAACTGGCTCATGGCGGAATGGGAACGGTTTACCGTGGCCAACATCTTCACCTGCCGCGCGAAATCGTCGTCAAATCAATTTTGCTCGGAGCTTTTTCGCCGTCCGCACAATCGCATCTGAAAGCCCGTTTCCGCCGCGAAGCTTACATTCAATCTCAGTTGGATCATCCAAACATCGTTCGCGTTTACGAATTCTTTGCCGCCGAAGACAATTACTATCTGGTGATGGAATACGTGCCGGGAATGACTTTGCGCGACCTGCTGGCACGGCAAGGAACTCCGACTCCTTCGCAAGCCGTTTACCTGTGCAAACAGGCGTTGTCCGCGCTGGAGTTCGCGCACAACTTCACCTACGTTGATGAATCCGACCTTCACCACACAGGCATCATTCACCGTGACATCAAACCGGCAAACATGCTGCTCGACAACAAGGGCAAACTGAAAATTACCGACTTTGGCATAGTCAAAGTTATGGGCGATCAGACGACAGCCGGAATGACTCAGACTGGCTTTCACCCCGGCACGGTCGAATACATGTCGCCGGAACAGTTGCTGGGTTTGGATATTGATGTGCGTTCGGATTTGTACAGTCTGGGCGTGACGTTTTATGAAATGTTGAGCGGACGGTTACCCTTTGAGCGTTCAGCCACCGGTTCTGATTGGGAAGTTCGCAAAGGCCATATCGAAGTTCCGCCTCCACCGATTCTGGACTTGCGCCCAGAAATTCCGCCGACGCTGGCAGCCATCATCATGCGTTCTCTGCAAAAAAGCCCGAACGAGCGTTATCAATCTTCGGCTGAGTTTATGGAAGCATTGCAAATTCACGAACGCACTGTTGGTGAACTTCCAACAAAAAGTACCAGCGGCAGGCTGACCAAACCTCTGATAACCGCTATAACGGGCCACGATGCTGCAACGTTACTGGACACCAAACCGACGTCAAAATCGTTTCCGTCATCGTCAGCTCGCTCAGTAAATGAAGAAGCTGAAACAATCCCGCTGGCAAAACTCAGAGCCGACAACCCGGTTAACCAGATCAGCCCGGCGAATTCAAGGAACACGCCTAAACAAGCTTTCTCCATCAACCTGACTCCAACTGATGAAGAAACGATTATTGCCGTGCGGCCAAAATCAACCGGGAGCAAATTTCGACTGATAGCCGTTGTTTCCCTGCTGATGGTGGCAGCGGCTTCGGCTGGGGCATATTTCTTTTCGTACAGAAAACCCGCCAATGAAAACAATCTTTCTGCGCAAGTCGGAGTTTTGCCTTCTGAATCGCCAAGCCCGACGATAACTCCGAAACCCATTGCCAAACCCAAACCGACGGCAAATTTATCTGCCGCCACGGCGAGTGCTCCGACGCCTGCACCTACGCCAAGCATGGCTGAGCGCGGCGGCGTAATGTTGAATCAGGCCAAAGCTCTGGAAGACCGCGAACAGTATTCCGAAGCCATTGCTAAATATCAGGAATATCAACAGTTGAACCTGGATTCAGCCGAAGCCAGTCTGGTCAGCAGCAAGTTACAACAGTTGACCATCCTTTCCAGAGTGTTGGGGTTGGCCAAAGCTGATATGGAAGCCAGACGATACAATGCAGCCATGGAAAAGTACCGGCAAGCGCTAAGAGTAAAAAGCAACTCCGCAATCGCCCAAGCTGGCGAGGCTGAGGCTCGCGCAAAGATGGCGGCGGAAATGCCGCAGATAAGGATTGATCGTCCTGAACTTCCGATTCCTGGTCAAATCCAGAAACCAAACCGCAGGCGAATGCCGCCAACGTTAAAACGAACCTCTAAACCAGATACGCCGCCAGACCCCGAAAAGCCGCTTTAGAAGCTTTGGCACTCGTCACTTCTTCAACAGGTCACGAATTTCAGCCAGTAAAGTTTCCGATGCTGATGGCGGCGCGGGTGGCGCAGTCGCTCGCATACGGTTGTAAGCCTTGACGATCAGAAAGACGACAAACGCGATGATCAAAAACTCAATTGCCGTTTGAATGAAATTGCCGTATTTGATTGCCACTTCAGCAATTTTGCCGTCATCGCCTACTTTTGAACCGATGACAAGCTGCAAATTTTTGAAATTCACTCCGCCCAAAAGCTTGCCGATTGGCGGCATCAACAAATCATCAACTATTGACGACACTATCTTGCCAAAAGCTCCGCCGATGATGACGCCAATGGCCAAATCAATGACACTGCCTTTGTTGATGAATTCTTTGAACTCGTTCCACATACTGTTCCTCCTGATAATTTGCGAATTGGGATTGTCCGCAATTGGTTTTCAATCAATGCCTGATTTACGGCTACGTCGTTCCAGTAAAACCGTGTCACGCCAAACCCCGTGATGCTTGGCTATGCGTTCGCGCCGCCCAAGCTCCCTGAAACCATTATTCAAATGAAGCGCAATGCTGGCCAGATTTTCAGCAAAGACCGCCGACTGCAAAGTCCAAAAACCATTCGCTTCTGACGTTTCAATCAGCGCGATCATCAGAGCTTTGCCGACGCCTTTTCCGCGCGATTCAGTTGCGATGTAAATGCTGACTTCGGCTACGCCGGAATAAACCTGCCGCCTCGAAACACTGCTCAACGCCGCCCAGCCAAGAATTTTTTCTCCATCTCGGGCGACCAGGCGACAGACATTCAAATGGCCGGCATCCCATTGTTCCCAATCAGGCGGATTCGTTTCAAAAGTAGCCTGGCCAGTAACAATGCCCTCGCCGTAAATTGCCAGCACCTGATCCGAATCATCAGGTCGCATCAAATCAATAACGTAGCTCATCGGTGATTTTCAGTTTATCAAGATTTGGCGTGCATTCCTTTGCGAGCTTGGGTGTAGATAGCTTCCATCCTGCGCTCGACTTCTTGCGGCGCGGAATAATCCGGCAGATGGCCGTAGCCTAAATCAAAGCCTTGCTGTTTTAACCTCTCAAGTTTCTTCAAGCCTTCAGCCTCCAGAGTTTCATGACTGCGCGTGTCCCCTTCGGCTTGGGCGAATTTGGAATAAAGCTTTGCCGTCGTCAAAGAATGAGCAGCCGGCAATCCGTTGCCGTTAATTACACCAAGCTCTTTCAGTCGTTGGCTCATCGCCAAAGTAATATGCCTTCCTGTCAATTGTCGCAAGGCCGGATGCTCGCGAAAGGACGTGGTCAGATGACCAAGCAACAAGTCGGCATTACCGGCAATCGAGTTCAAAAAAGCCGGTGAAGCCTGCTCGGCGATTTGCGCGGTCAGTTGTCGCAAAGCAGCCGGGACAATGTTCGATTGAAAGGTGGCACAAATATCAAGCCCGGCGGTCAATCCGTGCAGCTTGGCTGCGGCAACGCTTTCCAAACTGGCGCGAAACATCTGCTCGCCAGAGCGAAACGCCTGTTGGCTGTTCAAACCAACCAAGCTGTTGACGACAATCCAGGCCGGCCTTGCTAATTGCCGTTCCAATTGCTTTTTCAAACAACGTGCAAAGCCAAAAGCGCGGGATTCCAGAGTTCCCATATCAACGCCTTCAGCAGCATCACCGACAAGCTCCGATCCCTGCCCAGTTTCAAAACACAAACCGTCAAAACTTGCCGCCAGCTCCATCAACTCTACGGCCTCCAAGCCGGTCATAGTTTTCAAAGCTTTCGACGTTCCGGCCAGGCTTTGAAATGCAACATCCAGCTTCACCCGTGAACGAATCTCCGCCTGAGCCGCAATTCCTGTCATCACGCAATATCGCGTCGGCAGCTTCAACCCTTCGACAATGCGTTGCAGTAATTGCACCAAACGAAAGGTGGATTCCTGATCGTTGTAGGCGGGAGTCAGCGCCAGCAAAACGTCGCCGCATCCGTAACTCAATCCTTCCAGGATCGAAAAAAGAATTTCTTCTTCGTCTTCGCCGGGACTGTTGGCTTGAATGCACGCACCAAGATGCTGCGGAGAACCGACAGTCAAACTTTCGTCGGCGCCCTGGCCCGGTAATGGATTGAAAACTGTATTATTGATGGTCGCCAATTCATCGTTGGTCATCAGTTTGATTATGGCTGCGATCATTTCCGAAGACAGGCTGTCGCGATAACGCTGCCACCACATTTCGGCGCCGCCGCTGGCCAGCAGCATACGTTTGGCTGTGCCTATGCTGAGCGAAGAAAGTTCGCGAACCAGGTTTATATCGGCTGATCGCGAAAGTAATTCGCTTAATCCATCTTCGACAAAAACAGTTTTGGCGATGTCGCCCAATCGCAAACTGGCCAGCCTGCGCCGGGCGTCGGCGCGCGATTGGTCGTCTTGCGTGCCGCCTACGACAAGGTCTCCCTCCTTGAATTCGCTGGCAAGCGCGAAGATTTGCAGCAGTTCCTGACGGTTCATCTGCTTCTCCACAGACGCACATACGCAGACAGACCGATGGCAACTGCGCAGCGCTTATCCGATTTTGAAATGTACCTTTGCTACCTGACTAACTATGCTTAAGTGTGGGCGCAGTGTAGCCCAAGTCATTGAAAGTGACGAGAGCAGAACACGCAAAGCCGTTATTTTTGAGAAGTTTGACTGCTATGTGAAGCTGTGTACACTTTCCGCGCTTCTTGCTTGAATCCGTTTATGACAGAGTTTCGTAAGTGACTCCGTAACAAACAACCACTGTCAGAAGAAATGGAAAAGGAGAAATAATAATGAAAAAAATGATCCGATTGGCTCTCTCAATTTTTGCCTTCAGTTTTCTTTACACCTCAATCGCCCCAGCCCAGACAACGAATGACGCGAATTCAATTTCGACTTCCCAGCAACTGTCACGCGCACTTGGCAGCCTGCCGTTGATTACGGCGGCGAGCGGAACGGCTTCGCAAATTTCCGGCACAGGCGTCAAAACCGAATCGCGCGACCGCAACGCGCCAAGGCGAGAAAATCTGCAAGCCGTTGAATTCGCTGGCGGTCACGTCAACGCGCTGATTGGAGGTTTTGAGCAAGGCGCAGGTTTCGGTTTCGGAGCCGAATTGAGTTCAGCCGACAGCATTCCCGGAATCGTGTTTCGAGCCAAGCTGCTGACTTCAACCAAGTTTTATCGCCGCGTCGAAGGCGAGGCTTACATCCCAAAAGTTTTTAACGAAAAGACTCACGCCAGTATTTGGTTCAACTACCTTTACCGGTCGCGCGACAATTTCTTCAACATCGGGCCGCGCTCGCCGGAAAATCCTGAAACTAACTTTGCCGTCGAAGAGCGCAGCTACAACTTTTCGCTTAGCCACGACATTTTCAAAGATTCCCAAATCGGCGTTTATGCTCGAGTGGCCAATTCCGCTAGTTATCGCGGCGAAAACAAAGACGACATTCCGATTGACACTATTTTTTCTGGCCGACCAACCACTTTACCAATCACGCGTTGGCTGCCCGGTTTGAACACCAACTCCAAGATTTTTTCTTATGGAGTGTTCGGCGAGTTCGATCTTCGCAATAACGAACACGGCCTGACCCAGGGCGGTTACGGTTACGTTCGGCTGGCTTCGCACGAAGGGTTGAAGAACGAAACTTTCTCCGATTTTGGCTGGAATGAAGTCGAACTAGATGGGCGCGTTTACATTAAGCTGGGAAGCGATTCCAGTTCACTGGCATTGCGGGCTTATTCCGAACTGAAAGACCCGAAGCGCGGCAGCCAGATTCCGTTTTACGAACAAGCCTATTTCGGCGGTCGCAGCCACGGACGCGGATTCGCCAACTTCCGATACCGCGGCAATAATTCCCTGTTGCTGTCTGTTGAACCTCGTCAAACCGTATGGAAGAAATCAGAGAAAAGAGGCATAGACGCATTCGTATTTGGGGACTTTGGCCAGGTTTGGGGCGACAATCGCTTACTGACGAATTCGCAGGTGCTTGCAAACGATAAGTTTGATTCCGCAAATTGGCGTGTTGGAGTTGGCGGTGGCTTCCAGTTCCGCTGGAACAGAAGCACGGCCGTGCGGCTTGATTTCGCAAGATCGAATGAAACCAGTCGCATTTACTTTTCAATGTCACGCGGCTTCTGAGGAATTTTCCCTGAATCCGAAAACAAAAATAGACAGGCTCGGCCTGTCTATTTTTGTTTTCGCGGTTTGGCATCTCATTAAAGTTGAGAGTAAGCTGGCACTGGTTTTTCCTTTTCAACTTTCAATACTGGCACTCCCCTAAACGCGAGAAACGATTATGCCGACCTCAAATCTTTGGAATTCCTTTCGCTCGTCTCGGTGGTTCAAACCTGTCATCGCCGTCGTCGCTGTTCTGGTTTTGCTGTTCGCAGGTTTGCTGGCGCTGCCGATATTTTTGGACATCAACACTTATCGCGGCCAGATTGTTAGCCAGCTTGAGCAGAGACTTGGCCGCAAGGTTTCGCTTGGCAAAATGGGTTTGCGCGTGCTGCCTTCGATCAAAGTAACTGTGGACCAGGTCGCCATCGGCGATGACCCGCAAATCGTCAATGGCGATTTTGTCAAAGCCAAATCGGTTCGCCTGCAAATGGGTTTATTCGCCTTGCTCAGAGGCAAGCCTGAAGTTTCAGGCATTGAACTGGTCGAACCCGAGGTTACGCTGATCAAAACCTCCGCCGACAAATGGAACTGGAGCACGCTTAAGCCTCTGGAAGAATCCGGGCAAGAATCCGATCAAGCTCCGTTCGACTTGTTGATCACCAACGGCAGTTTCAAGCTGATTGATCGCAGCAGTACCCAACAACTTGAAAAGAATTACTCTGGCGTAAATGCCTCTCTTGATGATTTTTCGCCGCGCCGCTCTTTCGATTTTGTCATTGGCTTGACGATGCAGGGCGACAAGGCCGGAAAACTGGAAGTGTCAGGAAGCGCAGGCCCGATTGATCGAAAAGATTCGACTCAAACTCCGATTGACGCTCGAGTGAAATTGGACGCGGTTGAACTTTCCAGCCTGGAAGCTCTGGCCGGAATGCAGTCGCCGCACGCTGGCAAGTTGACCGCTGACGCCAAAATCACCGGAAAGATGGCCGATGGTTTGATCGCCAGCGGAGACATTAAAGCCGAACAGTTGCGCTTGATCGAAGGCGTCGAACCGGCCAAACAACCGCTGGAAGCCGCTTTCAAACTTTTGGTGAAATCGGCAAAAGCGGCAGACGGCCAGTCCGAAATATCGTTAAAACTGGATCAGGCCGATTTGAAAATTGGCAACACTGCAGCCAGCATCACCGGCCTTATCAACAAGTTACCGGCTTCGCCGAATTTCGATTTGCAGTTAAAAGGCGACCGAATGGCTTTGGACAGTTTGCTGGAATCGGCTTATGCGTTTGGATTCGGGCCTCCGGCTGGAACCAAAGCCAGTGGAGCTGCGACGGTAAACCTGAAAGCGACAGGCACTCAGAACAACTTTGCGCTGAACGGGCAGGCCGAGATTCGAGACTTAAAATTTGAAAGTTCGTCGCTGCCGCAAGCAATTCAGATTTCAGAACTGAAGCTGAACGCTGATCCGCAAACAATCGCGGCTTCCCCTTTCAGAGCCACTTTATCGCGCACGACTGTGGACTTTCGGGGCTTGAAAATCAGCGATTACGGTCAATCAGACAAAGTACCGAAAGCGCATTTAGAAATTTCGACCAGCAATGCCCAAGTCGAAGACTTGCTGAAGATTGCCGAATCCTTCGGCGTTCGACCTGACACAATCGGCAGCGGAACTGCCAGCCTGACGGCAACGATTGATACTACATTTGACGAAAAGGCTTCCGGGACGCAAATCAATGGCAATGGCAAAATCTCTGGCGCCAGACTGCAACCGTCGTCCTTGAAAAAGCCGCTGGAAGTCGCCAACGCCGATCTGGCTTTCACAGGCGACAGCGCGCGAATTGACAATCTGCAAGCTCAGCTTGGATCAAGTCAGGCAAACGGCTGGCTGTCGGTTAAAAACTTCGATTCCCCTGCGCTTGGCTTTGATCTGAAAGCGAATCAGTTGAACGTAGCCGAGTTGCAAGGGGCAATGGCTGGATCAAGCCAGAGTAAAAAGGCTCCGACTCCATTGCGCGCCGAAGGCCAGTTGGCCGTCGGTAAACTGGTGCTGGATACGATCACTGCTTCGGACGTGCAGAGCAAAGTCGTAATGGCGAACAACATCATTTTGCTCAGCCCACTGTCGCTGCGACTTTATGGTGGCATTTATCAGGGCACTGTGCGGATTGACCAAAACGGCGGCGCGCCGGAAATCGCGTTGAACGGCAGGTTCAATGGGTTGGACATCAACCAGTTTTTGTCAGCTTCGTCAGGCCAATCGAGTTCGATCTACGGCAATGCCGATGGAACGATTGATGTTCGCGGTCGAAATGATGCTGCTGGAATCTCCCAATCGTTGACCGGCAACGGGTTCGTTTCAATCAGTAACGGCAAGTTCGCCAGCTTCGATTTGATGAAGCAAGTGGAGCTTTTAGGTAAGTTGATAAACCTGCCGACAGGCGGCGCCGGCTCGGCGTTTCGTTCGCTGAAAACCAATCTGCGATTTGATCGCGGTAAATTGACAACAGACGCACTGCAACTGGTGATGGAAGACATGCAGGTCGGTGGAGACGGATGGTTGCAATTGGGTGACAACCCTTCGGTAAGCTATGAAGTGCTGGCAAAACTCAGCCCGGCTTTGACCAAACGAGTCATGCCTGGTGGTTCCGGCGAAGGCGGGCGAACTCCGATTACGCTCGGCACCGGATTGAATTCGGTGATTGGAAATTTCTTTATGGATCAGGGCGGAATCGTTTTGCCGCTAAAAATGTCTGGCTCTTTGAAACAACCTGTCTTCGGTTTGAACTCTTCGATGCTGCAAGCGAAAGCAAAAGAAAAGCTGAAGGACAACTTGAAAGAAGGATTGGTTGACCAGTTCCTGAAAAAGCCCGGCGTAACTCCGGCTGATCAAAACAAAACCGACGAAAATAAGCCGGCTGAGAAAAAACCGGCTGACTTGTTGAAAGGCGTGCTGGATAAGCTTCGGAAGAAAGATAAGCCCTAGAAAAACAGTAATGAAAGCCGCCCGGCTTTCATTACTGTTTTTCGCCAAGGTTTAAGCTTTTTTGAACACAGTGGCAATCACAAGGATGACGAATCCCACCGCCACCATTTCAAAGGAATATCTGGAAAGCGTGTCAATGCGGACATAGTGGGAAAGGATTCCCAGTCCGCCAATTATTACCGAAATCAACCACAGGACTTGAGTCGGAGCATTTAACTTCATAATTGATCTCCCGGTTGGGGCTTCCATTAACTGCAAGAAGCAGGTTGAAATTGGACAGCGTCATTAGAGACGTGAGTGAGGTGAATACTTCTGGTAAACGGTGTGGACGTTACGGCATGGGACTTAGAGTGTCAATTCAGGAAAGATCGCTTTTTCAATCAGGCTTGCTGGAAATTATTGCTTGTTCCGTCGGCGATGCTATTGAAGCAGAAAAGGGTGGCGCTGACCGGCTGGAAGTCATAGCCCATTACGAAGTCGGCGGGCTGACTCCGCCGACTGAGATGGTTGCAGAGATTGCGGCAAAGGTCAGAATTCCTTTGCGCGTGATGCTGCGAGAAAGCGAGCCGTTTGAAGTCAAAGATGAACGCGAGATTGAAAAACTTTGCATCGCTGCTCGAGCCTTTGCCGAAATCGGCGTTGATGGCTTTGTCCTGGGCTTTTTGAAAGACGATGGCAAAGCAATAAATCATGAACTGACAGCGCAAGTGCTGGCTTGCGCGCCGACTGTTAAGGCAACTTTTCACAGAGCATTTGAGGAATTATACGACCCGCTGGCTGGGATTTATGAATTGAAACGTCATCGCCAGATTGACCGAATCCTGACCAGCGGCGGCAAAGGCGAATGGGCTGACAAGGTAAAAGCTTTTTCCGACTGGCAACAAGCGGCCTTGCCGGAAATTGAAATTTTGGTCGGGGGTGGAACCGATGAAGAAGTCATTCGATTGCTAAAACCCGCTGCTATAAGAGAATTTCACGTCGGCAAAGCCGTTCGTGAAGGTCAAAGAATTGATGGAGTTGTAGTAGCTGAACGAGTCGCAGAAATTAAAGAACTCGTCGAAAAAAGAATTGTTTGAATCTAGCTGTCTTAGACTTAGAATGCTTATGGCTTCTAACCCCAGAAGCAGAAACGTTACTTAAACTTATTTGCTGAGATGAAAACTGACGATTTCATAGCGCGTCACACAAAGCCGATAGCGGCGCTCTGGAAGAGCGTCCCTGAAAGGTATGGCGTCACGGAGCAGCAATTCGCTGATCGCGTGGCCGTCATAGCCGTTCGCTCAGGCGAAGATGGTGGCAGCGCCAAAGACTTTCTTGCCGGGATCAAAGCCGATGAATTGTGTCTGGCTATAGCCTGCGAAAACGGCGACGGAGCGGCTTGGGAAAAGTTTGAAACCGAGTTCCGCCATTCAATGCATGGAGCCGCTCGTTCGCTGACCAAAGACGAGGCCGAAGCCGATGACCTGGTTCAATTCGTTTACGGTGAGCTTTTCGGGGTTAGAACCGAAGGCGACAAACGGTTGAGCAAGCTCGCGCATTATTCGGGCAGAGGTTCGCTGGGCGGCTGGCTGCGTGCGGTGGTTTACCAATGCTTCATTGATCGCAAGCGGCAAACTGCCAGGTTTGAACAGATCGAAGAACCTTCGGAATTTGAACGATTGGCCAATCTGGCGGCTCATAACGGCAACGGTTCTTTACAGGTTCATCTGGCCGCACCGGACGACATTGAAGACACACGGTTACGCCGTGCGACAGAAGAAGCCATCGCACAGGCCTTTGAAGAAATGGATCCGCGCGACCGGTTGATGCTGAATCATTACTATTTTGACGATTTGACGTTGCGCGAGATCGGCTTGCTGATGAACGTTCACGAAGCGACCATCAGCCGATGGCTGGCCAAAGCTCAACGCGAAATCAAACGCAAAACTGAAGAAATTTTACAGCGCAGTTACGGGCTTCGTCGGGCCGAAGTCGGAGAGTGCATTCAAATCGCCGCGCGAACCGAACTGGACGTTCGCAAGCTGATCGGCGACGTGAAAAGCATCGCCGCCGAACGCGCCCCCTGAATTTATTACTTGACGCAAGGATTTACTTACCGCGCGTTCAAGGTGCGGGTTGTTGGAAATAAACCCACAGTTCCAAGCCGCAAGAATCTAATCTTGGGACTTCAAACTCAGAGCATAAAGCAGTGGCACTCGAACAAAACAATACGGCGTTTGAATTTGAAACGATGCTGCGTCGCCATCTGAAGCGCGCTCCAATAACGGAAGCCTGCGACGGATTTGACGCCGACACCGCCAACGCCTATCTGGAAAACGCGATTGGCGCGACAGCACGTTCGCGTTATGAATCTCATTTGGGTGGATGCCAATCCTGCCGACATCACTTGATTCAACTTTCCCGGCTGATTCAATTGCCGCAAACCGAGCCTCAATTCGTCAACATAGCCAAACCAGCCAGCATTTGGTCCCACTGGAAATCAGTCGTTGCTGAGTGGGCTGAATGGCTGGACTTTTCCCTGGGCAAGCAGGGTTGGGCAACCGCCGGAGCCGCAGCGGCAATTTTGATCGGCGTTGTTTCAATTCAGCTTTGGCGTCAGCAATCTGCTCAACCTATACAAAACGACATAGCAACCGCAGGCGGCAATGTGGAACAAACTCCAGCACCATTGCAGGGCAATGATGAATCAGGCACTGCAGCACAACCAGGGGCCACCTCTGATCTGGCGTCTAATTTGGCGTTGAGTAAAGTGCCAACTCCACAAGTCAGCCCATCCGTCGTTTCCGTTCAAATGGTTGAAAACGGGTTTTCGACTGGAGGTGCGCGACTTGGCAGCGTGTCTTCTTTGACCAGCGGAAGCACTAACTCATTTGATTTGAAGTTGACAGTACCGCCTTCGCCGCCTCAACCTCAGCTAACGACAAACATTTTGTATTCCTCAGTTGCAGATCGAACAGCCTTTGGGCCTCCGGTTCAACCTGTTACTGCAGAGTCGGCACCGATTCCGCCTGCGGCTGAGACTCAAAGAAGCGAAAGTGTTGTCGCGGCACACATCACTCCATTGCCAAGCGACAATCCGATGGTGAAGAAACCAACTGAAACCAAAGCTCCACGCAGTTCGCTTGATAAAGCCTTGAGCTTTTTGCCTGCTCGTAAAACAGACAGCGAGCGCAAGCTGGAAGAAAAAGAGATCGAACCTGATGCTCCGAAAGTACTGAGCATTCGCAGACGCGACAAAGTTTTTAACTATCAGGGCGGTTTCTGGGTTGATAGCGGTTACAAACCGGAAATGGCTTGGCGAGTGACAAAAGTGACCATAGACAGCGATGAATATAAACAGTTGTTGTCTGCCGAACCTATGCTGAAAGAATACTTCGCGCACGGCCCGGCCATCGTGGTCTGGAAAGACAAAATCTATAAAATCGTCGCGAAGTAGTCTGTAATCAAAAACCAGTAAAAAAAGCCAGAAGTCGTTTATCGGCATCTGGCTTTTTCTTTTTGCGCGATTTCTTTTCATCAGACCGGCAAGCCCCTATAATCGTCTAGCCTTCAAAGCATTCATCCGCAAAAGAAGTTCAAATCATTCTCAAGGAGCAAAATCCGTGAAGCGAATAACCGCTTTGATTCTTTCTGCAATACTTTTGCCGGTTTTGTATTTGCCGGTTTCAAACGCTCAGCAGGTGCAAATATCACCCAGGCTGAATCCGCAGATTGAAAAGATCGTCGCTGAGATTTCCGCCAGGAACATCGAAGCCAACATTCGTAAATTAGTCAGTTTTGGCACCCGGCACACTCTGTCTTCGCAAGACGATCCCAATCGCGGAATAGGTGCGGCGCGACGCTGGATCAAATCAGAAATGGATCGTTACAGTCAGGATTCAGGCGGACGTCTGATCGTTACCGAAGACGAGTTTATGCAACCACCGACTCAAAGAGTTCCGAAGGAAACCAAACTGGTCAATGTCGTTGCCACCCTGCCCGGCTCTCAAGCCGAAGCGAAAGATCGAATTTACGTTGTTAGCGGCCATTACGATTCTTGCGTCTGTTCACAAGGAATGACTGACGCCGAAAGCGATGCACCCGGAGCCAGCGACGACGCTTCAGGCACGGCGGCTGTCATGGAAATGGCTCGCGTCATGTCCAAATACCAGTTCGACGCCACCATCATCTTCATGACGGTTCCGGGCGAAGAACAGGGGTTGCTGGGCGCTCAGCACTGGGCGTCTGAAGCTAAAAAGAAAGGGTTGAACATCGCTGCCATGTTCACAAACGACATCATTGGCAACACTTTCGGAGGCAACGGAGTCCGCGACAACCGCCGCGTTCGTCTGTTTTCAGAAGGTGTGCCGACAACTGAGACTGAAGCCGAAGCTCGCGCTCGTCAATCAGTCGGCGGAGAAAACGACGGCCCTTCGCGACAGTTGGCCAGGTATATCAAAGAAATCGGCGAACGATATTTGAACAACTTTGAAGTCAATCTGGTCTTTCGCCGGGATCGTTACGGACGAGGCGGCGACCACAACGCCTTTTTGCAGCAAGGTTTTCCAGCCGTTCGTTTCACCGAACCGAATGAGGATTTCAGTCGCCAGCATCAACGAGTCCGCGAAGAAAACGGTATCAAATATGGAGACGTTTTCGAGATGGCTGACCCGGCTTACGTCGCTCAAGTCGCGCGAATAAACGCTTCGGCAATGGCCAGCATGGCTCTGGCGCCGGCTTCGCCAAATGGCGTCAGGTTCAAAACCGGCCGTCAGGAATACGACACAACTGTCGCCTGGCAACCTAATAAGGAGCCTGATGTCGCCGGTTATCGCATCGTCTGGAGAGAAACTTATCAACCGTTCTGGCTTCGAAGCATCGAAGTCGGCAACGTAGCTGAATTTGTCATGAAAAGCCTGTCGAAGGACGATTACTTTTTTGCCGTGCAAGCGGTTGATAAAGACGGCAACGCCAGCGTGCCTTCGTTTCCCAGATCAGGTCAACGGCAGGGACAGGGTCAAACTACCAGATAAAGTGCTTGACTGAGCCACCGCCATTACATTTTGCAAAAGTCATCATTCTGTAGTTCCTCACGCGCGCCATCGAACCAGCGGGCGCTGGCTTCCGAAAACGCGTGCCCCCTAAATTGGAAGTTTTCGTGAAGGAGAAAATCATGGACCTTGGCTCATTGGTTGTTATTATTGTCGTTGGCGGTATAGCAGGCTGGATTGCCGGTAACATTATGAAAGGCGGCGGATTCGGCCTGGTCGGAAATGTCATCGTGGGGATTGTAGGTGCATTTCTTGGCGGCTGGTTGCTGGGATTGCTGGGCATTTCGCTTGGCGTTGGACTGCTTGGGTGGTTGATCAAGGCGGTCATCGGAGCAGTTGTGCTGCTCTTTTTAGTCGGCCTGGTCAAAAAAGCCTAAGCCGGAAATCATTGAAGGGGCGTCGCTATTTCGAAAGACGTTGCGACGCCCTGGTCCTGTCAAAGAGGTTTTTATGAAGTATCGCAATCTTTGTTTGTTGTTCGCGTTGATGGTCAGCGTCAACACCGCCTGGGCGCAGGAATCATCAAAGCCAAAACGCCCGGTCAAAAATCCTCCGCAATATCCGAACATCATTGATTTGGATAACAAAGACCAGAAGTCAAAACAGCCCGCCGAGGCCAAACCCGGAGATCAAGAGGAAGCAGCCGTCACAGTTAATGCCGATGCGTTGACCAAGGCCTTTGTCATCATCGCCGAAGAGTTGAAATCTCTGTCGGAGGAAGTGCGGTCGTTGAACATTCGCCAACAGTTGGAAATTGAAATGATGCGTATGTCGCGCATCGAACAACGGATTGCGACTTATGAAAACCAGCTTCGACCGATCCGCGAACGCATTGCCGCACTTGAAGCCGAAGAGCAGAATTTGCAACAAATGCTGACGCGCGAAGCGCTAATAGCTCAAACGGCAAACCTGCCCACGGTCAACCGTGAGGCAACCATCAATCAGGTTCGTTACCAGCACGAAACTCGTCTGAATGCCGTCAGACTGGAAAAAGAGCGGCTTCAAGGACTTGAAGCAAGCCAGGTTCAGTCTTTGGAGATTTACCAAAAACTGAGCGACGAAATAGACAAAAAGATTCAACAAGCCGAAGAGAAACTGCGACAGTTTGAAGCTGCAAAAGAAGCCGCCAAAGCTGACCGTAATCCACCAACCCCAAATCAGGAGAAACCATGAGCAACGAACAAAAAGATTTTGGCCGCAGAGAATTCATTAAAGGCACTGCCGTGGCCGGGCTAACCGCGCCACTTTTGGGCAGCGAAGCTTTTGCGCAGCAATCGTCCCAAGCAATTGGCAAAGCTCGCCCTGTGGTGATTTCCAGCGCCAACTCCAATCGCGGCCCAGACGGCAGCGTTTTCAACGGCGGCATTGATTGCGTCAGCAAAGCAATGGAAATTTTGAAACGCGGCGGTGACACGCTGGAAGCCGTGGTTGCAGGCGTCAACATTGTCGAAAGTGACCCTCGCGATAACTCAGTCGGTTACGGAGGCTTGCCGAATGCCGATGGAGATGTCGAACTGGACTCCTGTTGCATGCACGGCCCTTCGCGCCGGGCTGGTTCAGTGGCCAGCATTCGCCATATCAAAAACCCTGCTTCGGTGGCCAAACTGGTGCTGGAACGCACAGACCACATCATGCTGGTCGGCGAAGGAGCGCTGCGGTTTGCGCTGGCTCACGGCTTCAAGAAAGAAGATTTGCTGACCGAAGATTCGCGCAAAATCTGGTTGAAGTGGAAAGAAGAAATGAGCGACAACGACGCCTGGGGGCCGAGCCCAAACCATCCAAAACCCGCTTCGGCTTCGAGCAAGAAAATCGCCAGCACGTTGACGACTCCAGCTGATGTAGCCTTTAACGAATGGGCTGCGGATGTCATTCGACGTCGCCCGACTGGAACGATTAATTGCCTGGCCGTTGACGCCAGCGGAGACATTTCAGGCGTAACCACAACTTCAGGCCTGGCGTGGAAAATTCCAGGTCGCGTCGGAGATTCGCCGATCATCGGCGCGGGGTTGTACGTGGACAATGAAGTCGGCGCGGCTGGCTCAACCGGTCGAGGCGAAGAAAACATCTACATCTGCGGCGGCCATACGATTGTCGAAAACATGCGCCGGGGTATGAATCCCACTGAAGCGGCGCTAGACGTGTTGAAACGCATCTCGCATCGTTACGGCGACAACCTGAATGAATTGTCCAAATTCAGCATCACGTTTTACGCCGTCAACAAAGCCGGCGAATACGGTGCAGCAAATTTGTGGAAAGGTGGCAAGTTCGCCGTTCACGACGGCGCTCAAGCAAGGGTGGTTGAAACAGCTTATCTTTACGAAAAGAAAAAGCAGTAGAGCGTCAATTAACGTAAGTGCCTTACTCAAGGTTTGGGATTGGCACTGGGTATTCCTTTGTTGAATTAGGTTGGCCGAATTTCAACCAGGTATGCCCAGTGCCAATCCCTCGCTTGATAGAAACTTCAACTAAGTTTTGAACACTGAAGAAAAGCCTTCGCTGTTAGGTTTCAAAAGTTTCTTGCCTCGGATACGGAAAATGAACCAGTTACCCGATGAGCTTTACTGCCGACTTCAAGCTTTCACTTTTAATTGCCATGTGCGAGTCATTCCAAACAACTTTTCCACCGCGAAACAGAATTGCCTGCGGTGATTCGTGTTGAATTGCGGCCAGTCTGGCAAGCTCGTTGCTGACTTCTCTCGCTTTTTGAACGACTATCACACAGTTGAGAACTGCCAAACTTTCAGGCGATTGCAGGTATCTTTCAAACTCTACAAAAGCCCGCTGACTGATACCGCAGGTGTTGCTGTGCTTGAAAAACAGCACTGGATGCGCGCCGCTCTGCCGAATCAATTCAGCCAGATCAGCCTTTGAAACTATCTCTTGAAACTCTGCCATTGCAATGAATCTCCGTTGAATGAATAAGTTCGAGGATGGCTGAGAAATAACATTCAAAAAATTTTGGCGCAACCGAAGCCAAACGTAGCTTCTCTTTCATAAAAAAGGCCGTCGGTCCCGAAGGGCCGACGGCCTTAAGTGCAGCGATTTACTGCGGGAGAGCGCTCCGTCAATACCAGCAGGTGGTGAGCGGCGCGCAAATCTTGAGCATCAAGGATCAACAAAAGGACAAAGAATGCCTCTGGTCGAAGTGATGTTATTAAAGGCTTCCAGATATACGGCAAGCTGGTCAATTTCCATATCAGTTCCAGTGCCGAAGATCATTCGGGCCTGAGCTAGTAGTTCAAGCAGCCGTGGATCGCCCGGAATTCTGATAATCACGTTTACTCCAAGATAGAAACACGACCCGCGATTGAAGACTGATCTTGGGAAGCTCAACGCATTGAGTTGCGCGGCGACAAACTGAGCATTTAACCGATCTTTTGCGGTATCCATTCCCATCAGCGCAGTCACTACTTCATCATCATTCACCGCCGCTCGATTCAGCGAGAGAATGAAAATTGAGCCGACTCCGCCATTCGCGTCATAAACCGCCCTTCGCGCGCCATCAAACAACATCCACATATCAACGCTGTTGAAACAGGCTGGCGTGCATTCTTCGCTTAGCGGCAAAGCATCAAGGAAGTTGTTTTCGACACTGTCTTCGCTCGCTTCCAATACCGCGCTGATATTATTCAAATCAATCGCGGTGTTTCCGACGCCTGGCAGAACTCCGGTATCCAGATAATTTGGCAAATTGACTTCGGTTACGCGATAAATTCCCGGCATCAACATGCTGAATTTATACTCGCCATTGGCATTGGTTGTTGTCATCGAATCAACACCATTGCCACTTAATTTGACGGTGACTCCTGGAATAGGCGTTTCGCCCGGATCAATCTTTCCATTTGCATTTGCGTCATTGATAACACGACCGGCCACCGAAGCGAACGGTTCGATCATCACTTCTTTGAATCCAACTGCGTCAATTTCAACTTCATTGCTTTGAGCAATGTTGCCGGGAACTTTTCCTGTGGAATCGGCGCGATAAAACTTCTCATCACGTGTGCGGTTAGCGTAAACAGCAACGTATTTAACGGCTACCGGATTTCCGCTGCCATCGCGGAATTGCCATTGCGATGCAAAATCATCACCTTCCTGCGGTGATGGATCAGAGCCAGCTGGACGTGCGGTAAAAGGACTGGAGCCGTTGTAATCCTTAAAGCCATCTGCAAAAACTCTGGTCATTGTAGCTCTGAACCATTTGTTGTTCGGCAACACACCAGTTCCACCTCGCCCAAAATAGCCAGGTGTCTGAGCAGCCAACAGCGATTCATCCCGGTCGTTTGTCCCCCAGACAGTAAACTCAGTAGCTTCGAGCAGGACATTGCCCAACCCGCCCGCTGGTGGGTTTGCGGCTTTCGGGCCGTAACCGGGAATCTCAGGGTCAAAGAGGTGGTCAATCGAAGGAAATACTGTCACTTCACGCGTGGCAACCAAGTCATTCTGCTCACCAACCTGCCAGATGAAGGCCTGCAATCCGATGTGAACAAAGCGGAAACCAGGATTGATTCTACGGCCTCCGACTATGACTTCATTGCGGGGGTCAAGGCTGTCCAAATCACCAACATTGTTGGCCGCCTGCCCTATGCTGAATACATTCAGATTCTCAAAATCATAACGATCATTGAACCCGTTACCGGTATCTCCAGCCAAATCACCGACCTGCGGAACATTCGAGGCAAAACCGAATGCAAGCCGCGCTAATTTGTAATCAGTGCCAAGACTTCCTGCCGTTCCGTCAACAGTCGGCAAAGTAATTTGGCCCGCCGGACTGTCATAGGTGCGATTGGGTGCGCTCTGCCCGAAAGTCAGAAAGTTTGCACGCAGTGCAAACACCGTCAGCCCAATGGCAATCAACCCAAGTATTGATAAAACTCTTGATTTCAATTTTTCCTCCTCTAGCTGAAGCTCTCCGAAAACGTGAGGCCGGAAAGCCATAACGCCCACATGCATCCATATAGAGCGACACATTTGAGCCACGAGTGGCCATATCCAAACATTCAAAATTTGAGATAAAGATGATTAACCGAAGGTCGTGAACATTAAACTGCCACACAGCAACGGGGGCTGCAGGAGGGTCAAGATCAATGGCAGAAAATTGCTAAATACTGTCAGGGCAGTCGCAAGTAAATGTAGGGCTTACCAGCGACACATACAGTTCACGAATTCAGTAAAGGTCTGATGCCGTTTTAGCAGCTACAGTCGTTTCTGCAAACACGGCACACAAAACTTATACAAATTGCTTCAGCTTTCACAGAAGCAAAAAACAATTCAATTTTTACGGCAACGAGATTGATCGAACTCTAGGGGGCGATATGGACCGATTTGTTGTGTGAGAATGTCAGGATATTCCTGACTTCGATCCAGTTACTATCAATTGACCTATTTTCAGAGTGCTTGGGCGCGGTATCCATTGTGAAGAATGGTGAGGCATAACCATGCTTTGGAGTACTCAAGCGCAACGGATTATACACAGCGTCCTATACCTGTTCAACCAATTTATCCCTAATTACGGTCTACAAAAATTAAATTTCAGCTTTGTCATTTTACTTTTAGGCGCTGTTTATGGCTCATCCTCTTGCATCGTTTTATAGCTTTCGACAAATACCACTATCGGCATCTTTGTAAATGAAATTTACTTGCCAAGGTGCTTGTCTGGACACACACATGGTCTTTACAATACCCTTTAACAATTTGTCACTCTCTTGAAACACTGTTCAATAGTCTTTCGTACTGGCTGACGGTCGAAAGATTTCCATTAAAACAAGATTTGGTAACACAAGTTTTAATACCAAAAAACCAGACACGAATCATTATCCTCTGGAGGGATCTAGGCTCATGGCAGTCTCTAGAAACAAAAAAATCATCATCGGAGTAGGAGTTCTATTAGTTATCGGTGCTATCGTTGCCGCTACTGTTTGGGGACGGCGCGGAGATTTGCCGGAAGTTCAGGTAGCTAAAGTCCAAAAGCGGGCGCTTTTAGAATCCAAAGTCACGGCCAACGGCGAAGTTCGCCCTATACAATTTATCAACCTCACTGCTGAGGTCGCAGGTCGCGTCACTGATGTTTTCGTTAAAGAAGGCGATCTGGTCAAAAAGGGCAAACCTTTGCTGCGCGTTGACCCTACTCAATTGGCAAACTCTGCTTCTGTTCAGGAAGCAGCCCTAAGAGCCGTTCAGGCAGATGTCCAGAATCAAATGGCCGCGATCAATGTGGCAGAGAACGCAATTAATACTGCCCGCGCGGCGCTCGTCACGGCCCAGGCAGATTTGGAACGCGCTCAAGTTGAAAAGAACAATGCCAACGTCGAATTGAAACGCCAGACAGACTTGCTCGAATCCGGCATCGCCTCTCGCTCCAATTACGACACCGCAAAAATGCGTTTCGATTCAGCCACTGCCTCGGTAAACGCTTCCAAAGCTCGCGTCGAACAGGCTGAAGTTCAAATCAAAGATACGGAGATTCGGGTCAGACAAGCTAAAACCCAGCTTGATGCTTCAAACGCCCGCGTCGCTCAGCAAAGAGCCAGTCTGGCGCAATCATCAGATCAGCTCAGCAAGACGACTCAATATGCGACTATTGACGGGGTTGTCGGCGGCCCAATCATCCAAGTAGGAACCTTTGCAGTGTCCAGCTTTTCTTCGACCGGCCTTATGATTATTGCCGATATGTCCTTGATCAACGTCGAAGTCAAAGTTGATGAAACGGATATCAAAAATGTAAAGAAAGGCCAAAAAGCCAAGGTCAAAGTTGACGCTTTAGGCGAACGTGAAATCGAAGGTGAAGTGATCGAAATTGCTGCAACAGCGCTGACTCGTAGCGGTCAAAGCATTGCACAAACGGCGACCACAGGCTCTCAGGAAGCCAAAGACTTTAAGGTCGTTATCCGATTGGTCAACATGTCTGAAGAAGTTCGTGACAGCCTGCGTCCGGGCATGTCTGCAACATCGGTCATCACGACAGATCGCCGCGAAAACATTATCACCGCACCTCTACAGGCTCTGGTTGAGCGTGACCCGGAACAACTCAAAACCGGTGGTGCTAGTAGCGCCTCGGCGCCCAATCAGGCTTCACAGAATCCCAAAGACAAGAAACCAATCAAAGGTCTGTTTGTTGTTGAAAACAACAAAACGGTCTTCAAACCTGTCGAAACGGGCATTACTGGTGAAAATGACATAGAAATTACCAGTGGGTTGAATGAGGGTCAGGAAATCGTTATTGGGCCTTACCGACAGCTTCGCACTTTGAAACCGGATCAGGCAATCAAACGCGAAGACAAAAACAAGAAACCTGGCGACAACAAAGACGCCAAGTAGCCGACGGTAACGAGGTAAGCAGTAACGGCAGATCACTCGAATTCGAGACCTGCCGTTTACTGGTATTGATCATCAATCACCCCTCAACCAAAGAGGAAGTTTATGCCAATGGTAGCAACAATGATTCAACCTGAAGCGAAGCCTGTGATTAAGGCTCAGGCACCGAGTGCCGAAACACGCGCTGTGATGATACGAACAGACGATTTATGGAAAACCTACGTCATGGGCGACGAAGAAATTCACGCTTTGCGTGGTGTGTCGTTTGAAATTCGGCGTGGCGAATATGTGGCCATCATCGGCCCATCAGGTTCCGGCAAATCAACTTTGATGAACATGATCGGTTGCCTGGATACTCCGTCCAAAGGCGAGTATTGGCTGAATGGTAAACAGGTTTCGCAGATGGATGACGACGAACTGGCATATATTCGCAACAAAGAAATTGGTTTTGTTTTCCAAACCTTCAACTTGTTGCCTCGTGCCACAGCTTTACATAACGTCGAACTCCCGTTGATTTACAATGGCACCCCGTCGGGCAAGCGGCTGGAAATGGCTCAAAAGGCACTGGAGTCTGTCGAACTAGGTCACCGCATGACTCACAAGCCCAACGAGCTTTCCGGCGGTCAGCGCCAGCGCGTAGCCATTGCTCGCGCCCTGGTCAACAATCCTTCGATTATTCTGGCTGATGAGCCAACTGGAAATCTGGACTCGAAGACTTCGGAAGAAATCATGCAAGTGCTGGAAAGGCTGCACGAACAGGGCAACACCATCATTCTGGTCACGCATGAACCTGATGTCGCCGCTCATGCTCACAGAGTTCTGACAATTCTTGACGGCCAGATTTACAAGGATGAGCACAGAAAGTAATCAGGCCAAGTTTGACTGTAATCCAAAAGCCGCAGACCTTGCGTAACAGCAAAGCCTGCGGCTTTTGAATTTCCGGGACACCCATAACTCAAATTCCCGGTGGCTGATTTCCTGTAACCCTTTATAGCTGAGCGACGCAACCCATAAAACTTCCCTGCCTCTTACGGCTCCTCCACACGGTCAAAGTACCCAGTTCAATATCTGACTACCAGATACTTCAACTCGTGCGGAGCGTCTGGGGGAGCTTGCTTTTAACCTTTCCCCGGCAATGTTTATCTAATTCAAAAATTTACCCTCTGACTGTTAAAGCGAGAAAATGACTGGCGGGGTATCACGGAACAGGAATTTTTCTTAAATGTTTTTCGTTAAGTGATTGGAGTTGGGGTTATGGCCGTATCAGGCTGAAAATAAAGGCTTACACAAGATGATTAAGGGGGCAGCATGTTCAGCGCACGCCTCCCATCCCCTTACTTGATACTGATTCTCACCACGTTCGACTGCTGACCATCCACGGTCAGCATCAGATTAACTTCACCGCTTCCGGCTAAAGAACGAGGGATCTGAATGTTGACCTGATCAAGTCCGGCAAAATCTCCCTGCGCCCCGGCAAACAGAACCGGAAGAATGATATTCCCGATTCTGGCGGTTACGGTATCCAACGAAGTCCGCAGACGAAACCCTGTCCCATAAAGCACCAAAAAGACCTGGTCTGAGTTGGCTCCCAAATCCGGGCCAAGATCAATTGGACGCGAGATAATTCGTTGACCGGCATCAATGAAAAACAAAGGCTCGGATTGCGGAATGCTGTTTGGAATACTTGGCTTGTAACGCAAGGCCTGTCCAGCAGGAATGCCTCTGCCGCTGCCGTCAACTGTGAAAAAACCGGGTGCGACTTTCGATACGTTGATCTGGCAATTGAACAATTTGTCGTTTCCCTTAAAGATCGTCACAGAAGCAGGGCCAGTAACTGTGCCAGCCGGAATCAGATAATTGATTTGACTGGGGGAAACAAAAAACAGTGGCGAAGGACGTTCGTTGCCTGCTTGATCGCGGACTTTCAAAATTGTGCCAGCCAGGTTGATCGGTAATTGGTTCCCACTGGCTGTCTGGGTACTACCCGCCATCCCGGCTCCAAATGCAGTGACAATTGATTCTGGGGCCAACATGCCTGTCACCAGACTTGCCGCTGAAACGCTGACGGCCAATCCGGCCTGAGCCACAGTGAAAGATTGGCCTGCGATGATCAGCGTCCCGGTGCGAAGATTAGGCTCGCGGTTCGGGGCGACAGTGTAATTAACCGTGCCGCTGCCGCGTGTCGAGGTTTCACTATGAATTGTGATCCACGATGTGTTGCTTTCCGCTGTCCAGGTACAGTCGCCGCCTGAAGCCGTTACAGTCACAGCTCCGCTGCCCCCCATTGCATCAAGAGTTTGGCTGGCTGGCGATAGTTTGTAATTGCAAACCTGAGTAAGCGGAACTCTCCAAGCGCCTCTCCCTCGAGTGAAGGCGAACAAATGAGTCACTCCGCCAAATGAACTGACCGACAGCCACTCAACCGGTACATTTGCAAAGCCAGTGTTTTCCACTGCCCAGGTCACACCTCCGTCAGGCGAAGTGTAAACGCCTATATCAGTTCCGACGTACAACCGCTGAGGGTTTGTCGGATCAACAATTATGCAGTTGACCGGAATATCAGGCAGAGCGCTTGCCCCATTGCCATCAATAGGTAGCCAATTTGCGCCGCCATTCACGCTGCGCCAGACATGCTTGTTGCCGAAGTTCGAGTAAGTTGCGTAGGCAATGTCGCGGTTTGTTGGGTCGAAGGCCAGCGACGAAACCGTCCCAGTGCGAGGCTTCGCGTCGGGCCAAATGGTGCCATCAGTCGAACTCAATCCGTTCGTGGTGCGATGAATGCTTCCTTGATCGGTTCCGGCCAGCACAAAGTTTCCGTCGCCCTGCGCAACAGCAACGGCGGTTGTCATTCCGTTGAGCCGCGCGCTGGCAGGAGCCCAACTATCGGCTCCGTTCTTTGTGCGCCAAAGCCTGATCCCTCCCAACCAAAGCCGATTATGGTCGCTCGGATCCATAACAAACGGAACAATAAAACCAAACCCCTCATCGTTGATGTTGGTAGTGGCCTGATGAAAATTGGCTCCCCACTCGGTTGATTTCATCAGCGACAAACCTGTGGATTCGGCATAAACGACATTTGGGCTGACTGGATCAACCGCCACATAACCGCCATCTCCGTCCAGAATTTCTTGCCAACCATTTATGCCTTGAGCATCCGATCCCATGACAACGCCGTTGTCCTGAGCCCCTCCCAGATAACTCGCGCTGTTTGGAAAAGCGGCACCGTGATAAAACTGCGTAACCGCATAACCGTTGTTAAGCGATGTCCAGGTGACTTTGCTGGTTTCTGGCGAACATGGTGCGCGATTGCCTGCGGCTGTCTGCGCGCGCGAATTTTCCGTCCGGAAAATTCCGCCATCAGTTCCGACAAACATTGTCCGGTTGGAACTGCCGTTGAATTGCGGGTGAAAAACAATGGCGTGATGATCTGCGTGAGCGTACCGTGGGCTGGTTTTAGGTTCTTGCCAAAATGAAGCCATCCCCCAATTCACTCCCCCGTCATCTGAGCGGAATAAATCAACTCCGCCAACCCAGACGGAGTTTTCATTCAGCGGATCAACAGCGATGACATTGCTGAACCAGCCCTGAGCATAAGTCTGATTGATTCCCCCGTTGCATTCGCTCTGAAACGCAAAAAAAGCATTAGTGAACAAAGCTGAATTCAACTTTGATGAACTTCCATCGTTCACTTTCACCCACGAACCGGCTTCACCCCCACCGGTCGAGCGAAAAACAGCATGTAAGGTATGGGGGGTGCCGCCATCAGCCCCGCTTTCAGACGACACGGCATAAACCACATTCTGATTAGACGGCGCAATGGCCAAACTGGTGCGAGCCATGCCAGCTTCGGTATAAACAACTTCCCAATTTCCGAAACCGGAGGCCGCATTTTCGTTGCGATAGATCGAGGCCTGCATGTTGGCCGGAGCCTTGAAGTTCGTCGTTAGACCGCAAGCAGCAAAAAGCACATCGGTAGTCCTGTCAGTCCGAATCGCCAGATCACTGCAACCGCCAAAGTTCTGTTCATTAACGACTGCGGTCCAGTTCACACCGCCATCAAGCGAACGCATAACGCCTTTGCGAGTGGCAGCGTAAATGCGGCTGGAGTTGTTAGGGCTGACAACTATGTCGTTGACGTAATAAAAATCTGGCGTGCCGGTTCCGTCCAAACGTCGCCAGGTATTGCCGCCGTCAAAGCTGCGAAAGATCCCGGCTCCGCGCGTAGCATCAGAATTGAAGTAGCCTTCGCCGGTTCCGGCATAAATGATCTCAGGATTGGCCGGGTCAAAAGCCAGGGCGCTGACCGCCAGAGTCGGCAACAAATCCGTCAATGGTTGCCAACTCCTCTCGCCTCTGCCGCCGTCAGTCGTTTTCCAAACACCGCCTGAAACCGCTGCGGCATACATAATGTCCGGCGTTCGCGGATTAATCAGCAAAGCTCGCGTGCGTCCGCCTACGTTTCCAGGGCCAAGCCCTGTCCATCCCTGCAACCCCTGCAAAATTGACTCTTGTGGATTGGCCAGGCTGAAGCTGCTGCGCTGAGATGGCAACAACCGATTGAGCAAGGTAGAAAATTGAGGCAGATCGCGCGACTTTTCCAAAGCTTGCAGATAAAGCTCCGGCCTGATTTCGTTTTCGCCTTCGGGCAAACGACGCTGAGTCAAATACTTGGCAGCTTCTCCGGGTTGATCGTACCGCTTGTGCTCCATCTCTTCCCGCTCGCGCTCAATTTCTTCATTTCCCTCTCTGTCTTCAGCCTTGTCAGCCGTTCGCGCAGCATTGCGGCCAGATGTTTGAGATTTGAGATTTGAGATTTGAGATTTCGGTGCGGCAGCGCCGACTTTTATATTCGAGGTTTGTATTATCGAAAAGGAAGGTGGTTGAGTTCGGAAGACCGCCAGGGTCAGACAGGCAGCAGTAATCGCCACAATGGCAAACAGCAGCCAAAGCTTGCACCCAACCCAGAATTTACCTTGATCAGTCGAAATCCGCATGCGCTGTTTCCTCACCCGGAAACAAATGAATCGGAGGTTTGTCAGCGCAAACAGCGGCGGCATTTAATCGAGGTGCCGCACGCCTTTAGCTGACAAACTCTCTCTGAGCTAATTTGAGACTTGGCGGGTTGGGCGATCTGCCAAATTGAATCCCGCCTTGAATTGAAAACAAATCAGACGATCAACCCCGGGTTCGGTCAATTAGCCGAAATCCGAGTTTGATCTGCCTCCCAGCTAGCTCTCGTTCATGGGCACGGTGACGATCAGGGCACCACCTAAGTGGGAGTCCGGCCAACAATCATGACCGGCCATAAGATCGGAAAAGATCAAACAGGGAACCCCGGAAAAGCCAGACAAAGACCCAGCTTCAGAGAAGGAGTTCAAGAACCAAACTATTTATAATGACTTTTTCTTTTGGTTTACGCCCGATGCGGCGGTCTCATCGCCTTTGGAAAACAGTGCAATGAAACTCAATCACCGCTGTCGTCAGTATGAAGTGAAGTACGGGGTGCTTCTCAATCAACTATGGCTCGAATACGTGTGAGAGCCTATGAGGATACTAACGTTCAGGCGAGTCGCATCTTACGCACGGCCTTAATCAATTGCAAGCACCGGAGATGAATTTAACAAAAGCCACTGAATCAAACTCACTGATTCTGTGTGGTAGTATCCAATAATCAATTTTGCAAACCTCAAATTCAGGAGAAAACACACAATGAAACTAAAAGACAAAGTCGCCGTCATCACAGGCGCAGGCTCCGGTTTAGGCCGAGCCATCGCCATTCGTTTTGCCGAAGAAGGCGCTCGTATAGTCATCGCCGAACTCAACGAAGCCAAAGGCGAAGAAACTCTGCGCGAAGTTCAGGCCAAAGGCGTCGAAGCCTTCGCCGTGCCAACCGATGTCAGCAACTCCGAAGCTGTGGCCAATCTGTTCAAAGCAATTGATGATCGTCAATGGCCGGTTGATGTCATGGTCAACAACGCTGGCAATGCCGGACAACTGACGCCGGTTCATTTGATGACCGACGAACAATGGCACGGAGTGGTTCACGTTCATCTGAGCGGCACTTTTTACGGCACGCGTGAAGCCGTAAAACGCATGCTGGCTCAAGGGCGCGGCGGAGCGATCATCAACATTTCGTC
>JBGAPB010000389.1:0-3899 GCA_044221525.1 Blastocatellia bacterium | reverse complement strand
CTGAACCAGCAACAATTGGAATCATCGCCGGTCAGCCGGTCATCGGCCTGACCGAAGACCAACTCCAGGCCATTGCCACCCGCACCGACGTGGCCAAAGTAAATCTGGCAAATATCGGGGCGGTAATCGCTCAACAGCGTTGGGGAGCGACGACCGTGGCCTCGACCTTGCACTTTGCGACAATGGCCGGAATCAAAGTTTTTGCCACCGGCGGCATCGGCGGAGTCCACCGCGGAGCAAGTGACAACTTCGACATTTCCGCCGACCTGAACGCGCTGGCTCGTTATCCTGTCGTCACGGTTTGCGCCGGAGCCAAAGCAATTTTGGACTTACCGAAAACTCTGGAAGTGCTGGAAACTCTGGGAGTTCCGGTTGTCGGTTATCAAACCGACGAACTTCCGGCTTTCTATTCGCGGTCGAGTGGTTTGAAACTCGATCTTCGGGCCGATTCACCAGAAGAAGTTGCGGCCATCGCGTCCCAACACTGGCAACTTGGGCTTTCGACTTCGATTCTGGTCGTCGCTCCGATTCCAGTCGAAGACGAAGTTCCAGCCGAAGAAATCAAAAACGAAATCGAAGAAGCATTGGCCGCCGCCATTCAACAAGGTGTCAGCGGCAAAGCCGTCACACCATTTTTACTGTCGCGCATAGCGGTGAAAACAAATGGCAGAACCCTGCCCGCGAACATCGCTTTGCTGAAAAACAACGCAGGTATCGCCGGACAAATTGCCCGCGCGTTTGCTACAGCGTCGAGCTAAGCCGAAACACAAAAAATTTTCGACAGGATTTACAGGATTCGGCAAGATGAAAACACAACCCTTTATGGCCAATCCTGTTCACCCTGTAAATCCTGTCTATTGCCTTTGGAGTCAAAATGAACCTTAACGACATTCGTCATTTGTTCGATTACACCGAATACGCCAACCATCTGGTGCTGGACGCCGCCGAAAAACTGACGGACGAACAGCTTCGTCAGGATGTAAAAATCAGCATGGGTTCGATCTTCGGCACGCTGGCTCACATGGCCGGGGCCGAGTGGATTTGGCTGTCTCGCTGGAATGGCGTGTCGCCTTCTGAAATCTGGAACGACAAAACTTTTGCCGACCTGGCTGATTTGCGCGCTCGTTGGCAACAAATCGAAACCGAACGACGAGCCTTGCTGAACGGGCTAACAATGGATGCGCTGCATGCCGAGCTTGGTTACCGAAACATCAAAGGCGACGCTTTCAGCCTGCCGCTGGTCGCCCAGATGCAACACGTCGTCAATCACGCCACGCTGCATCGCGGACAGGTTGTCGGAATGATTCGCCAACTTGGCATCGCTCCGCCTGCGGTTGATTTGTTGTTTTACCTGCTGGCTCAGAAGAAATAACAACTGCCCGAAGCGAAAAGGAAAAGCACGAAAGAAGAAAACATTGTCAATGTCTTCCTTCGTGCTTTCTTCGTGTGTCTTTGTGGGAGAAAACTGCCTTTGCAGTTACCAGCCTTTGTAAGCCAGAGTCAGAATAATCGCCCCGGCTATCAGCCGATAAACAATGAAAAGCATGGTCGAATTTCTTCGCAGGTAATTGATGAGGAAAGCGATGCTGGCGTAACCAACGACGGCAGAAACCAGCGTTGAAACAATCAAGTTCATGAAATCGGCATTGCCGCTCAGAATGTGAACCGCTTCGCGCAATTCCAACAAGCCGCTGGCGGCAATAATTGGAATCGAAAGCAGGAAAGAAAACCGCGCCGCGGCTTCGCGGCTCATACCGGCAAACAAAGCGCCCGCAATCGTAGTGCCCGAACGCGACGATCCTGGGATCAAGGCAAAGACCTGAAAGAAACCAACGACCAGTGCCTCGCGCAAACCGGCGTGTTCAATCTCCCGTCGTTTGTTGCCGACCTGCTCAGCTATCCACAGCATGACAGCCCAAACGACCATGCTGGTTCCAATCACAAGCAAGGTTTTGGTTAAATTGCCTTCGATGATTTTTTTCGCCAGCAATCCAATCAGCCCAGCCGGGATTGAGCCAATGATAATCAACCAGCCCAACCGCGCGGATTTGCGGGCGTTGTAACCTCGACTGCCTCGTTGCCCTTGCAGCCACATCAAATTTCCCTGAATCCAGCCAAGCGTGATGGTCAGAATGTCGTTCAGGAAATAGATGATGACCGCCGCCAGTGTGCCCAACTGAATCACAGCCACAAAAGCCGTAACCTGTTGAGGCGTCATGACATTGTCCAGTCCCATGATCTTTTCGGCGATGATTAAATGGGCGCTGCTGCTGATGGGAATGAACTCGGTCAGCCCTTGAATGATGCCGAGGATGATCGCTTGAAGTAAGTTCATAAGTTGGGGGTGACAGCCAGTGTTTTTATTGAATGTTGACGGTAACGGGATTTGCCTCTCTGCCAAGAGCGCTCAGTTTGACTTCAGCATCGCCGCGCCCGATCAAGGTGCGCGGCAACAAAATGTTCGTTTGGATCACGCCGACGAAGCTTGGTTGCAAGCCGACATAAGTGACCTGCGCCGGAGTTCCGCCGATGGTGACTTCGTAACGATCCAAAGGTGCCTTACCGCCAGTGCCAAACAACACCAGAAACAACTGCTCTGTTTCGTCGCCAAATTGAATTGGAACTGGAACAAGCCTGCCTTGCACCGAATCGAATCTGCTGATTGGTTCGTAACTATCCAGGCCGTTAGCCTTCAGTCGGTAAGCAACGGCTGCGGGCAAGCCTTTCCCCGATGCGTCAGCAGTAAAGATCGTCGGTTGGAAATTGGTGATGCTCACGTTGCCTTGATTAACAACTACTCCATCACGAACAACCTGGATTGAAGACGTTCTGAAATAGCCAGTGGCAGATGAGAAGTAAAAGCTGGCGACGGTCGGGACATGGAAGTTGATTTGTGAAGGCGATACGAAAAAGAGCGACGCATCGCGTTCTACGCCATCGTCATATTTGATCATGATCCTGGTTCCGGCTAATTCAGTCGGCAGTGGTTGACTGGTTGCAATCTGCGTTGTTGTTGCCAGGTTCGAGCCGAATATCGAAGCAATTGACTCGTGCGCAATTGATGGATAGCTACAGTAGCCAGCACGTGGCTTGAAATCTGCCGACGACACAGGTATGAAAGTTGGCAGGGAAGCCTCAAAGTTTAATTGACCTTGTGGAGAGAAGAAGAACATCTGGGAACAAGGCATGATCAGATAGCCCGGTTTTGCAGCATAAACACTGTACAGAATTGTAAAGGAACGTATTTCCTGTATGTTCCAATAACCATTTGCGTCTGAAAAAGTTAGCTCCTGCACTGGCGGCTGCGTTGGCCCAGTTGCTCCAACAACATCAACTCTTACACCTTCCAGCCCTTGACCATTGAACGTAATTCGCCCAGATGCAGAAATGGTTGGATAAGAAACGGAAAAAAAGATTTGATTGTTACCTGAGCTAAAGTCCAAAAAAGCTGGCCTGTATAGTCCGCTGGGCGTCACGCGATAAGTCGTTCCCTCCTCAAAACCCGTTTGGCTAAATTTGCCGTCTTCGCCAGTCTGTACCGGAGTTGGAACAGCACCTGCCCCTGTTACGCGAGTAAAAGTAATTGTCACCCCAGGTAAGCCTGAGGGGCCAGGCGGCTTACAAGGCGGAGGGCAGTAGTTTTTGACATCGCCAGCCAAACTGAAGGTAGCCGCAGTTGTTTTTGCTTGAGCCTTTGAAGTCACTTTAACCAATAAAAAGCCAATCACCGAAGCCACCAATAAAAGTGAAAACAAGCCGATGAAAACGACAATAAAACCTCTTTGCTGTCTCATCAGTTTCTCCTTTTGGTAAAGCGGGGAGAGTTTTTGTAATGACTCGGTCTCTTCGCCGCGTTAGCGGCGTTTGAGTTTAGCCGTGGGTTTTCAACCCACGGAAAG
>JBGAPB010000388.1:0-3968 GCA_044221525.1 Blastocatellia bacterium | reverse complement strand
TCCTTGATGGCGGCAATCAGAGTTTGTGCTTTCAAAACAGTGTCGTTCAGGTTGACGTAAAAAGCTTCGTCGTTCAGCAATCGGCCTGCCGTGCCTTTACCCTGTCGCAAATCGCCGGTCATCGCCTTGATGTCGGTGGAGATGTCATTCAAGTTGGTGACTGCGGTTTGAGCCGCATTCAGAATGTCGCCGACGCTTTTTTGCGCCTGACTTTTGATTTTGTCTCCGTTGACAATCGCTTTGCCGCTGAGCGTTCCAGGTGTGATGTCAATAACGTTGTCGCCCAGAACACCGGCTGTTTTCAGCGTGGCCACCGAATCGCTGCGTATGCGCTCAATGGCAGGCCGCCCGTCCAGCGTGCCGTCAATGTCCATGATGATTTCGATGTTTCCAGCTTCAGTGGCGGCTTTGGCGTCAGCAGGAATTGCGCGGCTGAAGTTTATGTCCTTAACACTGCCGATCTTTTTGCCGGACAGTCGGACTTCAGCGCCTTTTCGCAAACCGTCAACACTGGACATTTCCGTGCGAACGGTGGTCGTTTTGCCGAAGCCTGGTAATTTCAGGTCTCCGCTGACGGCAAAAATCACCAAAATCAAAATCGCCAGGGCTAGCAAAACCAAAAGTCCGACTCGCAATTCGGACAATCGTGCTGTTTTGTTCTGCGGCATAAATCCTCCGACTTAATAAGCCTTTATTTCTGATTGAGAAACTTTTGAATGTAAGGGTTGGACATTTGACGCATCTGCACGTTGCTGCCGTTGAAGATGACATCACCGTCTTTGAGCATGATGAACTTGGTGTTTATCAGGCAGAGCTTGTCGCCTTCCTGTTCGAAATGCACATTGCCGAAATCGTCGCGGACGACGTATTCAGTGGCCAGAACGTCCATATCTTCCAGCCGGTGTGTGACGTAAATCGAAGATACATCTTCCAGGTCGCGCAGTTTCAGAGCCAGTTCGCAAATCGTTCGCGCCGTGATCGGGTCCAAACCCGCTGTAGGTTCGTCGTAAAGAATAATCTTCGGGTTGCCAACCAGGGCGCGTGCAATGCCTACGCGACGGCGCATACCGCCAGACAGTTCGTTGGGCATTTTGTCAATCGCGTCTTCCAGATCAACGAATCGCAACATTCGTGAAACAACTGCCTCGATCTCGTCTTCCTTCACGCGCTGTTCGCGCAAACGGTAAGCAACGTTGTCATACACCGACAAACTATCGAACAAAGCGCCTTCCTGAAAAACCATGCCGATCTTCTGGCGCACTTTCATCATTTTCTCTTCGCCATAATCACCAATCTCTTCACCATCAACGAAGATTTGGCCCGAATCCGGTTTGAGCAAACCAAGCACCAAACGCAGCAAGGTTGATTTGCCGGTTCCCGATCCGCCCATAACGATCTTCGATTCGCCGTAACGCACGCCGAAACTGACGCGGTCAAGAATCACGTTATCGCCGAAAGCCAACGAAACCTCTCGAAACTCAATTGCATAAGGAGTAGAGCGCATAGTTTGTGAAAAACCGGTCGCCACTGCTCCCGGTACTGTGCAGTTTTACCTTTGTTTTATCTGGGATCGAGCAGCAATGAAATGATGACCTTCGACAACAGAAAGTCCACAGCGATAACCAGAATCGAAGCATTGACAACCGACTCTGTAGTTGAACGTCCGACTCCGACCGTACCGCCTTTGGTGCTCAAACCTTTATGACATCCAACCAGGGCAATGATGAATCCGAAAACCGTCGGTTTAATCAGCCCGCCCAGTATCTCGTTGTAATTAACCGCTTCCATAGACGAAGACAAATAAACTGATGAAGATTGATGCAGCATTGTGACTCCAATCAGCAGTCCCCCCATTGCGCCTACGAAATCGCAGATTATAGTCAGCGCCGGAGCCATTAACACCAGAGCCACAATTCTGGGTGTCACCAGCTTTTTGATCGGGTCGGTTCCCAGCGCGCGCATCGCATCAATCTGTTCGCTGACCAGCATCGAACCAAGTTCCGCCGCAATTCCCGAACCGACTCGCCCGGCCAACATCAAACTGGTCAGCACAGGCCCTAATTCCCGAATCAAACTGGTGGCAACCAATTGCCCCGTCACATTTTGAACGCCGAATTTTTGGAGTGCGTTGGCTGAGTTCAAAGCCAGAACCATTCCGGTGAACGTCCCTGTCAAAATGATGATGGCCAGGCTTCCAAAGCCAAGCAGGTCCATCTGCCTGGACATCTCGCCCCAATAACGCGGAGCTTTGAAAAAGCCGCGAATTACGCGCCAAGTCAGTATAGTTAATTCTTGAAGTTGAAGAACAACGCGGGTGATTGGATTCATCAGAAAATGCCAGATGGGTTTTTATGATTCGCTTGCGCCCGGTTTTGAGCATCAGGTTCGACTGTTAGAATCGCCTCCATTTAACTCAAAACGCCCTGAATGCTTGTTCAAAAATGCCGGATTGAAAGACGGCTTATGATGCTGTTTTTGATTTCACAGGTCAAGCCAAGCCAAACAAAGCCTTTTTTTACGTAACTTTACCTGCCCGACGCCAAGAAGTTTGGTGGCGGTAACGACTCACCTGCCTTAATCACTGTAGTCATTGTCTGACAACCGCGCGTTTCAAACCTTTAGCAAAACCAGTACTTACACGTATTTATCCAGATCGGTGAATGGCTAACAATGCCAACCATCGAGTTCGGCGTGAGCGCTACACGCGTAGTTGCTGAACAGAAGTCGGTCGGTACTGACCCTGTTTGCAACTTCACCACCTCGCGTCTCAAAAGCGGACCGAGAAACGGCGGAGCAGAAGTCTTTGGTTGCCCTGACGCTGCTCCGTCGAACATAAAAGAGAAGGACGGATTGATAGCGGAAGTCAGTTTCCAACGACGCCGTTGCCCCAAAAGGTGGAAGTCAGTAATCAACGACGCTACTTTGCTTTATCAGCACTTCTTTAACTAATAATAAAACCGTAGCCGCAAAGCGGAAGTCAGGTAATTCACCGACGTCGCTCTCAGCTACGGTTATTTTATTTTCAGCCTGGAAGTTTATCCTACTTCACTGTTTCAGCCCGTCCCAGGTAAATGCCGTTAAACAGCAGCTTGAAAGTTCCGTGAGGCTGGCCGCGGAACGCGATTTCGGGGCCGTACATGAACAAATGGCCTTTGCCCACATTGGCGTCAATCACTGCGACGCCGTCTTGTAAATACTTCTGTCCCCACGCCCAGCCACTGCGCAGCGGAGCGCCGTTGTCGAACCAGGCTACGGGCTTCACTCCTTTCAAGCCAGCTTCGGGCTTCAGGCGGAAAACCGGGCTGTTGTCGAAAAACACATCCACTCGATTTGGCAAGCCGTAAGCCAGCGGATTCGTGTTATCCACTGCCACCTGCAAAATAGAGCCTGGAATGTAGTATTTGTCGCGTCCAAGCGCGCGCTCGTCGCCGTTGGCGGTTCGTTCAACCAGCGCGCTGCTCATCGGCAAACCCAGGTGATAACCAAGATTTGTGGAACTGCCGATGGTCAAAACGGAGCCGCCGCCTTCGATAAAAGCCTTCAATTGCGGGATCGTTTTTGCCGCCGAAACATTGCCAAGCCAGCCGCGAAATTCTTCAGGCAATTCTGCGGCTTGAGGCGAGCGACCGAATTGCGGAGGTTCGTCGCTGCTGGTCGCCGCTCCACCGCCGCCACGAGTCGAAGCTGCCGGGATCGCTTGAGTGACAAAGATAATCACATCGAATTTGTCAGCCAGGTTTCCGGCGTCCAAAGTCTGCGGGTAAACAACCGTGAATGGAAAGTCGAACTGTTCCAGAATCCAGCGCGTCCAGCCTGAAGGCATAGAGCCACCGTAACGATCCCAAAGCGCAATGCGCGGCTGGCGAAGTTTGAGCATCTCGCCAACGTTCGGCTTGGTCGTCATCGACGCAAAGCGCAATCCCAAATCCGCCGAGAGTTTTTGCACTCGCGCCGCCGTCGTAGCTTTC
>JBGAPB010000387.1:0-3977 GCA_044221525.1 Blastocatellia bacterium | reverse complement strand
TCTCGGCTTTTTTCCGACGAATAGACGACGGCGACTTTCAGCTTGTACTGAAACTTATCCAACACGGCCCGACTGACCAACGACAGCGAACCTTCGTCAGTGCCGTTGTAAATCGGGACTTTCGATTCCAGGTTTAGTTCTTTCAACTTCGCCCGCAATACAACTTGATCCTGACGATGCAGCCCAAATTGCCGCGCGTCGTCTTGCAGCAAAATCAGTTCGTTGACGGTTCCGGCTTTGACCAGATCGAGCATCGCCAGATTCATTTGCAGGTCGCGTTTGCGTGCAGCCAGATAATCTTCAATCACCGACGGAACCAAATCTTTGGTCAATTGCTCCAATTCAGCCGCCAGCTTTTTGTCGCCGCTTTTCGGAGCGCGATCTTTCAACTCCGCCCACCGGGCTAGCTTGTCGTGAATCCCCTGAGTCGCGGCGGTCGCCGTCGGAGCTACGCGCATAATCACGTTGAAGGCGTAAACCGGCACGCGCGGATATTTCGATTTGAACCAGCGGAAAAACTCCAGCCGCTTTTTGGCTTCGTCGAAAGAAACTTTGTGAGTCCGCGAAGCCACCAATCCGCCGTAAGCCAGCATATCCACTGAAACAATCAGCGCGTCAGTTTTGGAATAATCCTGCGACTTTAACCACTGCTCCAACCGCGCGGTGTCGCCCGGCGTGGAAAACTTTCCGAGCATTTCCTTCGGCGGCATGGTGACTTTGTGATCGGCGACGGCTCCGATCATTTGGGCAAACTGTCCAACCGCTGGGCGATCGTCAATCGGCAACAAGGTTATGTACCCAGCCGCGCCCAACGGGCCGGGGTTCATCGGCACAGGATGGAACCTAGGGTCTTGTTTTTTGGAATCTTGAGCTTGTGCGACCGGCCAAACCAGCAAACAAAAGAAAACGAATGCCAGCGATTTGACCGTCGGCGTGAAAAGGCTTGAGTTCATGTATTACTCCGCAGGGCGATGTTCAGTTAGTAATGTTGCCAAATAAGTATAGGCAGGTTCGTTCGCGTTTTACCGTTCGGTCGGCCAACCGTCAAGCCGGTCATCTGACATCAATGAAAAAGCGTTTCAGTGTCGCCGGCTGAATGCCCAACCAGTAACCAAACCGCAACGCATACATCAATAATACCGTTCGCCAGACGCCAAACTTCAACCAGCGGCGCGGAGAAATCTCGACTTGTCCATTCAAAACCACGACTCGCCCGCGCCTTTTCAGTTCGTTAAACAAAGCAATGTCTTCCATTAAGGGAAAGATTTTGTAACCACCGATTTCTTCAAAGATTCGCCGTCGGATAAAAATCGCCTGATCGCCCGTCGCGGTCTTGAACCATCGAGTTCTGAGGTTGATTCCCCAAGCCACGGCTCGCAGTGAAAATGTAGCCGCAGTAGGAAAACGAATCTGGAAGCATCCACCCAAAACACTTTCGTCGGTCAAAGCTTGCCGAATCGAATTCAACGCACCGACGGGCAATTTCACATCAGCATGCAGGAAAAGCAGAATATCGCCACAGGCGACTTTTGCCCCTTCGTTCATCTGCCAGCCTCGATTGGCACGTTCGCAAATAACCGTTTGCGCCAAGTTAAAACTGCGAGCGATTTCCGCCGTCCGGTCGTGACTTCCCCCATCGGCAACAATCAGCCCGGCCCCCTGCTCTGTTTCTTTTTCCAGCGCAGCCAGAGTTTCGGCAATTTGAGACGCTTCGTTTAAGACCGGAATGATGACGCTGACAGATTTTAGGTTTTGAATTTTGTTTTTTGGGTTCGCCAAGCTAAGTCTCTCTATTATTTTTTGAAAGCAGATTGATTGCGACTCGCTTAGGTCGGCGAATATAATTCACTCGACTTATGCGGGAAAACTATCAGAAGTCATCAGAACTTCAATTCACGTCCTCAATACGTAACAAACGCATTATCTTCTAGGAGCTGAGCTGGATGAAAAATTCTGTCATCACGCGCTTCAGACAACGTCGTGCGTTGAAAACTCAACTGCGCCCGCGCACTCGCTGGCTGCAAACGTTCTCCGCTATGCTGCAACACGCGCTGGTCGAACCGCGCCAGGTCGAAGTTACGCATCAGCGAATTTCCTTGTCAAAATTGCCAAACGAATTTCACGGCTTTCGCATTGTCCAATTGTCTGACGTTCACCACAGCCCATTTCTGAGCGAACAGGAAATTGCCGCCGCCGTACACCGTGCCAATCGTCTTCAGGCCGATTTGATCGTGTTGACCGGCGATTACATTTCCCATTCACGCGATTACATTCCAGGCTGTGCACGTGCGCTGGGGCAATTGCAGGCCAGGCACGGAGTCTTTGCCATTATGGGCAACCACGATCATTGGACGGATGCTGCCGCGATGGAATCGGCTTTTGTCGAACATGGCGTTCGCGTCCTGACCAACGAAAACGTGCGCATCGAACTCGGCGATGCCAGCATTAGATTGCTGGGCATTGACGATCTAATGGTCGGCCAGGACGATTTGCCGACGGCGATGCTTGGAACTTCAACCGACGAGGTTCGCATTCTGCTTTGCCACAACCCGCGCATCATACGCGAAGCCGCGCGCGCCGGAATTGACCTGGTGCTTTCGGGTCACACTCACGGAGGCCAGATCAACTGGCGATTGCTGACCCAGCGAGAAGACAGCAAAACCTATCGCTGGTTGCGCCGTCCCAGCCGCCGTTTTACTCGTGGCCACACTCAACTTGGAGCGACTCAGCTTTACGTCAATCGCGGGCTTGGAACTGTCATCGCCCCCTTGCGTTATGGTTGCCCACCGGAAATTACTTTGCTGGAGCTGGTGAGAGGTTAAACAATGTCCGAATGGAAAAATAAAACTGCGTTGATAACTGGCGCTTCTTACGGCATAGGAGAAGCCTTTGCCCGCCGGTTGGCTGCTGATGGCGCGAATCTGATTTTGACCGCTCGGTCGGCTGATCGGCTGGAAGCGTTGGCTGGCGAGCTACGCTCTAAATTCAAAGTCGTCGTCACCGTCGTCAAAACCGATCTGGCCGAAACCTCCGCTCCGCAAAAGCTTTTTGATGAAACTGTTGGACGCGGCCAGCAGGTTGATTTGCTCATCAACAACGCCGGCTTTGGCGCGGTTGGAGATTTTGCAGACCAATTGCTGGGTCATCAGTTGGAAATGATTCAGGTCAACGTTTCGGCACTCGTCGCGCTAAGCCATTTGTTCTTGCAGCCCATGTTGAAACGACGTAGCGGAGCGATCATTCAACTGGCCTCGACTGCTTCGTTTCAGGGTGTTCCCTACTTCGCAACTTACTCGGGCACGAAATCCTTCATCTTGACCTTCAGCGAAGCGCTCTGGGCGGAATGCCAACCATTTGGCGTGCGAGTGCTGGCCGTCTGTCCGGGCCCAACCGAAACCAACTTTCAATCCGTCGCAGGAAGCGGGAACGCCAAACGCCCGGTCAAAATGCAAACGCCTGAACAAGTAGTAGAAGCCAGCTTGAAGGCTTTAGCCGCCAATCGCAGCGTAGTGATTTCAGGTTTTGGAAACTCTGCCATGATTTTTTTAGAGCGTTTTGTTTCGCGTCAAACCGTGACCAGAATGGCTTCAAAGCTTTATCGGCCTTTTTCAACCCAGGCAAACAGAAGCAGACAAGATTAACAAGATTCACAGGATGGAATGTAATCTTGTTCAATCCTGTGAATCCTGTCTATTTTCTTTTTCAGAGGAAACAATTTCTATGTTCAGAAAACAACTGACACTGTCATTTCTAGTTTTTACTTTACTCGCCGGACAGGCTTGCAGCACCGGCGGCAAGCTTGAGGCTCCTCCGGGATCGAAGTCTCAGCCAAAGTTCAAAGCTGGGATAAACTTCTTCTCTCCAGAACAGGATATAGAGATGGGGCGTCAATCCGCTGAACAGATCATCCGCGAAACGCCTATGCTGGACGATCCGCAAATATCAGGTTACGTCAGCCAGTTAGGGAAAAAGCTGGC
>JBGAPB010000015.1:0-33841 GCA_044221525.1 Blastocatellia bacterium | reverse complement strand
TGGAGTGTCGGCAGAGCGGGAATGCAGTACCGCGATTTGATTCCCAATCGGCTAGGTGGGCGCTTTATCGCCTCGCACATTCGCATTCCTGATGGCGGAGAAACGCCGGATTATGTTCATTTCCACAAGGTTCGCTTCCAGATGATTTACTGCAAGGCTGGCTGGGTGCGAGTGGTTTACGAAGATCAAGGCGAACCGTTCGTGCTTCAGCCTGGAGATTGCGTGCTGCAACCGCCAGAGATTCGCCATCGCGTGCTGGAATCTTCGCCGGGATTGGAAGTCATCGAAATCGGCAGCCCTGCGGTTCACGAAACTTTCGTTGAGCACGAAATGCAGCTTCCCACGGGGCGAGTCTTGCCGGAACGGTTGTTCGGCGGTCAGCGGTTCGTTCGCCACGTTGCCAGCGAAGCGGGCTGGATAGCTTCACCGATTGCCGGTTGCGAAATGCGAGATACCGGAATAGCAACGGCTACGAATGGTTTGGCTTCGGCGCGAGTGCATCGGTTTGTGGCGAAAGCTCCGGCAGTGACGCATCGGCACGAAGGCGAATTCCTGTTTCTATTTGTGTTGAATGGAGAACTTGGCTTTTCCAGTCGCGAAGAAGGGAAACATCAATTGTCGGTGGGCGACAGTTGCGTCATTCAGGCTGGCTTGGAGTTTTTGTTGGAAGCAGGCGAGGAGCTTGAGTTGCTGGAAGTGAGTTTGCCAGCCAACCTGTTACTTTTTTCCAGCCAATGACTTGAGTGAAGAAGACGGGCACAACCGTTCCAGCGAACATTCGGCGCAATTCGGCTTTCGAGCTTTGCAAACGCGGCGACCGTGCCAGATCAGCCGGTGCGAAAAATCAATCCATTCTTTCTTCGGCAACAACTCGATCAAATCCTTTTCAATCTTTTCAGCGTCTTTGTTTTTCGTCAGGCCGAGCAATTGAGTAATACGCGAAACGTGAGTGTCAACGACGACGCCAGTGGGAATGCCGAAGGCTGTGCCTAAAACGACATTGGCAGTTTTGCGGCCTACGCCTGCAAGCTGAGTCAGTTCTTCCAGCGTTTGCGGCAATTCGCCATTATGTTTTTCCAGCAGCAGCTTGGCCGTCGTCTGAATTGACTTGGCTTTGTTGCGAAAGAAGTTGACCGAGCTGATGTCTTTTTCAAGCTCCGCCGGATCGGCAGAGGCGAAGTCGGCGACGCTCAGGTACTTTCTGAACAGCGTGGACGTGACGATGTTGACTCGTTCGTCAGTGCATTGCGCCGACAGGATCGTGGCTACCAAAAGCTCAAACGGATTGGAATGGTTCAGGGCGCATTCGGCTTCGGGATAGGCTTTCTTCAACGCGCGGATGATTTGTTGAATGCGGGCTTTAAGTTGGTCTTTTGTCTCTTTCATTGCTTGATTGCCGAAACCCGCTTGCTAACGCGCGCGGTACTGATTCGGTTATGAAACCAGTTCGCGTATCACCGTGCCGTCGTTGATGGTTGCGCGTTCGTTGCGACCATTGTGAAAGTAAGTTGTCTTCAAGTGGTTCAACCCCATCAGGTGCATAATCGTCGCGTGCAGGTCGTGAACGTGAGCGCGTTTTTCAATCGCCTTCAAACCTATTTCGTCAGTCACACCTATGATCTGACCGCCTTTGATGCCAGCGCCAGCCATCCACATCGTGAATCCCCAGGGATTGTGATCGCGGCCATCGCCTTTTTCGTTGAATGGAGTGCGGCCAAATTCGCCTCCCCAAACGACCAGCGTAGTGTCCAATAACCCAGTGGCTTTCAGATCGGCCAGCAAACCCGCAATGGGTTTGTCCACGCTCAGACACATCTTGGTGTGATTGCCTTCCAGGTTGTTGTGAGCGTCCCAGGCGCTGCCTGAACCGGAATACAACTGCACAAATCTGACGTTGCGTTCGACCAATCGCCTAGCCAGCAAGCTCATTGTGCCGAATTTGGCAGTCGCTGGATTATCAATTCCATAAAGCCGCTTTGTGGCTTCGGATTCTTTAGTCAGGTCAACGGCTTCGGGCGCGGCGGACTGCATTCGATAGGCCAGTTCGTAAGAATTCAGTCTAGCTAGCAATTCGTTATCGTCCGCTTTGTCGGCGGAAAATCGCTCGTTAAGTTGCGCCAGAAAATCCAGTTTGCCGCGTTGCTGGGCTTCGCTGATGCTGTCTGGCGTTTTCAGATGAAAGATTGGCGCATCGCCTGTACGAAACTGAGTGCCTTGATAAACGGCGGGCAGGAATCCTGCGCTCCAGTTTTTAGGGCCTCCTAGAACTTCTTTGTCATCGGCCATGACAACAAAGCTCGGCAGGTTTTGGTTTGCTGTGCCAAGTCCGTAAGTCGCCCAGGCTCCAAGCGAAGGTCGCCCGGCCAGAATCGAACCGGTGTTCATCTGGCAAACCGAACCGACATGATTCAATCCGTCCGCCCAACAGGATCGTATGATCGCCAGATCGTCCACGTGTTCGGCTACGTTGGGGAACCAATCGGAAACAGGAATGCCACTCTCGCCATAATTTTTCCAGGTGCGGCGGCTGGGCATGATTGTGTTTGAAGCTGTGCCCATCGCTGTCACCGGACGACCAAAAGATTCCGGCATAGGCTTGCCCGCCAATTTATCCAAAGCAGGTTTGGGGTCAAAGGTGTCAATGTGGCTGACGCCGCCTTCCATAAACAGAAAGATGACTGACTTCGCCTTTGGCGCGTGATGCGGCTTTTTGGGGGCCAGTGGGTCAAGTGGTTTTTGTTCGCCGAAAGCATATCCGTCTTCGGCCAACATAGAAGTCAGCGCCAGCGAACACAACCCCGCGCCGGATTGCGAAAGGAAGTTGCGGCGATTGATTAAAGCGCGGGCTTCAGCAGATAAAGTTTCCCGGTTTGATCGTTTCATTTCGACACCTCAGTTGACGTAAACGAATTCGTTTGAGTTGAGCAGCACGTGGCAAAAATCCGTGAAAGCCGCGACGTGTGCCCGGTCAATTGTTGCCGACAGTTTGGCTGTGAACTCGGTGGAGTTCTTTTGATCCGTCGGCAGTTTGATCAGCGTAGTCTGCTTTTGCAGGAACTCAACGGCCAGTTTGCGTTCGGCTGCATCGGGTTCGCGCGAAAAGGCCAACCGGTAAGCCGCATTGATTTGAGCATTCACGTCGTTCTGGCAATCGGTCAGCACGCGTCCGGCAAAGTTTTGAGCCGCCCGAAGAATCACGTTGTCATTCAGCAAAGACAATGCTTGCGGAGCGGTAGTGGTCACCGAACGGCGCGCGCAGCTTTCGTGAGTGTCCGGCATGTCGAACGCGGCGAACATCGGATAGCGCGAATTGCGGCGGACAAAAACGTAAATGCTGCGGCGATTTTTGGCCTCTTCGCTTTCGTTCTTTTTCCAGCCTCCGCGGATGTCCAAACCAGCCGGTATTTCAGGAAAGACGGGAGTGCCGAACATTTGCCGATTAAGTTGCCCGCTGACAGCCAGCACGGCATCTCGGATTTCCTCACCTGTTAGCCGCTGGCGGCGGAACCTCCAGAGCAATTTGTTGTCAGGATCAACTTTGGCGGCGGATTCGTTGAACGCAGAGCTTTGTTGGTAAACGCTGGACAGCATAATCGTCCGGTGCATTTTCTTGATGCTCCAGCCTTGCTCGACAAATGTGCTGGCGAGCCAGTCCAACAGTTCGAGATTCCCGTCGGTTTCTCCGGCAAAGCCAAAATCACTGGGGGTGGCCACCAAGCCACGACCAAAGTGGTAATGCCATATCCGATTGGCCATGACACGAGCGGTCAGCGGATTTTTCGGATCGGTCAGCCACGCGGCCAGCGCAGCACGCCGGCCTGTTGAATTCGGATTCGCGGTCGGCAAAATCTTGGCTGGTTGCCCGTCAATGATGGTCAGAAAGCCAGGCTGCACTTCGGCCAGGGGAACGTCATAAGCGCCAACTTTCAAAATGTGAGTTGCAGGAGCTTCGCGGCCTACATCAGTCAGGCCGGAACCGATTGGCAGCGGTTTAGGTTTGATGGAATCGAAGGCAGCAAGCTGTTTTCTCAACGCTTCCCATTCTTTTTTCTGTTCGCCTTTCAGCTTTTGGCCGATGCCGTTGCCGTCTTCGTCAACTCCGTAATGCAATTGCCACTGAGCTTTGTGGTACATCAACCACTGCATCGAATTGCGCTTTTCCGGTTCGGTGTTGATGGCGTCTTTGACGTCTTCAGTGAACTTTTCAAAGCCGTCGTCATAAAGCGACTTCAGAGCGGGCGCTTCCAGTCTGGCGATTTGTTCGCGTAAGTCTTTGGTCTGTGCTTCCCAGTTGGCGCGTTGGCGATTGTATTCGGCTTGCTGGGTTTTCGAAGCCAGCACGTAATCGTCTTTGGCCCGTGAACCGGCGAAAAATGCCTGAAGCTTGTAATAATCCTTGTGCAGAATCGGGTCGAATTTGTGATCGTGGCATCTGGCGCAGCCATAAGTCATACCCATAAAAACCGCGCCCGTGGTGTCAGTGATGTCGTTCAGGATTTCCTGCCGCCGTTGCAACAAATTGCGAGCGTTGTATTCGTCGGGGAAGTGGCGGTTGAAACCGGTTGCCACCACTGCTTCAGGGTCTTCCGGCCAGAGTTCGTCTCCGGCAAGTTGTTCTTTGACGAAGCGGTCGTAGGGTTTGTCGGCGTTGAAAGATTTGATGACGTAATCGCGGTAACGCCAGATGTTCGGACGAGTGTCGTCGGCTTTGAACCCGTCGCTGTCGGCGTATCGAGCCAGATCAAGCCAATTCCGCGCCCACTTTTCGCCGTAATGCGGCGAAGCGAGCAGGCGGTCAACGACTTTTTCAAAGGCTTTTGACGACCGGTCGGCGACAAAGGCCGCGACTTCTTCAGGTGTCGGCGGCAAGCCGGTCAGGTCAAACGTGGCTCGGCGAATCAGAGTAATTTTGTCGGCAGCCGTAACTGGCGCAATTTGTTTGGCTTCCAGTTCTTTCAGGATAAAAGAGTCAATCGGCGTTTTCACCCAGGCACTTTGTTTAACTGCGGGAGTAGCAGGTTTGCGAACAGGTTGGAACGCCCAATAATTCTTTTCGTCTTCGCTGAATTTTCGTTCGTCGGAAACTGCCCAACCCGCGCCTGAGAGCGCGAGAATCAACAGCGCGACTTTGAAATTTTTGCTGCCGATCATAATTTTTCTCCGGTTGAAATGTTGAACTGCTTCAGATGTGTTGCGGATGGCGCGCATCTTATGGCAGCCTTCCAATGTGGTCAAACCAATCTTGTTCCGGGAGAAAACAAAGCGTGATNATTCGTCGGGGAAGTGGCGGTTGAAACCGGTTGCCACCACTGCTTCAGGGTCTTCCGGCCAGAGTTCGTCTCCGGCAAGTTGTTCTTTGACGAAGCGGTCGTAAGGTTTGTCGGCGTTGAAAGATTTGATGACGTAATCTCGGTAACGCCAGATATTTGGGCGAGTGTCGTCGGCTTTGAAGCCATCGCTGTCGGCGTATCGAGCCAGATCAAGCCAATGCCGCGCCCACTTTTCACCGTAATGCGGCGAAGCAAGCAGGCGGTCAACGATTTTTTCAAAGGCTTTTGACGACCGGTCGGCGACAAAGGCCGCGACTTCTTCAGGCGTCGGCGGCAAGCCGATCAGGTCAAAGGTTGCTCGGCGAATCAGAGTAATTTTGTCGGCAGCCGCAACTGGCGCAATTTGTTTGGCTTCCAGTTCTTTCAGGATAAAAGCATCAACTGGAGTTTTAACCCAGGCGGTTTGTTTAACCACAGGTGCAGCAGGTTTGCGAACAGGTTGGAAAGCCCAATAATTCTTTTCGTCTTCACTAAATTTTCGTTCGTCGGAAACCGCCCAGCCCGCGCACGCCAGCGCGAGAATCAACAGCGCGACTTTGAAATTTTTGCTGCCGATCATAATTTTTCTCCGGTTGATAATGTTGAACTGCTTCAGATGTGTTGCGGATGGCGCGCATCTTATGGCAGCCTTCCAATGTGGTCAAACCAATCTTGTTCCGGGAGAAAACAAAGCGTGAAAAGATTCGGATGTATGGTGTTGATGTTGTTAATGGTTGTCATCGGCAAAGCCGGTCAGCCGCCAAAAACTCAAATCAAAAGCATTGCGGGAACCGGTCAGGCCGGATATTCGGGCGATGGCGGTCAAGCTTCAAATGCTGAGTTGAATAATCCCTTTGGTGTGGTCGTCGGCCCAGATAACGCCATCTATTTTTGCGATACGATGAATCACGTCGTTCGTCGCATTGATCTCAAAGGCTTGATTACGACGGTCGCCGGTTCGGGCAGGAAAGGTTATTCAGGCGACGGCGAGGTGGCGACCAAAGCCGAGATGAATGAACCGTATGAAATTCGCTTCGACCGAAACGGCAACCTGTTCGTCGTCGAGAGAATGAACCACGTTGTTCGCCGGGTGGATCGTCGGACTCAAATCATCACGACCATTGCCGGAACTGGCCAGTCTGGTTTTTCCGGCGATGGCGGCAAGGCGACTAAAGCCGAGATGAATCAACCTCACAGCATTCAATTCGACGGCAAAGGCGATTTGTTCATTTGCGACATACTCAACCACCGCATTCGCAAGGTTGATATGAAGACTGGTGGAATCACGACTTTTGCTGGAACAGGCGAAAAGAAAGCTACGCCTGACGGAGCGAAGATCGTTGGAACTCCATTGAATGGACCACGAGCGATTGACTTCGACCGTCAAGGGAATCTCTGGCTGGCTTTGCGCGAAGGGAACGCGGTTTACAAACTGGATATGAAAGCCGGGACGATTCATCACGTTGCCGGAACCGGCAAGCAGGGCTTCCTGGCAACGGCGGCCCGGTAGCGGGCTGCGTTGTCCGGGCCGAAAAGGGGTTGAGCATTGCTCCGAACGGAAACGTTTATCTGGCCGACACCGAAAGTCATTCCATTCGGATGATTGATCTAAAAAATACCCATAGAATTGGTTGCCGGAACTGGCCAGAAGGAAATGGCTCCGATGGCGATCCTATGGTTTGTGCAATGGCGCGTCCATCGAGGTTTGTGGACAAAACCGGCAAGGTTTTTATTGGCGATAGCGAAGCACATCGCGTTCGTGTTCTAAATTCAACAAGAGAATGACGCCTGACGAATGGTGAAATCGAATTACTTATGCAATTATTCGCCTGCAATTTTCCGCGATTACAACGAATAACAATTCCAAACAGAACCTGAATAACTATGAAGCTGCGTTTGCTAAAACTTCTGCTCCTGCTCGCTTGTAGTGTGTTGTTGCTACCCATGGCAGGAATCTCTGCCCGTTCTTTCTGGCCACAGACGAAAGTAGATTTTGTCCGTGACATTCAACCTATCTTTGTCGCGAGTTGTTACAAATGCCACGGTGGAGCCAAAGCCTCTGGTCAGTTGAAACTTGATGTAAAGGCGTTGGCAATGAAGGGCGGGCTTTCCGGTGCCGTCATTAAGCCGGGTTCGAGCAAAGATTCACGCCTGGTTCACCGCATTCAAGGCGAAGGTGGCGAACAGCGCATGCCGCTGGGTGGAACTGCGCTGACATCGGAGCAAGTCGCTTTGATCAAACGCTGGATTGATGAAGGGGCTGCGTGGCCGGACGATATTGCACAAGGCAATGGGGCGAACGAAGCTCCGCAGCACTGGGCTTTTGTTGCGCCGGTTCGCCCGGCTTTGCCTGAAGTGAAAAATACGACCTGGTCGCGGACGCCCATAGATCGCTTCATACTAACGGAAATCGAAAAACGCGGTTTGACCACTTCGCCCGAAGCTTCAAAAGAAACATTGCTTCGCCGCCTGAGCCTGGATTTGACCGGCTTGCCGCCCACACTAAAAGAGATTGACGAATTTCTGGCTGACAATTCGCCCGATGCCTGGGAAAAACAAATTGACAGGTTGCTGGCAAGCAAGCATTACGGCGAGCGCTGGGGGCGTTGGTGGTTGGACGCTGCGCGTTATGCCGATACCAATGGATTTGAAAAAGACCTGCCGCGTTCAATCTGGTCTTACCGTGACTGGGTGATCAAAGCGTTCAACGAAGACAAGAAATTCGATCAGTTCACAATTGAACAACTGGCCGGAGACTTGCTCCCGCATTCAACTTTACAACAGCGAGTCGCCACAGGTTTTTTGCGCAATTCAATGCTCAATCAGGAAGGTGGAGTTGATCCTGAACAGTTCCGTGTCGAAGGGTTGATTGATCGCGTAGACGCCATAGGCAATGCGTTTTTGGGACTGACGATTAAATGCGCGCAATGCCACAACCACAAATTCGATCCAATCAAGCAGACAGAGTATTACCAGTTTTACGCCTTCCTGAATTCCGATGACGAACCGGAAATGGAAGTTCCCGACGCCAAAATCACGACCAAACGTCAACTGATCCTGGCGGATATCTCCAAGCTGGAAAATGAATTGGTCGCTGCCACGCCTGACTTAAAAGACCGGATCGCTGAGTGGGAAAAGAAGATGGCTTACGACGAAAGCCAGTGGGTGCCGTTGATGGATACGGATATTCACGCCATCTACGGAGTCAAATTTGAGAAGTTGCCAGATGGTTCTTTCCTGGCGCGCGGAGACAATGCAACCGGGAACAATTATCAAATCAAAGCGCGCACCACGCTTAAAAATATTACAGGCTTTCGAGTTGAATTCCTGACCAGCCCCAACCTGCCACGCACTGGGCCGGGACGGGATTTCGATGGCAAGTTTTACGTTTCAGAAGTGATGATTGATGCCGCGCCGACTTCTGCGCCTGAAAAACAGACACGCATCACCTTGCAAAACCCGACGGTTGATTATGAACGCCAGGATTTCCCAGTTAAAAATGTGATTGATGGCAATCAGAAAACTCACTGGTTCAGCGATGCCGGCCCAGTCAGCCGTAACCAGGATCGCAAGATGGTTTTTGCTGCCGCGCAACCTGTAGGGACTGACGGAGGAACGACTCTGTCATTCCAGTTGATTCAAAGATTCAACGAAGAGATTCGTACGCCGCAGCCAAACATTGGGCGTTTCCGTTTGTCTGTGACAACTGCGGCCAACCCGTATGCTGACCCGCTGCCTTCCAACGTGCGCAACATTTTGGCAATTCCAGTTGCCAAACGAACAGAGCAGCAGCAACACGAAGTCTTCAGCTTTTATCGCACTACAGTTGCCGATTGGGACGACATCAACAAAAAGATTGATGAATTGTTGAGCGACTGGCCTTACGGAACGACGACATTGACGCTGGCTCAGCGCCAATGGCCGCGCGAAACCAACTTATTTCGTCGTGGAGACTGGAAACGTCCCGGCGAATCTGTAACCCCCGGTACACCGGCATTGATGCATCCGTTTCCGAATGATGCGCCGCGTAATCGGCTTGGCTTGGCGCAATGGATCACCGACAGAAAGAATCCGCTGACAGCGCGGGTCATAGTCAATCGAGTGTGGCAACAGTATTTCGGCGAAGGTCTGGTTTCGACGCCCGAAGATTTCGGCATGCGTTGTGACGAGCCGCCGAATCTGAAGCTGCTGGATTGGCTGGCCGTCGAATTTATGGACAGCGGAGGCAGCTTCAAACACCTGCATCGGCTGATAGCGAATTCTGCTGTTTATCGGCAGTCGTCAAATGTCACTCCGCAGTTGAAGGAAAAAGACCCTACCAATTCATTATTGGCTCGCGCGCCGCGCCTGCGCGTGGAATCCGAAACCATACGCGACATCGCGCTGGCAGCCAGTGGGTTGCTTAGCCACAAAATTGGCGGCCCAAGCGTATATCCGCCAATTCCAGACGGTGTGCTTAGTCTTGGCTATGGCAGCGCCATGCCCTGGCCTACCAGCAAGGGCGAAGACCGTTATCGTCGCGGGATGTACACATTCTGGAAACGCAACGTGCCTTATCCTTCGATGCTGGTTTTTGATCAACCCATCGGTGATTTTTCCTGTACTCGGCGGTTACGCTCAAACACTCCGCTTCAGGCGCTGACCACTCTCAATGACCAGACATTTGTCGAATTTGCGCAAGGATTAGGTTTGCGTATGTGGAGAGAAGGTGGCTCAAGCGATAAAGACAAGATGATTTACGGTTTTCGTCTATGCACAGGGCGTAAACCCACCAAATCCGAATTAAAGGCATTGATGAAGTTGCTGGCCGATCAGCGACCAATCTTCAAGGGGCAGACAGCAGCGGCGGTATATGTTTCCAGTTCGGATTTGAACGAATTGCCGGAAGGCATTGATCTGCAGAAGATCGCGCCTTGGGCGATGGTTGCTCGTGTTTTGTTAAATCTGGATGAAACGCTGACGAAGGAATAATTGCAGACGCTTTGATTGCGGATTAAAGGCAATTTCGATCAAGCAGTCAGAGGAAAACAGGAGAGTTGACGATGAATTACAACGAAGAGATTGGGAAAGAGCTACAAAAACATTATTCACGGCGATGGTTTTTCAAAGAATGCGGCGTCGGACTTGGATCAATGGCCTTGGCATCTTTGCTGAATAATAAGGCGATTGCCGGCAGCAACCCGCAATCGAATAATCCATTGGCTCCGAAACGTCCTCACTTTGCGGCAAAGGCCAAGCGTGTAATTTACCTGTTTCATTCCGGCGGCCCGTCACAACTTGACCTGTTCGATTACAAACCCAGCCTGGTGAAGTACAACGGCCAGCCAGTGCCTAAGGAATTTACCAAAGGCATCAACTACGCTTTCATTCGCCCGGATGCAGGGCTTTATGCCTCGGAGTTCAAATTCGCCAAACACGGAAAATCCGGCGCAGAGCTTTCCGACGCTTGGACGCATCTGCCAAAAGTTGCCGACGACATTACTATCATTCGTTCGATGATGACCGACGCGATCAATCACGCGCCGGGACAGGTATTCATGCAAACCGGTTCGATTCAGTTCGGGCGTCCCAGCTTTGGTTCGTGGGTGACGTATGGATTAGGAAGCGAGACCGAAAATCTGCCAGCTTATGTCGTGCTTTCGTCGAGCGGCGGAACCAGCGGCGGCTCAGCCAATTGGGGGGCGGGTTTTCTGCCCACGCTTTATCAGGGAGTGCCATTTCAACGCACTGGCCCGCCTATTTTGTCGTTGAAAAATCCGCGAGGCATAACGCGCGATATGCAACGCCGCTCATTGGATACACTGAAACAATTAAACGAAGAGCATCTGGCCATAACCGGTGATACTGAGACCGCCACGCGCATCAACGCCTTTGAAATGGCTTTTCGTATGCAGGAAAGCGGGCCGGAGTTAATGGATTTTTCAAAGGAATCGGAAGAAACTTTGGAGCTTTATGGCGCTGAAGAAGGCAAGGCATCTTATGCCAACAACTGTTTGCTGGCGCGTCGTTTGATCGAACGCGGAGTGCGTTTCGTCCAACTTAACCACGAGGCCTGGGATCATCATTCCGAAGTGGTAAAGGGGGTGCGCAGACAAATGAAGTTGATTGATCGGGCGACAACGGCGTTGATCCTGGATTTGAAGCAACGCGGATTGTTGGACGACACCATAGTCATTTGGGGCGGGGAATTTGGAAGGACGCCGATGGTCGAATCTGACCCCGACGCCAATCGCAGCCTGGGACGCGACCACCACAATAAAGCCTTTTCGCTGTTCGTCGCCGGCGGAGGTTTCAAACCTGGCTTGACGTTAGGCAAGTCCGACGAGTTCGGTTTCAACGTTGCCGAAGACCCTGTTCACGTGCATGACCTGCACGCCACCTTGTTACAACTGTTGGGGTTCGATCACACGAAACTGACTTATCGTTATCAAGGCCGTGATTTTCGCCTGACGGACGTGCATGGAATGGTCGTGGATAAATTGCTGGCATGATAGAAACCCAGTCCCACGAAGTGAAAAATCCTAGCTTTCCCTAAAAAATACCTGTTCACAATAAGGAGTCCTACCCGTGGAATATCGAATAAGTTTTAGAGTTTTCGGACTCGTTCTTTTGTTGTTGGCTTGCTTGGCGGATTTGAGCCTGAACTCACAGGCGCAAAGCGGCAAACCGGCTGACCCGCCAGCAGAATGGCTGATGGACGGCGGCGACGTTGAACGCACCGGCTGGCAAAAGAACGAACACATTCTTTCGCCCGCCAGCGTCAAAAACATGAAGCTGTTGTGGAAAACCAAACTCGACAACGAGCCGCGCCAAATGCACAACCTGCTGCCGGCGTTGATTGCCAGCAACGTCAAAACCGCCAGCGGTTTGAAACAGGTCGTTTTGGTAACTGGCGTGACGGACAATCTTTATGCGTTGGATGCCGAATCAGGCGCGCTGCTTTGGAAGCTGCATTTTGAAAGCGATTGGACGCCGCCAGCTTCAGGTGGGCGAGGCGCAGGAATTTTGTGCCCGGGAGGCATCACCGCAACACCAATCATCGCGCCTGGCAAAGCGGCAGGCGAATACATCGTCTATGCGGCTTCGTGGGATGGGCGATTGCGCCGGGTGGATTTGGCGACCGGCAAAGAAATAGCCCCGCCATCGAAATTCATGCCGCCGAACGGCAAACCTTACGCGCTGAACATGTACAAGAACGCGATTTACGTTCACACAGCGCAAGGCTGCGGCGGCAATCCGAACATGGTTTACATCTACGATCTGGCGACGGATCGCGTTGGAGCCTGGGGGCCTGCTGGCGGCGGAATGTGGGGACGCACTGGCGGCGCAATCAGCTCAAAAGGCGTGATGTACACCGGAACAGGCGACGGCCCGTGGAATCCTGAAAATGGTATTTACGGCAACGGCATCATCGGCGTCGCGCAAGACCCCGTAACCAAAGCCGGAAAGCTGGTGGATTATTACGGCCCCTCAAACGCCGAATGGTTGTGGAAGCGTGATTTGGATATGCAGGTCACCGCTTCAATCTTCAAATACAAAGGCAAGGAATTAATGGTGGACGCAGGCAAAGAGTGCGTCATGTATTTGATGGATTTGGATTCCATTGGCGGCGACGATCACCGCACACCTCTCCATCGCACTCCGCTGTATTGCAACGAAGAAGTGAACTTCGCTTCGGCAGGTGTCTGGGGATCGCTGGCGACGTGGGAAGACAGCAAAGGCACGCGCTGGGTTTTGTCGCCTTTCTGGGGGCCGAAACATTCAAAATTCAAGGCGCCAATTGAAAACGGTGTCGTCAAAAAAGGCGGTGTTGTCGCGTTCAAAGTAACGGACGACAAGACAGGCAAGCCAACGCTGACACCCGCGTGGATTTCGCGCGATATGGATCGCGGCGAACCGCCAATCATTGCCAATGGTGTTGTCTTCAGTTACGGCAGCGGCGAAGACACAGATCAGGCCGCGTTCGACATCGGGCTGTCTTACAACCGCCAGGAAAACCGTATCAAGAATTCCACCAAAGCCGTGCTGTATGCGTTGGACGCGCAAACCGGCAAAGAGCTTTGGAACAGCGGCGACGCCATCGCTTCGTGGAATCATTGGAGTGGGTTGTCTGTAGCAAATGGTCGCGTCTACATCAGCACTTTTGATGGCTATCAGTATTGCTTTGGAATTGCGAACGGAGCCGCGCAGTCGGCGTCGAAAGGAGCCAAATAAATGGAGCGAATGAAAACAATAATTTCGTCTGGAATTTTGTCCGGGATTTTCTGTCTTGCCTGCGTCGTCACCGCACAAGCGCAACGCGGCGGTAGCAACGATTGGATGACCGAAAACGCAGATGCTCAGCGCACGGCGACGATCAAAACCGATGCCAAGATCAATAAAGACTCGGTGACCAATTCCAAAAGCTTTCAATTCCTGTGGAAAGTGAAGCTGAAAAACCAACAGCGACAATTGAACAGTCTGACGCCTCCTGCCACGCTGGAAAGGCTGATTGGTTACAAAGGCTTTCGTATGTTGGGTTTTATCGCTGGCAGCGATGACAACTTGTTTACGATTGACACCGATTTGGGGCGGATGGAATGGGAAAAGAAGTTGAAGGTCACGCCTTCGACAATGCCCAGCACGCTGGCTTGTCCCGGCGGAATGACTACCGGAGTAGTCCGCCCAACAACTTCCATGATTGCTGCCGTTGGCGGGTCTGGGCCTGGTCGCAGCAATCCAGGAAAAAGTACTGTTGGCGAACCTGGCGCAGGAGCAGCGAATTTAGCTGCACTGCCGCCGAGGCCGACGGGACCAGCGCCTGCTCCACAGACGGCGACGCAGCAACAACAGCAACGCCCCGCTGGCGCAAATCGCCAAAGCGCTCCGCCCATCGGTGCAGGGTTTGGCGGCGTAAGCGTAGTTTTTGCACTTGCCAGCGATGGCCTGTTGCATGGCATGCACTTGTCGAATGGCGCGGCATACCAAGAGCCAATTAAATTCCTGCCGCCCGGAGCGAATGCCAGCGGGTTGATTATCGTTGACGGCGCAGCCTACGCCGCGACTTCGGGAAGCTGCGGCGGCGCGGCGAACGGCCTTTACGCCTATGATTTTGAATCTCAGAAAGTAGCCACTTGGAAAGGTGAAATCGTCGGCTCAGCGGGAGCAGCTTTTGGCGGAGACGGCACGGTTTATGTCGCCACGACAAATGGCGTCACCGCACTTACGCCGAAAACTCTGGAAGTCAAAAGTTCATACACTGCTGTTGGTCAGGAATTTTCTTCGACGCCGGTCGTGTTTCAGTTCAATGGCAAAACTCTGATTGCCGCCGCGACCAAAGATGGCAGCGTGCATTTGCTGGACGCTGCAAATCTTTCGACAGCGGTTGCGACGACAGCGGCGGCGGGCAAAGACTCCGCGCCTGGTTCGTTGGCCAGTTACCAGGACGCCAATGGAACGCGTTGGGTTCTGGCCGCGCACATCGGTGCACTGCCCGCCGGATTTACAGGACCGGCAGTGACCAAAGGCGCGATTTTGGCTTGGAAACTGGTTGAGACAGACGGCAAACTTTCGCTAACGCCGGGCTGGGCTTCGCGCAATCTGATTTCGCCTTTGACACCAACGGTCATCAACGGCGTAGTCTTTGCGACTTCCAGCGGCGAGTTCAAAACCAATGATGGCAAAGTGACTTCGGCAATGAGGGCGGCGCGTTCAGGCAAAGCTGTGCTGTACGCTCTGGATGGCGCAACTGGCAAAGAGTTGTGGAATAGCGGAACAACGATCACGTCGTTTGCGCGTGGCGGCGCGTTGTCAGGTGGGATAGGGCAGCTTTATCTGACAACATACGACGGCACGATTTACGCTTTCGGCTATCCAATGGAGCATTGAGCCATTCAAGATCAAGGCGATACTTCTTAGAAACAATACTGACCAGAGCGTTCTGAGTGGGAGGACAGTTACAGGTGCTCATGAGGAACGGCAAGAGTATTACCGAGCAGCAGATGTAAATACGTCTGCTGCTGTCGCATTGGAGACATGACGTGATACGGAAGGTTGAAGTATCGCCGAAAGGCTACTGGCCTTTCGGCTTAAAGCTAACTAACGCAAAGGGCTGAGAGAAGATTAATTACAAAGTTGCGGCATGAATTATTAACGCCGAGTATAATGTGTTCACTTCACAGTGGAACAATTCCAATACGTTGAATACAGCCATTTTTACTGTTCGTCTTAATGATTAGCAGAATTGCCTGTGCTAATGAAAAGTCAGGCAATTGAATTTCAAAAAGATTTCGGTAAGGAGATTTAGAAATGAATTTATCGGAAAAATCGCTCTCAGGTTGCAAGCGGGTTGGAATTGCACTGAGCTTTCTTTTGCTCGCCACACCGGCTTTTGCTCAAAACGATTCACAGAAACCGTCCGCCTCGTCTGATAAGCAGGCTGCTGTAAAGACCGCCCCTCTTGAAGAGCAGGAAAACCCTGAACTGATTGGCAAGCGAAACATCAACAAACACCAAATAAACTTTTATTCGATAGACAAGGAAGTCGGTGTTGGACGCCAGTTCGCTCAGGAAGTAGATCGTTCTGCCAAATTGGTTGAAGACCCGATCATTGTCGAATACATCAACAAAGTTGGCCAGAATCTGGTGCTTCATTCAGACGCCAAAGTTCCTTTCACCATCAAAGTGGTTGACGCCGATGAAGTCAACGCTTTTGCTTTGCCGGGAGGGTTCTTTTACGTTAACAAGGGATTGATTCTGGCGGCTGATAACGAATCTGAATTGGCTGGGCCAATGGCTCACGAAATCGCGCACGTTGCGGCTCGTCATGGAGTCGAGCAGGCCTCAAAGGGCGAGCTGGTAAATTGGAGCACTTTGCCGTTGATCTTTCTTGGTGGGTGGGGAGGTTTTGGCGCTCGGCAGGCGGCCAGTATCTTCATCCCTGTCGGCTTTCTGAAATTCAGCCGCAATGCCGAATACGAGGCCGATATGTTGGGAGTGCAGTATCTGTGGGCGACCGGTTACGATCCGCGTTCAATGGCGAGCTTCTTTGAAAAACTGCAAGCACAGGAAAAGAAAAAGCCAGGCACGATCAACAAAATTTTCAGCACGCATCCGGTGGTTGGCGATCGTATTGAAAAAGTGAATTCTCTGATCGCGCGGTTCCCTGAGCGCAGCGAGTACACAATCAATACTTCAGAATTCCAGCAAGTCAAAAATCGTTTGATCTCTATTACCAATGCTCGTTCGACAGGCGGTCGTGGCGGTGCTACTGAAGCCGACAGCAAGCGCCCGACTTTGAAACGTCGCCAGCCCGGCGCTCCTGGCGAAAATAGTGACGCCAGTTCCGGCGGCGCAAGCAGTGAGCCTGAAACAAAAGACCGCCCGACGCTTCGCAAGCAAGGCGAAAAGCCACCGGGCAACTAATAGACAATAAAAATGCTGTGGATGAAAAAAAGCCCGCGAATCAGAAGGTTCGCGGGCTTTTTGGTCTCTTGGCTTCAGATTTTCACTCAGCGTAAGACATTGCTGGTTTCGGCTTCGCGTATCAGCCTTTCGGCATCCTCAGGCAAGAGGAATTTTTGCTGCAACAGTTTCTCAATCGCCGCGCGCACAGCGGCCACATAACCGGCGTGATCGCGGTAACGTTCTTCCAGCGAAGGTCGCGGATCGCCAACTGCTTCACGCTCGGCTTTGGTTTTGGCGAATGGAATAAAGCCGCCTGAAAAGCCACAGACACGGCCTTTGTAAAAACCGGCGCGTGTGACGTTCCAGCCTAGGTATGTGCCCAACGGAGCCTGATGCAGCGCCGAGGCTACGCCGCTTGTTTCGTTGCCGTCTGCATTTACTTTCGGAACAAGCAGAGGCAGCACTCGCTTGATGGTCGGTGGTTGAATCGTCAGAACTCCTGACAGGTCGTTGTAATTAAACTCGGCACCGAAATCGTAATCCAGAAAAGTATTCAGCAGATTATCTGGCAACGGCCAACCTGGAATTGCAGGAAAACCCATTGCCGCCGCTCGCGGCCAAACCAGTTGGTTTTGCTCCAGCCGAGGATATTGGCTAGGCGGCGGAGCAATGTCTTTGACCACCCAATCGGTCAGGGCGACGAACAATGCCCGTGTCGAGTCCGACTGTGGATTGTTGTTGTTAGGTAATTCGCACGCGCCGACGCCTGTAGTTTGCGAAGCTGTTGCCGAGGCCAGAGCTGTGCTGAATCCGCCGCGTCCTCCGCCATGTGTCGTGCCTGGGAAATAGTACCTGCGAACGTTCGATGGCAGCGGAATGTCTGCGTCGGCTTTCAAACCAACCAGATTTGGCGACATTCGCAACCCCCAAAATTCAGCCGACCCAAAAGTCTCAAAAATTCTGGGGCATGTTCTGGTCACGCTGCATCGGTCCAGCATGCTTGCCGGTTTTCTACCTCGCACAGTGTCATCGTGTTTGCCCCACCATAAAACTGCTTCGCTGCCGGGTTCGTACATATTTGCCGCACCGCCAGGATGCGCGAAGCGAATGTTCAGCGCCATTTGTCGCCCGGCGATATGGTCGTTCGCGCCTTCCCAAACAATTCGATTGGCTTCGTCCTGATTGAATCCCAGGTGAATGAAAGTCTTGATGAAGTTGCCGGATTGCGAATTTCCCTGAGCAATTGAGTGAGTGATTCGACCGGCAATCGGATTGGCAGTTCCTGATTCATCCATAGTTGAATGTCGAAAGAACGAAGTTATGTCTCGCGTTGCGGCAAAGCCAATGCCCAACACCAGCGGGTCTTTGGCGGTGTATACCAGTTCGTAAAGATAAGCCGGATCGAATCCATTTTTCAGGCAAAGCTTGTTGGCGTCAGATGTGCCGGGAAAGGCAGACTTGCTGCAATCGGCAAAGGCCCAGTCAGAACTGGCGATTGGAATGATCGCGCCTTCTTCAGAAGCCCGGCGGGTTAAAGTGGCTTTGGTCGTGTCGAGGGATGCCGCTGTGTGAGCAACCGGCAAAGTCATAGTGTTGGTTCCGCCGGGCATGTTGCTGAAACGAGCTAACACAGTTCCAGTGATGCTGGAACCATCGGGATTTTTGGCAATCGGCACACTGATGGTTTCAAATCCCGGTCGTGGAACCAGATCGCCTTGCCAGCCGCTGAACAAAATGATGTAACCGCGCTTCATCAAAAACTCTTCGCCGGATTCGCCTGCGACGCTGTAACCGCTGCTCAGAATTCGATTGCCGCGATTTGGCACTGCGTAAATCAAAACGCCGTTCGTTTTGGTCAGGTCAACCGGCTTCAACATCATGAAGGTGGCTACGTATTCGACCATTCCACGTGCATTGCGCGGAGCAAACTGAATATCAGTGATAATTGAGTTGTGCGGGTCTTTGGGATCAAGCTCGCCAAAAGCTTTTCCGCTCAACATTTCGTATTGGCCTGCATTGCCAAACGATTTACCTTCGCTGACAGGTGACTGTTTAAGGTCAATTACGATTTTTGTAACTCGCGCTTCGGCGCTGATTGAAGAACCAAGCACGAAAACTGCTGCCAGAAGCAAACCGACAATTTGATGAAAGCAATGTTTTGACATCGAAAAAATCTCCCTAAAGTCTGCAACCTATTTCTTCAGCAACCCTTGCAAGCTGAGCCAGTCGCCAAAGCGTTCGATCCATTGATCCGACGGCAGGTTTTGCTTCCTCATGCCGAAGCCATGGCCGCCTTTGGAATACATATGCAACTCGGCTGGTTTCTTTGCGGCGATCCATTGGCTGTAAAGTTTGACGCTGTCAGGAGCCAAGCCAAGTTGATCATCGGTTGCCGCCACTATGAACATCGGTGGAGCGTCTTTCGGAACTTCGGCTGGTTTGACCGCTCCCATATAAACATAAACTGGAGCAACAAGGTCCGGGCGGTTTTCAGCCGAGTACTGAAACGCGACCGAAGCCGTTACTGTCCCACCGGCTGAAAAACCCATAAAGCCTATTCGATTTGGATTCACTCCGAATTCCGCTGAGTGTTTGCGCACGTAATTCACCGCAGCCAACCCGTCGGCTACAGCCAGCGGCACGACATCCACGTTATCTGAGTCAATGTTGGCTGGTTTGCTACCCATTTTGGCCATCACTTCTTTTACACCGTCTTCGCCCGTTTGAACCAGCCGGTATCGCAGGACAAAGGCCGTCACGCCGCGAGCCGCCAGCCACCTGGCAACATCAACGCCTTCGCTGTTAATTGAAAGCGCATGAAAAGCTCCGCCGGGGCAGATAATCACGGCCGTACCGTTGGCTTTGTCAGTTTCTGGCGAAAATACGGTCAGAGTTGGATTAACGACGTTGGTCACGACTTGTGTATTCCAAATCTGAGAGAAGTATTCTTTCTCTTGATGCTTCCAATGTTCCGAACCGGGCGCAGCGTCCGAATATAAACGAATAACTTTTTGCGCCTGAACGGCATTGGTCAGAACAAAAAGCAGTCCGACCGCGAGGAATGTCTTCAATTTCATGGTGCTCCTTTTGCCTAATTGTGTTGTTTTGAATGTTCCTCAAACTAACCTTACCTGCCGTTTGGGGCAAGCAAATCAGTCGGCTAAACCTAAAAAAGAAAGACAGTATTTCGGAAAGCTAATTTTCGGCCTGCTGCCGGTGAACATTGGTGTAAAAGCTTTTAAGGCAGGCTGCTTGAACGGGTTGGCTTGATACCAGATAATGCCCGTGCTTGTTCAAGCGATGTCGGATATAAGTTTTGTTTTGTAAGGAAGCTGCATACCGCTAATGCCGGAAACTCCAAAGATGACGCAAAAAATGGTGGACATTCATTGTCACATTCTGCCGGAAACGGACGATGGGGCGACTTCTGTGGAAGAGTCAGTCGCGATGTGCAGAGCAGCGGCAGCAGATGGAATCAAAACCATTATCGCCACTCCGCATATGTTTGATGGAGTTCATACCACTCCAGACAGCGAATCCATTCGTCGCAGGATTGATAGGGTAATGGCTGCGGCAGACAATTGCGTTCAAATCGTTCCAGGCGGGGAAGTCAGATATAGCTATGAGATTTTCCAGGAAGCTGAGAACCCTAACACTCGGATCAAGCTCAACGGCACTTCATACATGTTGCTGGAGTTTCCTTTTCAATCAATCCCGCCGAACATTGAAATGACCATCTTTCAGATTCTGAGCCTGGGCATTACGCCGGTCATTGCTCACCCAGAACGCAATAAACGGATCCAGGATAATCCTAAAATCATCGCCGATCTGGTTGAACGCGGAGCCTTCTCTCAAGTAGACGCAGGCAGTTTGACCAAAAGCTTCGGGCCGGAATCGTATCAGTCAGCAAAGAAAATTCTGGAAGCCGGGTTGGCTCATTTCATTGCTACGGACGCACATCATCAGGATCGTCGTCGCCCGATTCTATCCGCTGCCGTTGCTGTCGCCGCCGAATTGGTTGGCGAAGATTATGCCCGTGCAATGGTCGAAGATAACCCTGAAGCTCTGGTCAATGACCGAGCGATTCCTGTTCAGCCGGATGTGGATATGGACGCTCTGCTTGGCCGTAAAAAGAGTTGGTTTGCATTTTGGAAATAAGACTCATTGAGTTAGTGCCACTCACGGTGCTGACTCCCTAACCGGAGAATTGATTCGTGATTATCAAGCTTCGATTTAATATCAGACCGGTCGTCAAGTTGGTGACGGTTCTGGCTTTGATTGCGGTTTTTTCGCTGAGTTCGACTGGCGCTTCAGCCAAACCGCAATGGCAGTTGCTGAAGCTGAAAAATGGCATGGATGTGATTGTCGTTGAAAACCGTTCAGTGCCGCTGGTTACGGTTGAAATTGCCGTCAAGAATGGCGCTTACACCGAACCGCCGGAATACAACGGGCTGTCGCATTTGTACGAGCACATGTTTTTCAAATCGAACGAAAAGTCTAAAGCCGAGGGCTATCATGACCGGGCGTCCGAACTTGGAATGCTCAGCAACGCGACCACGCGCGAAGAAGTCGTCAACTATTTCACCACGACGATCAATTCCGGTCTGAGCGAAGCCATGACTCTGATACGCGATTCAATTCGTTACCCGCTTTTCGACAAGCAGGAACTGGATCAGGAAATTCAGATCGTGATTGACGAATTGAATCAGCATCTGTCTAACCCGTTTAATTACCTGTTTGAAGCGACCAACCAAAGGCTTTGGTACAAGTACCCTTCGCGCAAACGCCCTGGCGGTGACCCGGCAACCGTGGCCAAGGCGACACCGGAAATGATGCGCGTCATCCAGAAGAAGTTTTATATCCCGAATAATTCAGCTCTGGTTGTGGCGGGAGATGTCAGTGCCCAGGAGGTTTTCAAGCTTGCCGGAGAGATTTTCGGAGACTGGCCTCGTGGCGAGGACCCTTTCATCAAAGATCCGATTCCGCGTCATCCACCTTTGCCGAAAGACGCGGTGGTGATTGTCAATCAGCCTGTCAATTCGGCGACTATTCAAATTTCCTGGCTAGGCCCTTCCACGGATATTGATGCTCCGGGGACTTACGCCGCCGATGTTTTTTCCTTTATTTTGAGCCAGCCGAACTCGCAATTTACTCGCGCCTTGGTTGATACGGGCCTGACAACTGCGGGCGGGATCAATTATTACACTCAGAAAAATGTCGGGCCAATTTCGATCACGGCCCAGGCAAGTCCTGAAAAGCTTAAGGCTGCGCTGAAAGCCATCAATGCCGAAATTGCTAAATTCGACTCGGCTGATTATTTCACTGACGAGGAATTGGCAAGCGCCAAAACATTGCTGGATGTGAACGGAATTTATGAGCGCGAAAAGCCGTCGGAGTACGCTCACGTCCTCAGTTTTTGGTGGGCCAGTTCCGGCCTGGATTATTTTGGTGGATACATTGATAACCTGAACAAAGTCACGCGCGAAGACCTAAAGCAATATGTGCGCAGATACATCAAGAACAAAAACCGTGTTGTGACGGTCATGGTATCCGAAGCAGATCAAAAACGAATCGGCCTGACAGATCAGGATTTGCTGGCACGATTGGATGCGGTCGGTGCTGCTGTCGCTGATAAGCCCGCGCCAAAAATAGGCGGCAAAGGCGTGTCGGCCAAGAAACCGGTTGGTAAGGCTAAGCCGAAGCCGTAGCCGGAAAATGTTCTCTGCCAAAACACACGAAGAGACACGAAGAAAACATAACTCTTTAGCAAGAAATCAAAGATGAAGATAAAAACTCCGTTCGCCAAAATTCCTTTCGTCATTCTAAACATCGCGCTTGTTCTTATGTTGTCGGTTTCGGCTTATGGCCAAGCCGCTGCTCCGGCAAGAGCGTCCGATACGACGACCGATTTCACCTTGGCCAACGGTTTGAAAACGATTCATCGTCAGGTGACCGGCAATGAAGTTGTGGCCGTGCAAATATACTTTCGTGGTGGAACTCGCAACATCACGGAAAAGAATGCCGGGATTGAATCCCTGATGTTTGAAGCCGCCCAGCAAGGAACCAAAAACTTCAGCAAGAGCCAGCTCAATCGCGAACTGGCCAGGATGGGGACAATCATTGATTCGGCTGGCGGTTACGATTTCAGCGTGATTGCCATGCGCTGCGTGCGGAAGAACTTTGATAGATCGTGGGAGTTGCTGACCGACATTATTCTGAATCCGCTGTTTGACGAAAAAGAAGTCGCCTTGCTCAAAGACCAAACCATTAACGGGTTGCGTCAACAAGATGATAATCCTGAAAGCTCGGTGGCAATTCTTAGTAACAAGCTTCTCTACTCATCGCATCCTTATGACAATTCACCTGATGGCACAGTTGAATCGGTTGGAGCTTTAACGGCTGCCGATCTGAAAGCTCATCACTCCAAAATTCTGGGCGCGGGAAGAATGGTTGCTGTTGTGGTCGGTAACGTCACGTCGCCGGAAATCCGCCAGAAGATTGAATCCAGTTTCGGCAAGTTGTCCAAAGGCGATTTCAAAAACGAGGCCATTCAGACTTTTGCCAAAGCCAAGACTCCAGAGTTCGAAGTCATTAAACGCAACGTAGCCACCAACTACATTCGCGGGACATTTGCCGCGCCGCCGCTGGATCACCCTGATTACCCGGCGTTTTCGGTGGCCATAGACATTCTTGGGCAGCTTTTCTTTCAGGAAGTTCGCGTCAAACGCAATCTTAGTTACGGCGCTGATGCCACTGTGCTTTCCAATCGAGCCAACTCCGGTTTTTTGACAGTCACGACTCCCAAGCCGAACGAAACTATCCGAGTGATGTTCGATCAAATAGATTTTTTGCAGCGTCAGACCATTCGTGAAGAGGGATTGAGTTCCATCGTCAGCGGCTTTTTGACCAAGTATTACACCAAGCTGGAAACCAACGACGCTCAAGCAGCCAGACTGGCTGAATACGAGTTGCTTGGCGGGGACTGGCATCGCCTGCTGACCTGGATTGACTCCGTCAACAAAGTCAAACCTGAAGACATTACTCGCGTCTGCCGAACATACCTTAAGAATTTTCACTTTGCAGTCGCCGGTGAACCTAGTCAGTTCGATAGAGATTTGTTTTTAAGCCGATAAATTTTCTTGATCCTAATTTTATATGCTGAGAGCGCACATTGACGGTTGTCGGCTGTGTGCGTAGACTACACCCCGTTCTTGACTATCTTGGCTCGGCACTAATTTCCAGCCGGGCGCATTCAGAAGTAAATCAATTTAGAAAATTTGTAAGTCTATGCCACCTGGTTGCCGGTCGAAAGACCGCTTTGCTGGCCAGCGTCTTCGTTTACTTAAGTTTAGGTGACTTGGGGAATGAATAGCACAAAGACATTTATCGTTGTCACTGCAACGGCGTTTGTTTTTGCCATCTCCTCGGCTTGTAATAACAACAAGCCGGCGGTCGAAAAACCGATGGTTGAGACTGCGAAGGTTTCTGCCCCAACTACCACGAAAGAACCAAATCCTTCATGCGACAAAACCGCCAAAAGCTGCGTGCGCTTTGCTGTGCTTGGAGATTTCGGGGATCAAAATAATGACAGCGGCAGCCCTGAACAGAACGTGGCCAGTATGGTTCTTGGCTGGGAGCCGCAGTTCATCATCACTGTCGGTGATAATAATTATCCTTGTGGCAAAGCCAGTACAATCTTTGCCAACAGCCAGCCGTATTGCGATTACATTTATAACCCCGGAGCCGTGCCTTCACCTTGTGCAGGCACAGCCACGACAAATCAGGTAAACGCTTTTTTTCCCGCGCCTGGTAATCATGAATGGTATTCGGCAAACGCCACGCCATACCTACAATTTTTTACGCGCTTGCCAACCAACAGCAGCGGGACTCAGCCTAATCAACGGTATTACGACCTGACTTGGAAGACTCGCGACAATCAGTCTTCGCCGGTTCACCTGTTTGCTATAGACAGCGAAGACCCTTTGGCTTACGAGGGGAACTGTAAATTGACTCGCAGCACGGCGACTTTCGAGCCTGATGGTGCGACAGTCGGTTCGGTTCAATACAACTGGTACAAAGCTGCTGTCGGCCAAGCCATCGAACCCTGGAAAATCGCTTACTTTCATCACGCGCCTTACTCCTGCAACAACGACAGCGACAACTCTGAGTGGATGCAATGGGATTTTGAAAACATGGGAACAAACGCCGTGCTGACAGGGCATCAACATGTTTACCAGCGGTTTTCGAAGAAAAGTTTCAAGGATCACCCATACATCACCAATGGAGCGGGCGGAACCGAGTTGAAGCATCATTGCAGCAAGTTGGGTAGCGATTTCGGAAAAGAGCATTACATCACCGGAGAATACGGCGCGATTCTGGCTGAAGCGACTGATACTACGATCACGTTCTTTTTCTATACGACTGACGGTTCCGACACGACTTTGTCGGACTGGGTGCAGGTGACTAAAAATAGCTCCGGAGGCGGGCAAACAATGACTTGTAAGGGCTGCTGACGGATGTTGAGTGGCAGCTTCTAATAACACTTAGACCATCTTAGAAAGGAGATATGACGGCAGTCAGGCAACGAATGATTGTCGCCAGATCGAAATGGCTGAATCACGAACTGACTTACAAAACAGGCGCTTCGGCTCCACCTTCAGACGCGATTCCTGGTGGCTGGAAGTTTTGCCGATTGTCGCCGTTATGGGGGGCTTCAGCCTCTACGCTACTTGGCGTGCGTTTCAGGGGGCTGATTACGAGTGGGGGCCTTACCTGTCACCGTTCTACTCTCCACTGATTGATCCAGACCATAAATGGTGGCCTCTGTCGCCAGCATTATTGATTCTGGTCGCCCCACTCGGCTTTCGTGGAACCTGTTACTACTATCGTAAAGCCCTGTATCGTGCGTTTCTTATGTCGCCGCCTTCCTGTGCAGTCACTGGGCGTGGAGCAGGCAGTTACTCAGGCGAACGCAAATTCCCATTTGTTCTGCAAAACCTGCATCGGTACTTTTTGTACTTGGCGATACTGTTCATCGCCATTCTGGCTTACGACGCGGTCAAGGCGTTTTTTTTCTCAGATGGGTTCGGCGTTGGAGTTGGCTCGTTAGTGATGACAGTAAACGTTGTTCTGTTGGGCTGTTACACTTTTTCATGCCATTCGCTGCGACACATCATTGGCGGCAAGCTGGATTGTTTTTCCTGCGCGGTCGCAGGCGGCACGCGTTACAAGGCGTGGAAAGGCGTCAGTTTTATGAATGAGCGCCATATGTTTTTTGCCTGGCTGAGCTTGTTTTCTGTCGCCTTGACCGACCTGTACATCAAGCTGGTGTGCGTAGGTACGATTACCGACTTGAGACTGTTCTAGTCAGCACAGCGCACTGTAGCAAGCTGATTGCGAAGATCGTCGCCTCTACTATCCGCGGGTTCTGAACTCTTATCTGATAATCATGGCAAACGAAAAATACGAAACTCACGAACACGATGTACTTATCATTGGCGCTGGCGGCGCTGGGTTGCGTGCCTCGATTGAAGCTCTGAATCATGGTGCTTCAGTTGGAGTTGTCTGCAAATCGCTGCTGGGCAAGGCTCATACAGTCATGGCTGAAGGCGGAGTCGCCGCTGCAATGGCCAATGTTGACGCTGCCGACGGTTGGAAACCGCATTTCCGCGACACAATGCGCGGCGGCAAATTCATGAACAATTGGCGCATGGCTCAGCTTCATGCCCAGGAAGCGCCGGATCGAGTGCTGGAGCTTGAAAAGTGGGGCGCTCTATTTGACCGAACCCCTGACGGCAAAATCTTGCAACGTGCTTTCGGCGGCCATACATACAAACGTCTGGCTCACGTCGGGGACCGCACAGGTTTGGAAATGATTCGCACCTTGCAGGATCGCGGGGTTCAGCAGGGTGTTGACGTTTACATGGAATGCACTGTCACTCGCTTGCTCAAAGACGGCGACCGAGTTGTCGGAGCTTTTGCTTATTGGCGCGAAACGGGGCGTTTTGTTGTCTTCAAAGCCAAAGCCATAGTCATTTGCACCGGCGGTATCGGCAAAGCTTGGCGTGTGACTTCCAATTCGTGGGAATACACAGGCGACGGCCAATCGCTGGCTTACGACGCCGGGGCCGAACTCAAAGACATGGAGTTCGTCCAGTTTCATCCGACCGGAATGGTTTGGCCGCCGGGAGTGCAGGGGATTCTGGTGACTGAAGCTGTGCGCGGCGAAGGCGGAATCCTTCGCAATAAACAGGGCGAACGATTCATGGAAAAGTACGACCCGAAACGAATGGAGCTTTCAACACGCGACGTTGTGGCGCGTTCGATTTACACCGAGGTTCGCGAAGGACGTGGCTCCGAACACGGCGGCGCTTATCTTGATATTTCGCACAAACCTGGTGATTACGTGAAGAAAAAACTGCCCAGTATGTATCACCAATTCAAGGAACTGGCCGACGTTGACATCACCAAAGGTCCGATGGAAGTTGGCCCGACCTGTCATTACGTGATGGGCGGAATCAACGTCGAAGCCGAAACCGGCGCAGCCACTGTCAAAGGGCTTTATGCCGCCGGAGAAGCCGCCGCCGGATTGCACGGCGGAAATCGTCTTGGCGGAAATTCGCTCTCAGACCTGCTGGTTTTTGGCCGCCGAGCTGGAATGGCCGCCGCTCAATACGCCAACAGCGCGGGAACCTCCGCCATCGGCAACGACCAAATAGAAGCCGCAGCACGCGAAATGCTGGAACCGTTTGAGCGGACTTCAGGAGAGTCGCCTTACGACGTGCATCGTGACTTGCAAGAGTCAATGCAGGATTTGGTCGGCATTTTCCGAAATCAGGAGGATATGACGAAAGGCCTGGATAATATTGAACAGTTCAAAGAACGAGCGAAGAAAGTCCGTGTTGACGGTTCGCGCATGTTCAATCCTGGCTGGCACCTGGCGCGCGACCTCAGAAACATGCTCATCGTTTCTGAAGCCGTTGCGTTGTCGGCGCGCGAACGCAAAGAAAGTCGTGGCGCTCACGCGCGAGTGGATTTTGAAAAACTCGACGATCAGATCTGGGGCAAACAGCACAACATCATCAAGCGCAACAGCGATGGCAGCATGAATTTGAGCCAGTGTCCGTTGATGGAAATGCCCGATGAATTGAAACAAGTCTTGGCGGAGGATCAATAATGGCTGAAGCAACTTTAAGAGTTTATCGCGGCGATAAAGACGGCGGCGAACACCAGGATTTCCAGGTTCCCGTTGCCCCCGGAATGGTTGTGCTGGACGCGCTGCATTATATTCAGGGTCATCAGGCTCCTGATCTGGCCGTTCGCTGGAATTGCAAAGCCGCCAAGTGTGGGTCGTGTTCCGCCGAAGTTAATGGCCGTCCGCGCTTGACCTGCAAAACCAGAATGGACGCGCTGCCACCGAATCAACCAATCGTGGTTAATCCGCTAAAAACTTTTCCTCTCATCAAAGACTTGGTGACTGATGTTTCGCTGAATTACCGGATCAACAAAAAGATTCCGGCCTTTACGCCGCGCGAAAACACCGACTGGAAAATGCAACAGGAAGACATTGATCGCGTGCAGGAGTTCCGCAAGTGCATCGAATGTTTCCTTTGCCAAAACGTTTGTCATGTCTTGCGCGATCACCAGAAGACCGAGGAGTTCGGCGGCCCCCGCTTCTTCGTTCGCGTAGCAGGACTGGATATGCATCCGCTCGACAGCGTTTCCCGCATAGATTTACTGAAAGACGAGCTCGGCATAGGGTTCTGCAACATCACTAAATGCTGCACTGAAGTTTGCCCCGAGGACATTCACATTACCGATAACGCCATCATTCCGTTGAAGGAGCGCGTGGTTGACGATTATTACGACCCGGTTATGTGGGTAATTCGCAAACTGACAGGTAAAGGTAGAAAGTGAGCTAGGAAACGCATTTAAGAGGTGCGCTTCTCACCAATCGGGTATTGATCCGACTTTGGAGGATTCGTGTTTAACCTAAAACCAATTCACAAAGACGCTTTGAGTCAGGCTTTGGAAAAAGCCCATCATTACAGATTGCTGAATGAGCCGGGCGAAGCTGAAAGCATTTGCCTGGACATTCTGGAAATCGAGCCAGAAAATCAGGATGCTTTAGTGACTTTATTGCTGGCGTTGACTGATCGCTTTGCCAAAGGATATGGCAGCGGTGTGACTCAGGCCAAAGAAGTTTTGCCGCGCATCAAGGATGATTATCAGCGAGATTATTACGCCGGAATTATTTGCGAGCGGCAGGCCAAGGCTAGGCTTAACCACGGCGGGCCAGGCAGCAGCCACGATGCTTACGAATACTTGCGCGAAGCTATGCGCCATTTCGAAAAAGCTGAAGTCTGTCGTCCCGAAGGCAATGACGATTCGATTTTGCGCTGGAATGCCTGTGCCAGAATTATCATGCGAAACAATCTGTCAGCCAGAGCTTCGGATGGAACAGAGCCTTATCTGGAATAATAGTATCGTTAGTGAGTCCTGGTAATGTAAACGCCCTGCTTTTTGAATCATGATTCGCAAAAGCAGGGCGTCTTGTTTTTACAGGCAAAGATAAGTTTCTATTTTTTCTGGGCTTCGACTGCGATATTGAGATAATGGCTGGCTTCTTCAGACCATTTAGTTTTTGGCTCGATGACCAAAAAGCGTCGCCAACTTTCTTCAGCTTCTTTCCAGGATTTTGTAGTCTGGTAAAACAGCGCAAGGTTGAAAATCGTGTCGGCTGATGTTGGATTATGGCTGAGCGCCTGATCCAGATGCTTCTTGCAATTATCGAAATCAGCTTGCGCTTTTTCCGGTTGAGAACCAGCCAAGTAGAGCTTGCCTCTTTCAAGGAACGCTACAGCCAGATCAGTATGAACCGCCGGGTTATTTGGAGCTGCAGTTGCCGCATTGTTCAGGTTAGCGATGGCTTCGTCGAATTTCTTTTGAGTCAGGCAGTATTTTCCCAACCCATGAAGAGAAGAAGCAGTCGGCTTTTCACTCATCAATTCCTGAAACGCTTTATCAGCGATTTTTAGCTTGGCAGCGCTGGATTGATTAGGAGACTTTGGTGAGCCTGAGAAATTGGCATAAGGAAAGCCTGTGATCCGGGCTTCGAGCGGCCTGTGTTCGCCGTAGGCACCTTTCAAGGCGTTGATGCCTGTTCTCAAGTCGGATTGAAGTAAGGCCCACCAACTGAATATGCCTAATCCAACTACCAGCAGCGCCGCTGCTGCTTTTAGCACAGGCGGAGAAAAAACTTGAGCCAGTGCGTTTTCAACTCGCTCCCAAAAAGTTGCTTGCGGAGCGGTTTCAGCAGGGAAATCGTTTATGTGTTTCTTCAGAACCTGTGTGATTTTCAGTTTCTGTCGGCCTTCTGGTGATGCCAAAAATAGTTTTTGGTAATTGGCCTTTTGTTGAGGGGATAATTGGTCTGTCCTGTAATCGTCAATCAGGTCTTCTTCGACGATCAGCATCTGCTCCATATAATCGTTGTCAATCAACAGACGCTCTTCAATCAATTGTTGCTGGTCTGCCGGTAATTCACCTAGCAAGTAGCTACGCAATTGCGTGTCGTTTCCTAAAGCTTCTTTTTTCATTTACATGCTCAGCCCCTTTAATGGTTAGGATAGTTCTGCCAGTCGTTTAAGGAGCAATTTGGTAAAGTGTTTCGCCTTTGGTGCTGTTAATATCTCAAGCAAAGCCTCAAGCACTCTTCTAGCGAGCCTCTAATACGGTGGGCACGAATTCTTAACGCATTCAGGCCAATTCCCAGTTCATCTGCAATTTGTTTGCGGTGGTCAATCTTGGCTCGTTTGCTTTCCTGGTAATAACCGACAACGAGTTTGCGCTGTGGCGGAGTCAACTGCTTCAAGCAGTGTTCCAGGCAGCTAAATTTCTCTTCTTTTGTTTCATCAACAGGGTTAGCTGACAGGCTGGTGTGATCGTGCTCCGGCAATGGCTCCAAGCGGTCGGTCTCTTTGACGTATTCCAGATGTAGATTTCGCGCTACCACGATGATGTAACGTGCGGGTTCACCCTCATAAGTTTCAATCATACTCGGCAGGCGGCGCATAACACGGTTGAAGGTTTCGTCAACCAGGTCTTCAGAGCAGTGACAGCCCCGACGGTTGAAGATGGCTATCAGGTTGCGGCGAATGCCTTCGTAACGTTGGGCAGCAATTTCTTCGTTTTGATCCAGCCAGCGAAGAAAAAGCTTGAAATCTTCCGGCGTTGGTTGCCAGTTGTTGCGCATCAGAGAATAGAAGAAAAAATTACGGCTTGATGAAGCCTCGATTAACCGCTGGCAGACAAATTCAGCAGTCTTTTCAGTCAAAGCAAGACACAACCCGACAAATGAGTCTGTTGATAAAGCTGACCGACTATGAAGAAGTTGCTGAACCGCTGGCTAAAAATGAGGTCTAAAACTGCGACCTTTGGGATTATCAAATGGGGAAGACGGCAAATCAAGAGCTTGGCTGTTAGGAAAGGAAAAGAGCTGCGAGCTTTTGTGATTACAGCTCGCAGCTCGTGAGATACGTCTAAATTCCTGATTACCAGCTTGCGAGTCCCAATCGTTTGAGCGCGTGAGCGGTAGGATAGCCCGTAGCGGAAATTTGATTGGTAGACTGGAAGCGACGCATTGCATCAATCGTAGCTTCGTCGTAATTACCGGAAGTTTCACCGGAGTAAAACCCCCTGCTTGCCAGAGCCTGTTGAATCTGGATTACCCGCATCGTGTCAATATTCACTTTGCGCGAAGGAGTAATGGTTCCGACATCATTGCTCAACTGATTGCCAGGTTGCGGAGGGCTTAATAATTTGGACAATTCGCTTGAATTGGTTGAGCCGTATTCTAGAACTTCTATGCGGTCGGGAACAATTTTTGGCGATGGGTCTGGTGCATACTTTTCTTCCGCATATCTTCGCGATCGTTTGCCTCTTTTGGCGACTGTTCGGCGGGCCGATTTGCTCCGGACAGTTTTTGATTTTTTACTTTTAGCTGATGAAGCAACGGCTTTTTTCTTTTTACCTTTGGCTTCAACCGAAATCGTGTTTGCTGATATTAAAACAGCCACAGCCAACAGGCATGTGAGGAGCAGGGAGAGTTTGCGTAAGTGCATCGTTTGTTGACCTCCGGGGCATGGGATTGTCGTTAACAATGATTCGCAGCGCGTAAACCCAGAAACGGTTACTGCGATTGAATAGGCCATCAAGCCGCGTGACTTTTTTAAGGCCTGTTGAACGAGATAAAAATGCGCGGATTAGGATAAAACTTTTGTCTGTAAACTTGAAGCACAATAGGCTCACCAGCATTGATGTCAGAAAGAGCTTCCTTGAAACCATCAACATTTCTGACTTGTTGCCGATTTATGGATTCGACCACATCGTTTACTTTCAAGCCAGCATCATCTGAAATACTTCCAGCTTCGACCCGAATGACGGTAACGCCCATAACTGAGCCAAGCGCGTGTTCCAGGATTCGAGTCGGTGTCAGGTTTTGAACAGAGATACCAATGGTTTGCCGTGTAGAGAGTTCTGATTCACTAGCTTTTAACGAATCAGCCACAGCCGGAAAATCCGAACCTGGTCGCTGACTGATGACAACTGAGAGTGTCATTTCTTTGCCATCACGAAAAATCTTGATTGGCGCCGGAGCACCGACAGGAGCCGAAGCAACTCGCCTGACAAGGTCCGAATCGTCTTTGATTCGGTCGCCACGAAACTCAAGCACAATGTCGTTTAGTTTCAAACCTGCTTTCGCAGCAGGGCTTTCTACCGCACGGTTGCCAGCTAACACTGTGTCGCTGATGTTGCTAATGATCGCTCCACGAGCAACCGGTAGGTTATAGATTTTAGCGATTTGAGGAGTTACACGCTCGGTCATTGCACCAAGAAAACCGCGAACGACCCGGCCATTCTTAACCAACTGTCTGTAAACAGCAATGGCTTCCAGCGAAGGAAGCGCAAAACAGATGCCGTTGTAATCTCCTGTGCTGGTGGCAATTGCGGAGTTGATGCCGATCAGTTCGCCCGACAAATTGATGAGAGGCCCGCCGGAGTTTCCTCGATTGATGGCCGCGTCGGTTTGCAGAAAGAATTGAAAGCCGACTCTTTTGTACAACTCAGATGAATCGCGTTCTTTGGCGCTGATGATTCCGGCGGTGACAGTTTGATCCAGCCCGAACGGAGAACCGATTGCCAAAACCCAATCGCCAACGCGCATTTTTTCGGAATCTCCGAATTTGACCGCAGTCAATGGAGCAATCGGGTCAACTTTGACGACTGCCAGGTCAACCTCAGCGTCGCTGCCGATCAAACGAGCCGTAAGCTCAGTTCCGTCGGAAAGTCGAACCTTAATCCGATCAACCTGATTTACGACGTGGCGATTGGTCAGAATGTAGCCTTGCGGATCAACTATCACCCCTGAGCCGTTGCCGCGCTGAGCCTGTTCGTTATTGCTGTATGGCAAAGCTGAATCCAGCGACGGACGGGGAAGCGCATACAATTCATTATCACGGCTTTGCTGTTTGACGGGTTTGGTGACGGTAGAAATGTTGACGACTGCGGGTTCGACCAGGCGGGCGACTTCAACAAAAGCTGAAGCTAGTTCGGAATTTACCTCTTTGTTGCCTGCTTTGACGGGGTTGGGCTGACGCGAAAGCGCGACACCTATGATGACTCCAGTAGCCAGAAAACAGGCTGCCACAGAAACCAGAATTGCATGCCGCCGAGAGCGACGATAATGTTCGAGCAATTCGCTATTATCGTGAGCGAAATTCTTCATAACCATACCGCTTGCTAGAAAGTTTGTTGCTCTGTCAGTTTGAATCTCAGGGTCGAATGAGAGGAGAAAACCACTTCAATTAAGCGAGGCGGATTATAGCAGAAGCCTTTTGCCAATTGACAACCTACTTACGACGCAATGCCGCCGGTTCTCTGGCTCGCCGGCAAATTTGCGACACGCTTGAAAATTGATGCTCAAAGAAAAAGCCCGAGAGGTTGAACCCTTCGGGCTTTTTCTTTGAGGCAATTGAACACCGACTAGGGTTTCTTCTTGGCGGGAGCAGCTTTTTTCTTTCCGTCGTCCAGAGATTTCGGTGGTGGCAAATTGTTACCTCTGACCAATTCCGCAATGACGGTTTTGG
>JBGAPB010000386.1:0-4035 GCA_044221525.1 Blastocatellia bacterium | reverse complement strand
GATTTGCCTACAGCACATCCGCAAAGGCTTTTTTCGTTCGTTCAAACCACCAATACCCGAACCCAAAACAGATCAGCCCGAACGCCAGCGTCACGCTCAAACCTCGCCAGTCGGGCATTTGCCCTTCCAGCAGAGCCAGCCGGTAGCTGCGAATCAGCGGAGCCATCGGATTCCAATCCACCAGCCAGCGGTAATTCGACGGAACCAAACTTTCGGGATACAGGATTGGCGTCAGATACATGCAAGCTTGCAGGGCCAGTTGATTAACCTGAGTCATGTCTCGGATGAACACGCCCAGACTGGCCATCAACCATCCCAAACCAATCGTCGCCAGCAGTTGAGGAATCAACAACACGGGCAACCAAAAAGCCGTCGCGTGCAGAGTTCGCTGCATCAACACAGCCGCCAACAGCAAAACAATCGTGCCAAGCAACTGTTGCATCAGCGCCGAAAAAGCCAGATTGACCGGCAATGCTTCCAGCGGAAAAACTACGCGACGAACCAGATTGATGTTGTCGGTCAGCGCGGTGGTTGAACGCAACACTCCGTCGCTGCCGCCCTGTTCGCCAAACTTTGCGCTGAAGATGCCGGAAAAGATAACTGTGAAAATGACGATTTGCACTGCCGGAGTGATGATTGCCCAAGCCGATCCCATGACTGAACCTTTGTACCGGCTGGTCAGGTCGCGCCTTACCATTGAGCGAATCAAATCCCTGTGTTCGCACAATAGCGACCAGGCTGGACGCCACAATGGGATTTTTGCGCTGGAGCTGTAATTCATTCTGATTCAGCGAGTTGCGGATTGAAAAACGAGGAAATCAATGGAGGGATTTAGCGGCTCTGCGAACTTTCACAGGCTCCTGAACAAATGACTTTATCGCAGGTTCCACAGTATTTGAGACAACAGATTTTCCGGCAGCTTTTGTTGGGAGTTCGACACCTGCCAGCTTCGACAGCAACTCGTCATACTGGTCGGTTATTTGTTCCCAGTCGTAAAGCTCCAGGACTCGCTCCATGGAACGGCGGCGGTATTCGCCTATTATCTCAGGGTGATCAACCACCTGTTGCAGCTTGGCCGTCAAATCGGCCACCGAATCGTAAACTATGCCTGCCCCATTTATGACTTCGCGGTTTTCCGGGGTGTTCAGCGTCAGCGCGCAATTTCCTGCGCCCATTGCTTCGATCAACGCGGGGTGCGTGCCGCCGACTTCAGTGGCGTGAACATAACAGTAAGCGTTCTGCTGCAAAGCCCTGTAATCAGAACCGAAGATAAATCCTAGAAACTTCACTCGCGGATCGCGAGTGCTTTTGAGCCGGGCGATGTACTCTTCGGCATAAGGCGCGCCGCCAACAATCACCAGCGGCATTTCGGTTCTGACCTTTTCAAAAGCTTCGATCACCAGATGGGCATTGTTTTCAGGCTCCAACCGGCTGACGTAAAGCACGTAACCGTTAGGGCATAACCCGAAGCTGGCAAGCTTTTCCGGTTCAGCGCGCCGGGCGACTTCGGCCCCGTAGGCGATCATTGCCGATTCTTTCTTGTAGCGTGTGGCGTAATAGTCCTGAATCACTTTAGCGTCGGTGACAATCGCCGAAGGCAAAAACGTGGAAAGCCATTCAGACAGCAGGTAATAGGTCTGCCCAACCCAATTCCACTTTTTGCGTTTGCGCTCCAGGCCGTCAACATTGACCAGCGTAGGCGTTCCGAACAAACGCGGGATAAACGAAAAAATGCTGTTGGCAGCATTGCAAATCAAAATAATGTCGTATTTTCTGGTTGAAGCGTACAGAACGGAAAGGAAAGTGTGGATGATCGTGTCGAAGTATTTATGGCGAATTGTCGGCAGCGTAACCAGTTCAACGCCGCGATAAAATTTGCTGTCAGTGGTCGAATAATGTTTGCGCCCGTAAACCGTAACTTGATGTCCCCGTGCCACCAGTCGCGTCCCCAATTGTTCCGCGAAAGTTTCAAAGCCGCCATAATTGGCGGGGATTCCTCGCGTCCCCAGAATGGCAATCTTCATAAAGTGATTGTTCGCTCTCTTGTGATTTAGGTATTAGCTCCGAAGGGGAATTCAGGTTGCATAGCTAAAAATTTTGCTTGCGGGTGCTTTGGGGCACGACGTGGCGAAGTATAGCTTCACGAATTTGATTTGGCCATCCCCGAAAAAATATTTCCAGACGCCAAAAGAGCTTCTTTTCCATCGTCACCCCTCAGCTATACTGAGCACGATTCTGAAAAATCTTGCCGTCACAGTCACGGTCAGAGTTTACACGTTAAGCCACAAAAGTTATGCATTTGGAAATTATCGGTCAACCAATTTTACGCAAAGAAGGGGCGGATAAAGTCACTGGTCGTGCCCGTTATGTTGATGATCTGACTTTCCCTGGGATGCTGTACGGCGTGACGGTGCGGTCGCCGATTGCTCGCGGACGTATTCGCAGTATCCAGTTTGGCGAAGGCATTCCCTGGCGCGAATTTATCATCGTTACGGCCAAAGATATTCCTGGCTCAAATTGCGTGGCGCTTATTCTGGAAGACCAACCTTACCTGGCCGATGAATTTGTAAACCACCCCGAAGAGCCGATTCTGTTGCTGGCTCACACGGACAAATACCTGTTGGAAGAAGCTCGGCGCGCCGTCACATTCGACATTGAACCGCTACCCGCCATCTTCACCATCCAGGGTTCGCTGAACAAAACTGAACTTATTTGGGGCGAAGACAACACCTTCAAAAAATTTCTGATAGAAAAAGGCGACGTTGACTCGGAGTGGGCAAAAGCTGATTTCATCGTCGAGGGCGAATACGAAACCGGCGCTCAGGAACAACTTTACATTGAAAATAACGGCATGATCGCAACAGCCGACCCAACTGAAGGCGTGACCGTTTGGGGTTCTATGCAATGCCCTTATTACATCCACAAAGCTTTGATAAAGCTCTTTGATTTGCCGCCGGAAAAGATTCGTGTTGTGCAGGCAGCAACCGGCGGAGGTTTCGGCGGCAAAGAAGAATATCCGTCAATCATCGCCGGACACGCCGCACTGTTGGCGTGGAAAGCCGGCAAACCCGTCAAGATGATTTACGACCGAGCAGAAGACATGGCCGCAACGACCAAACGGCATCCGTCGCGCACTCGCATCCGCACCGCAGTCACAAAAGACGGCAAGCTGCTGGCGGCTGAAATTGATTTCGTCATTGACGGCGGAGCTTACGCCACGTTGTCTTCGGTGGTTTTGTCGCGCGGGACGATCCACGCGGCGGGGCCATACAACTGGCCAGCAGTCCGCGTTCGCAGCCGAGCCGTCGCCACCAACCATCCTCCGCACGGAGCCTTTCGCGGGTTCGGCGCTCCGCAAAGCATATTTGCAATGGAGCGTCACCTGAACAAAGTCGCACAAACCGTTGGCCTGTCGCCCGAAGAATTGCGCCGCCGCAACTTTCTGAAACCGGGCGAAGCGACTTCAACCGGACAGGTCATCAACGAAAAGATTGACCTCAATGCTTTGCTGACTCGTGCGCTGAATTTGAGCGATTACCACGCAAAGAAAGCACGCTTTGCCGAATTCAACGCCAGTTCAACATCTGAAAAGAAAGGCACAGGCTTCGCCACGTTTATGCACGGCGCAGGCTTCACAGGTTCGGGCGAAGTTTATTTGGCCTCAGTCGTTGGCATCGAAGCCACGCCAACTGGCCAAGTGCGAGTGCTGACTTCAAACACGGAAATCGGCCAGGGAACTTACACCATCTTTTCGCAGATCGCGGCACAGGCTTTGGAAATTGATGCCGAGATGATCGAAATCGCCCAGCCGGATACGGCCAACGTGCCGAACAGCGGGCCAACGGTGGCTTCGCGCACGACGATGATTGTGGGCAAACTGGTTGAATCAGCCGCTCTCGGTTTGAAACAAACGCTGATTGGCAGCGGATTGCTTGGCGAGAGTTATTCGACCGAAGAATTCGCCTCAGCCTGCCGATCTTACCTTTCCGCGCACGGCGAGCTGAAATCCTTCAGCAAGTACGAAGCTCCGCCAGG
>JBGAPB010000385.1:0-4058 GCA_044221525.1 Blastocatellia bacterium | reverse complement strand
AACACTCGGCAGTTGATTGACGCCGGACTAAAAGCTGATCGAATTTACGATAGCGGACTCTGCACCTGGCAACGGAATGATTTGTTTTTCAGTTACAGGCTGGAACGCGGAGCGGAAAAACCCGTCGGACGTTTGATGGGAGTAGTCGGGCGAGAGTCCTGACTTTAGGTTTTGAATTTTGGATCTAGGAGTAACAAGTGAGAACAAAATTTTTCCTTTTGGCTTTGGTGATGTTTCTGGTTACTGGCCTGAATGCTTTTGCTCAGTCGGCTCCAGACAAACAGGATAAACAGGCTTCAGCAGACGACAAGTCTGTTGATTCGGACACAGAGCTTCGTCGCGCGATTGAATCGAGCGGCGGCAGCGAAACCCAGATTGTCACCAACCTGGAAGGTTATCTGAAGAAATTTCCGAAGAGCGAGCATCGCCAGGAAATCGAAGGCGAAATCTACAAAATCGTCATCAAGCTGCGTGATCGTGATCGCGCGATTTCCTATGGTCAAAAGCTGGTCGAAGCGAGTGAAAGCAACATTGATGCTCTGACCAATTTGGTGACGATGCTGCGCGAGCGCAAAGGCGATGGCGATCTGAACGTTGCCATAACTTACGCCAACCAGCTTGTGCGGCAGTTTGAAGGAATCGTGGCATCCAGTCCAAAACCGAAACGTATCAGCGCCGCTCAGTGGGAAGAGCGAAAGCAGCAAGGGCTGGCCTCGGTTTATCTGGTGCGCGGCAGAGTTCACGCCGATTTGGGCAATGACGACAAGGCCAAAGCCGACGCGATGAAAAGCTTCGATGCCGCGCGAATGGCCGGAGCCTCGTTGTTGTTGGGCGAACTGGCCGAAAAACGCAAAGCGGTTGATGAAGCAATTGGTTATTACACTCAGGGGTTCGTCATCGCTCTGGTCACGAGCGAAGAAATTGGTTTGAAAGCAATTCGCCAAAAACTCGGACAGCTTTACGTTGGCAAAAACGGTTCTGAAGCGGGGTTGGGCGACCGTTTGCTGAAAGCTTATGACACTTTCGTCAAAGAACGCGATGAGCGGCTGGCCAAACTGGAAACGCCGAACATCAACGAAGGCGCAACCAGCGCGTTGAGTTACAAGCTGACCCGGCTGGATGGTTCGAAACTGGATTTGGCCAGCTTGCGCGGCAAAGTGATTGTCTTCAATTTTTGGGCGACCTGGTGCGGGCCTTGTTTGACCGAGATGCCTTTGTTTGAAAAGACAATCGGCAAATACAAAGACGACAAGGACGTTGTCTTTCTGGCCGTCACCACAGACGAAGACCGAGAATTGGTCGCGCCGTTTTTGAAACAGCACAAATTCAATCTGCCAATTGTTTATGCCGAATATCTGAACGATTTTTTCAGCGTGAACTCGATCCCGACGACGATCATTCTTGACCGCAAAGGCGAGGTCGCTTTTCGGCAAGCAGGTTACAACCCACGCGCCGATTTCGTGTCGGAGTTGAGCGGGCGGATTGACGAAGCGAAGAAAAAATGACGGGGATGTTGGGCGACCAGAAGATAGTGCGATTAGTCGAAAGGTTCGACCATCCCCAAGTCCACTCGCTATCAAATACTTCTTCCTTAACTAACTGGCTCAACGAACTGGCGGCACAGGGCAATAAATAACATCCGGCATTTCTTCGCTCAGTTGGCGTTGGAGTTCTGGATAACCGACACGGTTTTTTTGATACCAATTGACCAGGGCCGAAACCTGACGCCGCTCTCGCCGCAAACGCAAAGCCGAGCGAATTCGCACGGCCAGAATAATCGGGCACAGAGTGACCGCCGCAGCTCCAATAAACGGCGACTGCCCCAGCAGTAACAGCAATCCTAATACTGAGCCGAAAGCCGGAAGCAAGAAACTCAGATCATTCAGGCAATCCATCCAAACAGGTCGTTTAAGCGATTCGGCAGCCGGAACCGGAAAGACCAGCAACTTATCCAAAGACGAAACTGGCGCAAAGCTTTGGCGCGCTCGAAAGGGCACTTCGGGGGTCATGGGAAATTACCTCTTGGGTGAAAACACGCTGCAGCCTACGCCGAAAGCGTAATTAGCCAGCGCGAGAAAAGTGATTGAATTGTGAGGAAGGATAGTTAACGCCGAAGTCTTGCTCTGTCTTTAAGTTTGGGGCAAATCGTCATGAAACTTCGGCAACTGTTCGTTTGACGCGCGGATTCTAGCGGGTTCGCCGGTAAATGGAAATGGTCTGGCGGGTTACTTTTTCTTCAGTACCAGGGTTCGTGGGATACCCTGAATATCGTCCAGCAATCGCTGTTCAATCCAGACAAAGGAGCCAGCCATTGCCAAAACAGCTTCAGACTGAGTGTAGCCAAGTTCGCAAATTAAATAACCGCCGGCTTTCAGCCGAGTCGGGGCTTGGTTTATCAATCGGCGATAAAAGCTCAAACCGTCGCCGAAATCGGTCAGGGCCAGATGAGGTTCCCAGTCGCGCACTTCGCGTTGCAACGCAGGTAATTCGTTTGCAGCAACATAGGGCGGATTTGAAAGAATAAAATCAGCGAACTCATTTTCAGGAAAAGCTGAAAGCAGATCAGAGTTGACGAACTCAACACGGTCAGCCAGTCCATGTTTGGTTGCATTGCGCCGAGCAACATTCAGCGCCGTTTCGGAAATATCGCAAGCCTGAATTTTTGCATCTTCCAGTTCACGCGCCAGAGTGACGGCGATGCAGCCGGAACCTGTTCCCACATCAACAATTACAGGTGCAGAAGTTTTGTTTTGCTCAATCAGGCGGATTGTTTCTTCAACGATGATTTCAGTTTCAGGGCGGGGAATCAGCACGTCCGGTGTGATGTCAAACTCCATGCCGAAAAACTGTTGATGGCCGGTGATGTATTGCAGCGGTTCGCCTGCCGAACGACGTTCGATTAATGTCCGATAGCTGGCCAGCAATGTGTCATTGAGTTGTTCGTTGAAGTTGACGATCAGGTAGGTTCGGTCTTTGCCCAGAGCTTCAGCCAGCAATGTTTGCGCGTCAAGCAGGTCGTTAGGAACCTGCGCGGCGCGCAGTTGCTGGCTTGCCTGTTTTAGAGTTTCAGCAATCGTCGGGGGCATCGGCTTAAGCTCTGGCCGCTTGTTTGTCGGTTTCGGCTTTCAACTTTTCAGCCTGGAAGTGCGTGACGACTGCGTCAATCAGTTCGTCAATGCCGCCTTCCATAATCAAATCAAGCTGATGCAGCGTCAGGCCAATGCGGTGGTCTGTGACTCGGTTTTCTTTGAAGTTATAGGTGCGAATTTTTTCAGAACGGTCGCCGCTGCCGACCATTGATTTACGTTCGGCGGCAATGGCGTCGTGTTGTTTCTGCTGCTCCATTTCATACAAACGCGACCGCAAAACGCGCATAGCCTTTTCGCGGTTTTTGATCTGTGATTTTTCGTCCTGCATTGAAACTACCAACCCCGATGGAATATGTGTCAGCCGCACGGCTGAATAGGTGGTGTTGACCGATTGGCCACCAGGGCCGGACGAGCAGAAAGTGTCTGTGCGGATGTCTTTGGCGTCAATTTTCACGTCAACATCCTCGGCTTCTGGCAACACGGCGACAGTAATGGCCGAAGTGTGAATGCGTCCGCTGGTTTCGGTTTGTGGAACGCGCTGGACTCTGTGAACGCCGGATTCGTGTTTCAGTTTTGAGTAAACACGTTCGCCTTCAATTATGGCTTCGGCTTTTTGAATGCCGCCCAAACCGGTTTCGGCGGATTCGGTGATTTGTAGCTTCCAGCCATGCCGCTCCGCATAACGTGCATACATCCTCAGAACTTCTGCTGCGAACAGACAGGCTTCTTCGCCGCCTGTGCCTGCTCGAATTTCCAGAATGACGTTCTTTTCATCGTTGGGGTCTTTCGGCAACAGCAGCAGCTTCAACTCTTCCTCTGCCTTCAGTCTCTGAGCTTCAAGTTCCGGTAATTCAGCTTCGGCCAGTTCACGCATTTCAGCGTCGTCCATATCGCGCAGTATTTCGCGGTTACCGGCAATGTCGCTGTCCAGCTTTTTCATCTCGCGGAACTTCATGACGATCGCTTCCA
>JBGAPB010000014.1:0-35112 GCA_044221525.1 Blastocatellia bacterium | reverse complement strand
AACTGAATGGAATCTTTTGAAATGCAGAAGTAGGAATGATGAATGATGAATTTTTCTGCTTTTCATCTTCATCATTCCGTATTCATCCTTCTGAGCATCGCGTAAACCATCTGCACCGGCAATCCCACCACATTTGAGTAACTGCCTTCGATGCGTTCGACGAAGCGCGAAGCGTAACCTTGAATGCCGTATGCCCCGGCTTTGTCCATCGGTTCGCCCGAAGCCACGTACCAGTCAACTTCTTCATCGCTGAGTTTGACGAACTTGACGCGAGTCAGCGCCACATCCGAAGTAACTTTGCCGTCGCCGACCATCGAAACTCCGGTCAGTACTTCGTGCCATTTGCCGCTCAACAACCGCAGCATTCGCCGCGCGTCATTGTCGTCAATTGGTTTGGCGGCGATTTCGTTCAAAATGACGACGGTGGTGTCAGCGCCCAGCACAAGCTCGCCGTCGCCAATTTCAGAAGCTACGGCCTGAGCCTTTTCACGCGAAAGCCTGACGACGTAATCGCGCGGCAATTCATTGGGCAACAGTTTTTCGTCCAGGTCTGCGACTCTGACAGTGAAATCAATCCCAGCAGCGCGCAATAACTCCGCACGGCGAGGCGAACCGGAAGCAAGTACAAGTTTTGTGTCTTTTAGCATTTACGGGGTATTTGAGAGTTCTGGATAACTATTCAACAGTCACGGATTTTGCCAGATTGCGCGGCTGGTCAACGTCGCAGCCTCTTCGCACGGCGATGTGATAAGCCATCAGTTGCAGCGGTATCGCCGCCAGCACCGGCGACAGCAATTCACTGGAAGGCGGGACTTCGATGGTGAAGCTGGCGACTTCGCGCGTGTCTCGGTCGCCTTCGGTGACGATGGCGACGACTATGCCGTCGCGCGCTTTTACTTCCTGAATGTTCGAAATGGTCTTTTCGTACCTCAGCCGCGACTTTTCATCGTCCGGGTCAAGTGTGTTGATTACCACCACCGGCAGCCGCGAATCAATCAGAGCATTCGGACCGTGCTTCATTTCTCCGGCGGCGTAACCTTCGGCGTGAATGTAGGAAATCTCTTTCAGTTTCAGCGCGCCTTCCAGCGCAATCGGAAAGTTGATGCCACGACCTAAATACAAGAAATCCGTAGAGAGCACAAAAGCGCGCGACAATTCTTCGTAATCGGTTTCAGTGTTCAGCAGTTTTTCGATTTTCACCGGCAGTTCGGACAAATGCTGAGCATGCCATTTCAATTTTTCTTCGCTCAAAGTTCCGCGCACCTGAGCCAGATACATTGCCAGCAAATAAGCCGCGACGATTTGCGAGGTGAACGCCTTGGTCGAAGCAACTCCGATTTCAGGCCCGGCGTGAGTATAAATCGTGCCGTCGGCTTCGCGCGTCATCATCGCACCCTGAACATTGCAAATGGCCAGAGTCTTGCAGCCTTTGTCCTTACCTTCGCGCAGCGCCGCCAGCGTGTCGGCGGTTTCGCCGGATTGCGAAATCACCATCATCAAAGTCGTCGGAGTCAAAATCGGATTGCGGTAACGAAACTCCGAAGCGTAATCCACTTCGACGGGCAAGCGCGCAAGTTCTTCGATCAGGTATTTGGCGACCAGCGCCGCGTGCCAGGCCGTTCCGCAGGCTGCGATTTTGATGTCGGTCAAGTTGCGAAAATCGGCTTCGGTCAGTTTCATCTGATCCAGAAAGACGTGGCCGGTGTCCAGCGAGATTCGGCTTTGCGTGGTGTCGCGGACTGCGCGCGGTTGCTCGTAAATCTCCTTGAGCATGAAATGCTTGTAGCCGCCTTTTTCCGCCTGAATCGGATCCCAGGTGATTCGCTGAACTTCGGGTTTGATTTCGTTGCCCGCCAGGTCAGTCACACGAACTCCGTCTTTGGTCAGCAGCGCCATCTCTCCATCGCCCAGAAAGAAAATGTTTCGCGTGTGGGGCAGGATCGCCGGAATATCCGAAGCAACAAAGTATTCGCCTTCGCCCAAACCTACGACGACCGGCGGGCCAAGCCGGGCGGCGACGATCTTTTCCGGTTCGTCAGCCGACATCGCCACCAGAGCGTAAATGCCGCGCACTTCGGCCAGCGAACGGCGAAAAGCGATTTCCAGATCAGCCTGCGTATCTTGCTCTAGGTGTTTTTGAATTAGGTGGGCGACGACTTCGGTGTCGGTTTCCGACTTGAAAACATGGCCGCAAGAGATCAGATCGCGTTTCAGCTCCAGGTAATTTTCGATGATGCCGTTGTGAACAACGACGATGCGCCCGCTGCCGTCGCGGTGAGGGTGAGCGTTTTCTTCGGTTGGGCGTCCGTGAGTTGCCCAGCGCGTATGTCCCAATCCGTAATCGCCTTCAATAGGATTAAGTTTGATTGCATCTTCCAGTTTGCGCAGCTTTCCGCTGGCCCGGCGAATCTGTAATTCGTGATCACGATTGACGACGGCGATGCCCGCTGAGTCGTAACCGCGATATTCCAATCGCCGCAGCCCTTCGATGATGACCGGGACGACTTGCTGATTTCCTACGTAACCGACAATTCCGCACATAGCTAAGCCCTCTTGTTTCTCACGGAGCCACACAAAGAAACACGAAGCCCTGGCTTTTCCTTAGTGAAACTTCGTGATCTTCGTGGATTGTTTTTAATCTCGGAGTTTTCGTTTGATCTGCGCCGGAACACCAGCGACCAAGGTGTCTTCCGGAACATCTTTGGTGACAACTGAACCTGCTCCCGTCATCGAACCTCGCCCAATTCGAACTGGCGCAACCAGCATCGTGTCAGACCCAATCTTCACGTCATCTTCGATAATCGTCGGATGTTTGTTTTTACCATCGTAATTGCAGGTGACCGTCGCCGCTCCGATGTTGACGCGGTCGCCGATGGTCGCGTCGCCCAGGTAAGTCAGGTGCATGGATTTTGTTTTGCGACCAAGCCGCGACTTTTTGACTTCGACGAAATTGCCTACGACGGCTTCTTCGGCAAGCTCGGCATGCATTCGCAAATGAGCGAACGGGCCGACAGAATTTTTCGCCGTCAGCTTGGTGTCTACCAGCACGCAAGAGTTCAGCACTCGGCAGTCATCACCGATTTCGACGTTGGTCAGGTGCGACCAGGATTGAATTTCGCAGTTTGCGCCAATGCGCGAATCGCCTTCGATAATGACTTGGGGATGGATGACAGTGTCGCGGCCAATCGCGACCGAAGCGTCAATGTAGGTGGAATCCGGGTCAACAATCGAAACGCCTTCGACCATCAACCGGTTCAGGGTTTCCAATCGAACTCGTTTCCACATTGCGGCAAGCTCAGCTCGGTTGTTGATGCCGTCCAGTTCGTGAGCGTCCGCGTGAAAGACCGTTCCAACCGTCAAGCCGGCGTCGAGCATGTGTTGCGGCACGTCTGTCAGGTAATACTCGCCCTGCGCGTTTTGCGGAGTCAGCTTTTCCAGCGCGGCCAGCAGAGCCGGAACATCGAAACAATAAAAGCCGGGATTGAGTTCGGTGATGGCGGCTTGTTCTGGCGTGCAATCGCGCTGTTCGACGATCTTCAGAAAACCGCCTTTGCCGTCCCTGACAATGCGGCCATACGCCGGAGGTGGATCAAGTTTGATTGTCACCAGCGTTGCCGCGTGTTTTCCGGCCTCGTGTTCGGCAATCAGTTTTTGCAGCGTAACGGCTTTAACCGCCGGAGTGTCTCCGTAAAAGACGACCAAAAGGCCACGAGTTTGTTTGATGACTTCGGTGGCGCATTTGACGGCGTGGCCGGTTCCAAGCTGTTTGTCTTGTGTGACGAACTGCAATCGTTCGGCCATCGCCGGATCAGAAAAAGCGGCGCGAGCGGCGGCTTCGACTTTGTCAGCCTGATGACCTACGACGACAATGATCTTTTCGGGATTGAGTTCGGCTGCGGTTCTTAAGACGTGAGCGATCAGCGGACGGCTGCCGAGTTTGTGCAGCACTTTGGCCTGATCGCTTTTCATGCGAGTGCCTAGCCCAGCGGCCAGAATCAAAACATTAACAGGTGTGTTCACAACTAAAACCTCTGAAAGTTATTGGTAAAACTGTTGATTCGCTGGGGCGAAGTGAGTTTCAGTGGGGTGGGAGCGCGGATTATAGGCGAGGCGGCAGTTTCGGAAAAGAGCCTTATTGAGACAATCAAGCAACCACAGATGAACCCAGAAGATGAACACAGATTATGCTGGAAGCTTTCTGTGTCCATCTTTGTTTACCCGTGGTTTCAGGTCGCACTCAAGCTCACTTGATGTTTATGCGAACGGTGTTTGCCGGTTGGCCGTCAATGGTCAAAACGACATCAACTTCGCCGCGCCCTATGACACTGCGCGGAATGCGTATGTTGGCTTGATCCAAGCCTACAAAACCGCCTTGATCTCCGGCAAAGCTGACTTCGGCGGCGGTTCCGCCAATCGTTGCGCTGACTGCTGCCAACGAACTGCGGAAGCGAAAACCTGTTCCGAAAGGAACCAGGAAAACCTGATCGTCCGCCGCTCCCAGATCAATTGGCAAAGGCACAAACTGGTTTTGCGCCGCATCGAACTGTGCCACGGGTTCAGTGCTGCGCGAACCATTGGCGCGAAACCGTTCGACGACGGCCGCCGGAACGCCTCGCCCGGATGAGTTCGCCGTGAACAAACCCGGCGCAATCGGATTGATTTGCACGGTTCCGCGCGAAACCGCGCCGCTCCAACTGGTGACCGTCACCGTTGCTGCTCCCGCCGCGGTTCCAGCCGGAACCAGGTAATTGACCTGAGTCGGCGATACGAAAAACAGCGGCGCGTTTCGATTCGTTCCGGCGCTGTCTGTGACCGTGACCTGAGTTCCACCCAAATTCGTCGGCAACGGAGTCGCCGCGCTAGCCTGAGTTATGACTGACAGGTTTGTGCCGAATGCGGCAGTGATGGTTTCTCGTGCCAGCGGGTTGCGGTAATTGGCCGCCGAAACGCTGGCCAATTGCGCCGCCGGGGCATTCGGATTGGTGATGCGATAAATCACGCCGTTGGTTCCGCCGCCCAGATGAACCAGAAAAAGCTCTCCGGCTTCGTCTTCCCCAAACGAAGAAATGGAATAAGGCGAATCCAGCAACAAACGCGCCGCGCCGTTTTCAAACAGCAGAATTTCTCCGGTGCAATAATCACCAAAAACGTAACCGCCAACAGGCAAAGACCCCAAGCTGCCTCTATAAACATAACCGCCGGTCACAGAACAGCGCCCGCCAGCTTGCGGATAATCGTAAATCGGAGGCGTAAAGGCTGGGTCGTTACAAGCGGCAGGGCCAAGATTTGTGCAGCGAGTGCCTTCCAAAACTCGCCAGCCGTAATTTTTTCCAAGCTGTATCAGGCTGATTTCTTCAACCGCTCCCTGACCTACGTCACCTGCGTAAAGCTGGCCCGTCATTCGGTCAAACGACCAACGCCAGGGATTGCGCAAACCAACGGCGTAAATTTCATCGCGTCCGGGCGTTGAGCCAAAAAATGGATTGGACGGCGGCGACGAATAAGGCACGGCTCCGTTTGGAGTGTCCACATCAATTCGCAAAAACTTGCCCAGCAACTCTTCAATGTTTTGCGCTCGATTGCCGGGGTCATTGCCAGAACCTCCATCACCTTGGCCTATGTAAAGAAAGCCATCTTTTCCAAAATCCATCATCCCGCCGTTGTGATTTGAAAACGGCTGAGGGATTGTCAGAATGATTTTTTCAGCCGTGTCGGCAACGTTCGCGTCTGCAGCCGAAGCCGTAAATTCGGAAATTACTGTCGCTCCGTCGGGTCGTCGCGTGTAATTCACAAAGAAGCGCCGATTGGTTTTGAACTGCGGGTGAAAAGCCAGGCCGAGCAAGCCGCGTTCGTCGCCCACGCTGGCGCTGGTTAAAACTTTTGCGGAGATGTCCAGAAAAGGCGTCGGCAGAGGTGAACTCGCCCCAGGAGTCAAAAGCTGAATCTTACCAGCTCGTTCAAGTATGAAAAGCCTGTTGGATGAATCGCGCGCGCTGGTGACAAAAACCGGAAACGCCAGTCCGCTGACGAACGGCTGCAACTGGATAGTAGTTTGCGCTGAAGCCGTTTCGCTCATCCGAAAGCGATTTCCAAAAAACAAAAATCCGGCGGCCAGCAACAAACAACACAACACACGAACTGCAAATTTGAACATACGCCCTCCTGGAAAAATGTACCGTAGGTTGTCAAACCTGCGGGTGATTGGCTAATGAGCCATTCCGTTGTCACCAATCGGCTTGCTGATGAAGTCTCCGCAGGTTGGACAACCTACGGTACATCAAGCGCCGAATTTTCATTGTTTCAGGGGAAGTGATAGAGGGAGGCAAAAGCAGCTTACAAAATCTCGCGCGCATCGCCAACGCGCCGGGTTATACGCTGGCGGTCAAGGTATTCAAGCAAGGGAATGGCGTATTTGCGCGAAATGCCTGTCAGGTCTTTGAACGCGCCAACATCCAATCGTGCGCCGTGTTCAGCTTTGTGGCGTTGCAGGGTTTCACGCAAACCTTCGACCGCGCTGCGGTGAAAAACCAGATCGGCGACTTTGACCAGTTCGCCGCTGTTGACCAACATCTGGGCAAAGCGCGTGGCTCGTGCCTGGTCAATGCCGGATTGCGAACCTGCCTGGGCGATAGCTTCTTCCAGCGAAATCGGCTGCAAAGCGGCGCGTGAGTAAATTTCAGCCAGATGATCTTTAGCGGCTTGCTCTTCGGCGGAAAGAGCGACGCGGTGCGTAGCCAGTCGCAGCAAATCTTTTTCGGCAATGACTTCATTGCGTTCGGCCAGTTGAGCCAGCACAGCGCGGAAAATTTCAGGCGGCAAATTCGCGAAGATTTTTTCGCGGACTTCTTCGCGCCCCATGCCTGATTCCAGCGGCAAGCGCGAATGGAAATCTTTCAACATTGCCCGAACCTGTTTGGCCAGGTTTTCAAAATCAACGCGAGCAATCAGCAACAAAGGATTGGCAACGGCAGCAACCAGTCGTTTGGTTTTGGTCAAACTGTCAGCCGCGCGTTTGATCGCCTCATCGGTTGAACCGCTGCGGGCAGCAAGCTCCGCGTAATTCATTCCGCGTTCGCCAACCATTTCAACCAGCAAGGCAATGCGTTCGGTTTCATCAGCGGAAACCAGTTTTTCCAGTTGAGCAACGACTTGTGCACCTTCGCGCAGACGATGCTTGCGCGGCAGCGAATCAACAATTCGGCCTCCGCCGATTGTCACCGCGGGCGAATAGCTGCGAACAATGAAATGATCGTTCGGGAAAACGAGCACTGGCGATTCCAAGCGCAATTGAGCAAAGCATTTGGCTCCTGCTGCCAGTTCGTTTTGACCCAGCAACACAACTCTAGCCAGAACTTCAGCCGTCCCAACATGTAGATGAACGCGCGAACGCGAACGCAACGGGCGAGCAGACGATTTCAACAGGCTCAGTTTCACATCCAGCATTGAACTGGCCAGCAATCTTCCAGCCGGAGCCAAAACCTGCCCGCGTGTAACTTCGTCCAGTTCGATGCCCTGCAAATTGATGGCGGTACGTTCCCCGGCTTTGGCTTCCTGAGTCGTGTGGCCGTGAACCTGAATGCCGCGAACTCGCGAACGGCGTTTTTCTGACGGCAGCAATTCCAGCTCATCGCCTGTGCTAATGTGTCCGGCGATCAAAGTCCCGGTGATGACCGTGCCGAAACCTTTAATCGTAAACACACGGTCAATCGGCAATCTAGCGACGGCGCGTTCGTCTCGCTCTTCGACCTTTTTGGTCAACGCAGCCAAAGCTTTTTTCAATTCCTCTATGCCTTCGCCGGTGCGCGAACTGACCCGCAAAATCGGCGCGCCTTCCAAAAACGAACCGGCGACGTATTCTGAAACTTCGGCCTCGACCAGTTCGGCGAAATCCGGGTCAACCATATCTGTTTTGGTAATGACCACCAGCCCGGCTTTGACTTCCAGCAAACGGCAGATGTCGAAATGTTCGCGCGTCTGTGGCATGACGCTTTCGTCTGCGGCGACAACCAACATGACCAGATCAATACCGTGAACTCCGGCCAGCATATTTTTGACGAAGCGCTCATGACCCGGCACGTCCACGAATCCGAAATGCACATCGTTGACGGTCAGGTCGGCAAAGCCAATATCAATGGTGATGCCGCGCTCTTTTTCTTCTTTCAGGCGGTCGGCGTCCACTCCGGTCAGGGCTTTGACCAGCGAAGTTTTACCGTGATCTATGTGGCCGGCTGTGCCGACGATAATTCTTTTCATTCGTTCAGTTTCCAGTTTCCGGTTCGCTGTTTCCAGTTCGCTGTTCGCAGTTTACTGAAAGCTCTCAAACTCACAACTCTACCGGGAAACTGAAAACCGAAAACTGCAAACTGTGAACTGCGAACCGACGCGCTTGCTCATCGCCGCAGCTTTGTAAACAATAGGCGCATCCCTTCGATCTTGCTGACAAATCCATTTTCCACTGAATCAAGCACCGCAGGATAAATCCATTGTTACGACCGAACCGAAGCGACGCCGCTGGCGCAGAAAGATTTTCCTTGCGCTGGCGTGTTTGGCGATGGCGGTTGGTTTGGCGGTTTTCGGCGGATGGATGTGGTTGCGGTCTGAAAAATTCAATGGTTACGTCGCTGAAGAGATAAAAAAGAAACTGACCGAGTTCGGTTTGCGCGCCGAAGTTGGCAGTTTCGGTTTTGCCTGGGATTCCGAAACCTGCACGGCTGAAAGATTTGAAGGTTTATAACCAGCAAACCGGCCAATTGATCGCCACGGTCGGCAACATAGAAGTGCAAACTCACATCCGTGATTTGTATGCGCCAAAGCTCAGCCGCGAAGTTGAAATCAAAAATCTGAACCTGGACGGCGTTGAAGTTTTCGTTGAAATTGACGAACAAGGCCGCAGCAATTTGGAAGGCGTTCACAACGCTCCGCCGAAATCCCAGACCATCAAATTCGACACGACCAAATTGTTGACTGCGCTGACCAACGCCAGCGTTCATTACAAAGACCGGCAACACAAAATTGAAGCGGATCTGGCAAAGCTGAAAATCACCGCTCAGCCAAACTCGCAACAGCCGCAAATTTTCAACCTGCAACTTGAAACTGAATCTGGCCGCGTCGCAGTCGAAGGCCGCGAAACGGCAATTAGCAAATTCGGTTTGACCGCCAAAGCCTCTGCCAATGAAGTTGAGGTTGAGCAATTGCAACTGAATTCCGGTCTGGGCGAAATAAGCGCGAAAGGCAAAGTTGCCAAAGACAATCTGAAAGATTTCAGCGCGTTGAAATACAACTTTGATCTGGAATCGAAAGTGCGGCTGGATGAACTGGCAACATTCGCTTTCCCCGAAGTCCTGATGCGCGGACTGGCCGCGACCAACGGCAAGCTGGAAGGCGAAGGCGAAAAATATAAATTCAGCGGTAGCGTTTCCGTAGCCGATTTGCTGGTCGAAAACACCAGGTTGCGCGGAGTTCAACTTCCTCAAGTCATAGTCAATGGAACTGGCGCCAACCTGAAACTGGCCGTCAATCGCGCCAACGTTCAAACCATCAACGTGGACATTGTCGAAGTCAGCGGCACCACGGTCAGCAACATAAAAGGTGAAATCAAAATTAACGGCAAGGCAACCGAGTCCAATTTCGATTCGGGTGTGGCCACCGTTACCGCAGTCTCCTGGACAGACAGCAAGCTTTCAAATCTGACAATCAGCAACCTGGTAACAACAGTTCAAGGCCGCAATTACAAAGTCACAGGCGATGCGCGCTTGCCCAACGGTTCAATCAGCGGAATCGAATTCAGTCAGGCTTCGGCCAAAACCCTATTCGATAATTCGGCGTTGGCGGTCACTGAAATTAAGGCCAGTGCCCTGGGCGGTTCGGCTGAGGCCGAATACACACTGCCGATGGCAAAAAGCGCGCCGCAACAGGTCAAGGGCAACTTCACGGACATTCAAACCGCCGATGCTTTAGCCGCTTTCAAAGTTTCCGGCAAAGACCTGCCCATCAGCGGCAAAGCCTCCGGCATGGTTGATCTTAGCTTTCTGGGCGCAGACCCACGAACAATTGAAGGCAAAATCTCTGCGCGATTTGATGGCAAATCCAGCCAGTCAACAGAAGCAATTCCATTAACCGGTGAAGTCGAAATCACAGCCGCCAATGGTTTGTTCACTTTTGACAAGGCGCTGCTTTCAACTCAGGCAACAAAACTGACGGCAACCGGCAAACTGAATTACCAGGGTGAATCGGATTTGCGAGTTTCGCTGGCTTTTTCGCAAGCCGAAGAGCTGATTCAAATTGCGCGTTCGGTTGAGCAGGCCCGGCCATTCATCATCGAAAACGAACCTCAATTGATCGGCGAGTTGAAATTGATGGACGCATCACAGGCAAACTGGACAACGCAATTGTTGATGGTGACGTGAGCGCGGCGACAGTTGGATTGCGCGATGCGCTGACGGCGCATTGCGGCCATGTCACGGCTTCGTCCAAAGAATTCAAGATCGAAAAAGGTTTGCTGACGGCGCTGAACGGAGGTTCGGCTACTCCGATTTGTCGCTTACCTGACCCGAAATCCGAAACAGGCTCGCTGACGGCGACAATCAATCGAATCAGTTTGGAAACGATTCTGGCAGCGACAGGATTGCCAGATGTGGAGATTTCATTGGCGGAGACATTTCAGGCAACACGAATCTGACAGATTACCCGGCACTCTGCGTGGCGAAGCAAAAATTATCTGGCTGAAGGCAAAATCGCTCAACAAGAAGCCAGTCTGGCAACTGCGGATTTGAAATTCTGGACACAGCGCAGGCGTTGCTGAAATTGCTGGAAGTTCAACTGCCAAAATCACATCTGACCTNCGGCAAAGCCTCCGGCACGGTTGACCTTGGCTTTCTGGGCGCAGACCCACGAACAATTGAAGGCAAAATCTCTGCGCGATTTGATGGCAAATCCAGCCAGTCAACAGAAGCAATTCCATTAACCGGTGAAGTCGAAATCACAGCCGCCAATGGTTTGTTCACTTTTGACAAGGCGCTGCTTTCAACTCAGGCAACAAAACTGACGGCAACCGGCAAACTGAATTACCAGGGCGAATCGGATTTGCGAGTTTCGCTGGTTTCTTCGCAAGCCGAAGAGCTGATTCAAATTGCGCGTTCGGTTGAGCAGGCCCGGCCATTCATCATCGAAAACGAACCTCAATTGATCGGCGAGTTGAAATTCGATGGACGCATCACAGGCAAACTGGACAACGCAATTGTTGATGGTGACGTGAGCGCGGCGACAGTCGGATTGCGCGATGCGTTGATTGGCGCATTAAGTGGCCATGTCACGGCTTCGTCCAAAGAATTCAAGATCGAAAAAGGTTTGCTGACGGCGCTGAACGGAGGTTCGGCTAAATTCGATTTGTTCGCGCCACTCGACCCGAAAGCCGAAACAGGCTCGCTGACGGCGACAATCAATCGCATCAGTTTGGAAACGATTCTGGCTGCAACCGGATTGCCAGATGCGGGAGATTTCATCAGCGGAGACATTTCAGGCAACACAAATCTGACAGGATTACCCGGCACTCTGCGCGGCGAAGCAAAAATAAGTCTGGTTGAAGGCAAAATCGCCCAGCAGGATGCCAGTCTGGCAACTGCGGATTTGAAATTCGACGGTCAGCAGGCGTTGCTGGAATTGCTGGAAGTTCAACTGCCAAAATCACATCTGACCGCGACCGGCAGTTTTCATCTGAAAGATTATATTTTCCAAGCTCAGGGAAAAGCTGATCAAATCGGACTGGACAGCATAGCCGAGTCGTTTGAACTGAAAGACACAAAAATCGAAGGTTTCGCCGACGCCAATTTTCAGGTGACCGGCAAACTCGACAAACCGGATCAGAACCGCAAACAGCCCGAACTGGATTGGGAAAGCTTCAAGCTGGAACTGAACGCCACAGGTAAAAACGTTCGCGTCAACGGACGCGACACGGGTGAGTTACGGCTGACTGCTCACACCAGCCCGGGCGGCAGATTGGATGCCGAGTTGTTCACAGGCATTCTGGCCGCAGTCACACAAGACAAAGCGCCCGGCGCATTTGGCAAACCCGAAAAGCTGAAAGCCAGCATTGAGCTTCGCAAACCCGGTCGCCCGGTCGTCATCGAAAGCGATTTGAGCGAATTGGATTTGACTCCATTCATTGCCACGTTTGCGCCGGATTTGAAGGATCAACTGCGTGGAATTATCAGCGGCAGACTCCACATCGAAGGTTTGACCACGGATTCAACCGGCAAAGCCACCGCCGATTTGCTAAGCGGCGGATTGACGCTGACGACTATCAAACTTGATGTGTTGGACAACCCTGTCACCATTCCCACACCGCTGACGATTTCACTGGCAAGCTCGCAACTCAAATTGCCTTCAACCCAAATTACCGGATTGGGGCTGGACCTGAACCTGGGCGGCGCAATCGGCTTAAAAGACCAGGCAGCCATGAACTTCGATCTAAACGGCAAAGCCAGCCTGGATCGTTTGCCAGCGCTTGTTGCCGGTCTGGCGTTGTTCGGAGAACTGAACATCGCAGCCAATTTGACTGGCACAGCCGAAAAACCGGTGCTTGGCGGTGCGGTTGATTTCAAAGGCTTCGGCTTTTCGTCCAGTGATTTGCCGATATTCGTTTCCGGCGGCAAAGGCCGCGTAAAACTTTTGGGCGATCAATTGACCGTCGAAAGTTTCATTGCCGAAGCCAACGACGGTTCATTGGAAATCAGCGGCGGGATGAAGCTTGTTGATTTGCGCCCTGCGGAATGGAAATTCGATATTAAGGGTTACAACGCCGAAATTTTTTACGATGAATTCACTGCGTCGGTAAACGGTGTTTTGACTTTGACCGGGACCCCGGAAAAACAGTTGCTGGCGGGAACGATTCTGGTCCCGCTGGGAGAATACGAAACGCAAATTGATCTGGATAATTTGCTGGGCGGCGGCAGTGCCAATCTGTCTTTCGGCGGTTTCAGTGGCGAAAGCAGCAGCGCGCAGAAATCCCTGATTCCGCCGATCAGCCTGGATTTGCGTGTTGAGGCGCGAGATTCCCTGTTGGTGCGCGGCAAACAAATCAACGCCGTTGGTTCGGCGAATTTCACTGTCGGTGGAACGCTCGGCGATCCAGATGCTCGCGGGCGAATCGAAACCGAAAGCGGTTCGGTGCGTTTTCGTGGACAGCGATACGAAATTATCAAAGGCACCCTGGATTTGCCTGTGGGCGGCGGCGAACCTGTGCTGAATCTGTTGGCCGAATCAGAGATCCAGATGCTCGCGGGCGAATCGAAACCGAAAGCGGTTCGGTGCGTTTTCGTGGACAGCGATACGAAATTATCAAAGGCACCCTGGATTTGCCTGTGGGCGGCGGCGAACCTGTGCTGAATCTGTTGGCCGAATCAGACATCAGCGGTTATCACGTTTATCTGGATATGGCCGGACAAACCGACACCATTGAATTAAAACTCCGCGCTGAACCTCAACTGACCCGCGATGAAATTCTGTCCCTGATTACAACTGGCCGGACTGAAACCGGAACCATAGGCAATGTAGACCCGCTCAGAACCGGCGTAGGCGCAGCGGCTTCATTGTTATCATCAGGTTTCATTTCAAAACCGACAGAACAATTGCTGGGGTTGAGCCGGTTCCAGATTGATCCTGTCATTCGGCCAAACGCCAACCCGGCGGCAAGATTGACCGTGGGGCAACAGATTTCGCGCAACTTTTACCTGAGCTATTCAACCAATCTGGCAACCGAACAAGACCAGACTGCTCTGGCCGAATACACTTTCTCCAACCGTTTTTCGGCGCTGGCGACTTACACGCAAGGCGGCAGCGCGGCGCGGCAAGGCGTGCGCGAAGGCGTTTTCACCCTTGAATTGCGCGGGCGTCAACGGTTTTCGCTGGGTTTTATCGCGCCTGCCCCCGCAGTAATAACAACCACACCAACGACAACAAACACACGCCCAATACTTCCGGCGGCTCAGGTCAAGGTCAGCCCCATTCCGGATTTGAAGCTGGACGGCAAACAATTGCGAGAGTTGCTGCCGGTTATGACTCAGGGATTCAGCCGTTCGCTGGCCAGATTGGGCGAGCGAAGATTGAAAGAGTATTTGCAGGAACAAGGTTACTTTTTTGCCGAAGTCAGTTGGCGATGCGAGCCGGTGGATTGCGCTCCAGGCAAGGATTTGCAGGTGAAGTACGACGTTCAACCGAATCTGATTTATGACCTCAAAGAAATTCGCATCGAAGGAACCAAACTGATTCGCTGGCAAGACCTGCGCGGCGACCTGCAATCCCAGATCGAAAGCAAAGTCGGCGGCATTCCATTCCTGAAAAACATCCCGTACATCGGCGGGACAGTGCGCGGATTGACCAGCAATTCCCGTTTGAGCAGCGATGAAGAATACATTCGCCGCTATCTGGTGGACGTTGGTTTTCGCAACGCTCACGTCAAATCACGATTGGCCGTTCGGCCTGACAGCGACGACCTGATCGTCATTTACGACGTTGAAGAAGGCCAGCAATCAGACATCGCCGACGTGGTTTTGCGCGGTAATTCAACCATCACGGCCAGCGAGTTGCGGCAAGCCGTGCCGGTTCAAAAAGACGAAGCTTTTTCTCTGACGCGCGCGCGTCTGGGCGCTCAGGCAATCAAACGGCTTTACGCCGAGCGCGGTTTTCTGGAAGCCACAGCCGAAATGCAAATCGTCGAACTGGACGAAGACAGCGTTCAACTGGTTTACCAGATCAGCGAAGGTTCGCGCGCCGTCATCAGCCGGATTGACATCAAAGGCACCACCAAAACCGGGCACGGTTGGATACGGCGTTATTTGGATTTCAAACCCGGCGAAGTGCTGACACCGACCAAAATCGCCCAAACTCAGCGTGATCTTTACGCCACAAACGCTTTCCGCGAAGTGGCATTTCAAACCCGGCGAAGTGCTGACACCGACCAAAATCGCCCAAACTCAGCGTGATCTTTACGCCACAAACGCTTTCCGCGAAGTGGCTATTCGCACGGAGCCAGAGAACGGCCAGCCCGGTAGTAATGACAGTTCGGAGCACAAAGTCACTCTCAATCTGACTGAAGCCAAACCTCTGTTATTCGTTTACGGCCTGGGTTATTCCACCGATGATGGCGCGCGTGGTTTGATGGAAATCGCCAACACGAATCTGGGAGGTTCGCTGGATGCGCTTAGTTTGAGATTGCGCGCCAGCCAACGCCAAAAATTCGCGCAGCTTTCATTCACGGATTTGCGACCTTTCGGCATGCGGTTGCCGACAACGATTTCGTTTTTTTACGACCGCAATTCCAACCTGCTGCCTTTTGCCCGACGACGACAAATACGTGACGGCAAACTGGAAGACGTGCCAAACAGCGAACCTTTCGGCCTGGATCGTTTCGCCGCCTTCATTCAAACCGAACGCAAACTGAGTGACCGCACCTCGCTGCGATTCCGTTACAACCTGGAGCGCGCCAAACTGTTCAACACCGCCAATCTGCCGGACACTGAAATCACACGCAACGAACAAGCTATCCGGCTGGGAATGTTTTCCGTCGGCTTCACGCGCGACACGCGCGACAACGTGCTCAATCCGTCCAGCGGCCAGTTAATCAGCGCCGATCATTCCATTGCGTCAAAGCTTTTCGGCGGCAACGAATCTTTCAACAAGTTTTTCGGGACGTATCAACGCTACAAAACCTTTGCGCCTTACACCACATTCCGCAACGCCGACCGCAACAACGATATGATGATCAGCGAAAGCGAAACGCGGTTGCCGATCAGCGAACGATTTTTTTCAGGCGGTGCAACCACCTTGCGAGGCTTCCGCTTTGAAACCGCCGGGCCGCAGGATGTGCTGTTCGACCCCGCTCAAAACCCAAAACCCGGCGAACCGTTTATCCTGCCGACGTTAATTCCTGTCGGAGGCGACGCTCTGGCGGTCTTCAATTTCGAGATGCGTTATCCGCTGACACAGCGGCTGAGACTTGTGCCTTTTTACGATTTGGGTAATGTTTTCCGGCGTATTAACGACATCAGTTGGAAAGGCATGACTCATACGGTTGGCGCTGGATTGCGCATCAACACCCCGCTGGGGCCGGTTGGAGTGGATTACGGATTCCTGCTGAATCCTCCGGCATTCGCAGTTCCGGGTCTGCCCGGAACGTTTTTGCGACAGCCGCGCGGCGCAATTCATATTAGACTGGGACAGACATTTTAGTGCGTAGTCTGGCCTTTAAGTGAAAACGTATGATGGAACCCTTCCGGTTTACTTCTATACGTCACCATTCCGCCTGAAGGCGGGACTACGTATTTTTCGAGGAGAAAAGCTTATGACCAAATACTGCATACAGTGTGGATCGGAAGTCGCAGAAACAGCGCGCTTCTGTAACAAATGCGGGACTCAGTTGTTGCCGACTCAGCCGCAAACTGCGCCTCCTGCTGGCTATCAACAACCGACTTATCAAAATCCGCCGAACTACCAACAGCAGTATCAGCAACCAGGTTATGGCCAGCCGTCGCAGCAAATGCCTTACCAACCGCCTTATCGGCAGCAAACCACCGGCGGAGACCTGAAACCGAACGTCGCTGGTGCGTTGTGTTATCCGTTGTTGCTGGTGACGGGAATTTTATTTTTGGTGCTGCCGCCTTACAACAAAGACCGCTTCATAAAGTTTCATGCTTATCAGGCGATCTTCTTTGCCATTGCGTTGTTTGTCTTGAGCATCCTGATTGGCATTTTGGGCATTCCTCTGCCGTGGCGGATCGAGAGAACGTTATCTAACCTGCATTCGTTGATCTGGCTGGCCGGGACAGGCTGGTCAATGTTCCAGGCTTACAAGGGCGAAATGTTCAAGTTGCCCTTCATCGGCGATCTGGCTGAGACCCAGGCAAACAAATAGCGGCTGGCAGCAGGGCAATGGCAATGTTATTTTGTCGTTGTCCCATTATCTAAAGTCAGTTTGCCAACCAGAAGAAATTGTTATGCAGTCAAAAACGATCTCCATTGTGTTGACGGTTTTCGCGCTTGCGTCGTTTTCCGTCTTTTCAATTGGGCAGACCCAAAAACCGGGTGACAACTCCCTGCCCAAACAGCTTAGCGAAAACGAAGTCCAAAGCATCATCAAACAGACCCAGCCGAAATCGCACGTCGAAGCCACGCTAAAGGTTTCGGACGCACGTATGCTCAGTGCGATGAAAAACGTCCAGTCCGGCCAATATCAAACCGCCGTTGAAGACGTTGACGTGTATGCTTCGCTAATTGTTTATGCCGACGAATACACCCGCAAATTGCCCGACGCACAGAGCAAAGACCGCAACAACTGCCTGAAAAAACTGGAACAGGCGATCTTCAAACAGTCGCGCAACATGGACGCTGTCAGCCGTGATCTGCCGTTCGATTACCGCGAATCGGTGACAGAAAAAGTCGGCCAGGTTAAAAAGATTCGCTTGCGCGCGGTTGACGATCTGCTGGGCGGAGGCAAATTCATTAAATCAGCAAACAAACGATAAGCCTCAACAATGATCTCAACTTTAGCCTTAGATCGCTCTTCTCTGACTTTCACCGAATCCGACAATCCGGACCATATCAGTGATTTCTGTCAAAACCCTTTGAGCGTTGTCTGGGCTGACGTCACCGATCCTCAAGATCAGGATTTCGACGATCTGGCGCGCGAATTCGGCTTTCACCCTTTGGCCATAGAAGATTGCCGCCATCCGCACCAACGTCCGAAAATTGACGAATACGCCGGCTATTACTTCATCGTTGTTTACGAAGCCAGTTTGAACGAAGACTGTCAGTTGGAACTGTGCGAACTGAACATCTTCCTGGGGCCGAATTATCTGGTCACCGTCCACAGCCAACCGATTCGCGCCATCGAATCCGCTCGCAAACATTGGCGCGGCTGGACTGATTTGGCCGAACGTCGAACCGGTATCATCACTTACCTGTTGATTGATCACATTGTTGATGAATACCTGTCGCTACTGGATAGGCTGTCTGATCGGCTGGAAGAAATGGAAGAGCAAATCTTTGACGATTTCCACCCTGAAGCTCTGGAAGAAATTTTCCGCGTCAAAAAACAATTGCTGTTTATGCGCCGCACGGTTGCGCCTGTGCGCGAAGTTTTCAACACACTGCTGAAACGCGAGCAACCGATCTTTTCGCGCGAAACGCTGGTCTACTTTCAAGACGTGTACGACCACCTGATCCGCGTCGTCGAATCAATTGACACCTTGCGCGAAATCGTAGGCTCGACGATGGACGCTTACCTGTCGGTTTCGGGCAATCGCTTGAACAAAGTCATGAAACAACTGACTTCGATTTCGGCCATCCTGATGACGATTACGCTGGTTTCCAGCATTTACGGGATGAACTTCCAGTTTATGCCTGAACTCGGCGCACATTACGGTTATGTTGGAGCGTTGAGTTCAATGTTGGTCATCGGCGTGGCGCTTTACTTTTACTTTCGCAAAATCAACTGGCTATGAAGCGGAACAAATCAGCCAGACACTGGCTCAGAAAACGAAAACGCGCGGTCAAAGGCGGGCTGGCCAAACTGGTTCCATTTACCGGCGAAAACCATCTTTCTGTGAAACACGATGTCGAACAGGTGAAATTGCCGGAAAGCTCCCAGCTCGCCAACAGCAACTCCGGCATCATTCGCCAGGACGCCGCAGCCTTCAGGCTTCCAAACGCGCTGGCCGAAGCGGGCGAAAGTGAAGCTCACAACTGGATGCCCAGCCGTTTTGTCTTTTTCGTCGTCTTCATGGCCATTGTTTTCATCGCCATCGTTGCCTGGCAAGTTTCCCAAATGCCGGTCAAATAATCACATCGAAGTTTTTGCCCGAAAGAATCATCGTGCTACCATCCGGCCTCGCCAACTGACTGGCAATCAATCCGCAAAAGGAACTTTCAAATGGCTCGACGAGCGATCTATCCTGGCACTTTCGATCCGTTGACCAACGGTCATCTGGACATTATTTCGCGCGCTTCGGCGTTGTTTGACGAAGTGATTGTCGCGCTGCTGATAAATCCCGGAAAGAATCCCATGTTCACAGTGCCGGAGCGCGTCGAAATCCTGAACGAAGTTTTGGAACCGCTTTTCGCAAATGTGTTGGTTGAAACCTTTGAAGGCTTGTTGGTGGATTACTGCCGCCAGCGCGAAGTTACCGCCATCATTCGCGGTGTGCGTTCGATCAAGGATTACGAATATGAATTGCCAATGGTGCTGATGAACCGGCGACTGAACCCCGAAGTCGAAACCGTTCTGCTGGTGGCGTCAGAAGAAAACAGTTATGTCAGTTCCAGTTTGATCAAAGAGGTTTTCAACCTCGGCGGTTCGATTGACGGCCTGGTTCCTGAGCTTGTCATCGAAAGGATGAAAAAGAAGACCAAATGAATTCAACAGCAAAACTTGCAACAACTTTTCCGGCTTCCAACAGAGCGCTCAACACACATCTTTCATCTACCGCAGCCGTGGTGATGGCGGCGGACAAGTTGCGCGCTCAAGGCGTGACAATCGTTGATCTGGGCGTGGGCGAACCTGATTTCCCCACGCCTGACCACATCAAGGAAGCCGCCAAACGCGCGCTGGACGACAACTTCACCAAATACACGACCTCCGCCGGAATTCCGCAGTTGCGCCAGGCGGTTTGCGATTACATCAACTCCAACTTCGGTTCGGATTACGCGCCGGATCAATGCTGCATCACCGTCGGAGGCAAACAGGCGATCTTCAGCGGAGTTGTTTCGCTGATTAACCCCGGCGATGAGGTATTGCTGGAAAAACCTTGCTGGGTGTCGTTTCCCCAGATCGTCAACTTTGCCGAAGGTCGCAACGTCATGATTGACACCGAAGCGACCGACTTTCACCTGACCGCCGAAATGGTTAAAGCCGCGATTACTCCGAAATCGAAATTGCTGATTATCAACTCGCCTTCAAACCCGACTGGCCGGGTCATTGATCCGACGGAGTTCCGCAAAATCATCGAAGTTTGCGTTGAACACGGGATGTGGGTGATTTCGGACGAATGTTATCTGCAATTCGTTTACGCCCCGCACCGTGTCAACTCCGCTGCCGCGTTGCCGCCGGAGCTTCGTTCGCGAGTGATGATCGCCGGCTCGCTATCTAAAACTTATGCGATGACCGGCTGGCGCGTGGGCTTCACGCTGGGGCCGAAAGAGTGGGTGACTGAAGTTCTGAAAATCCAAAGCCAGTCGGCGACTATGGCTGCGTCCATTGCCCAAAAAGCCGGAGTCGCTGCGCTGACCGAATCCCAGGAACCGGTCAAACAAATGCTGGCCGAATATCAGCGCCGAGCCGATTGGTTCATCCCTGCGCTGAATGAAATACCAGGCATCGAATGCAGCCAGCCAGAAGGCGCGTTTTACGCTTTCCCAAATATCAAAGGCTTGATGCAAAACTGCGGCTTTGCGACTTCAAAACAAGCGGCAGATGAATTGTTGATGAAATACGGAGTCGTTGGAACCGACGGCGGAGCATTCGGAGCCGAAGGTTACATCCGGTTGTCTTACGCCACTTCGATGGAAGTTTTGCAGGAAGCCGTCGTCCGCATCACTCAGATGGCGAATGGCAGATAGCAAATGGTCACTGATAAAAGCTTATGAGAGCTTATCTTCCAGCTTACGAACTGAAAACTCCGGCCAGCCTGGACGAAGCCCTGCGCCTGCTCGGCGATGAACCTGGAGTTTGGCGTCCGTTCGCAGGCGGAACCGATCTGATGGTGTTGCTGGAAGCATTTGCTGGAAGCGGGTAAGCTCACGCACAAACAATTCGTCAGTTTGTGGAGCTTGTTCGAACTGCGAGGAATCGAAGTTACAGACTGCCACGTTACGATTGGCGCGTTGACGACTTACTCTCAAATTCAACGACACGACCATTTACGCTTGGAATTTCCTCTGCTTGGCGAAGCCGCCAGTCTGACCGGAGCCGTCGCCATTCAAAATCGCGGAACCCTTGGCGGCAACATAGCCAATGCTTCTCCGGCGGCGGATTCGCTTCCGGCCTTGTTGGTGTACGAAGCCGAACTGGAATTGATTTCGGCGACGAGTTCGCGGGTTGTGCCTTACGTTGGCTTTCACACCGGCTACAAAACCACGGCGATGCGCGAAGACGAATTGATCCGTGCGATTCGCCTTCCCCGCACAACCGCTGACTGGCAACAACATTCGCGTAAAGTCGGCACGCGCAAAGCACAAGCCATCTCGAAAGTCTGCATCGCCGCGATGGCTAAACTGGACGGCGACACGATCAAAGACATTCGACTGGCATTCGGCAGCGTAGCTCCGACGCCGGTCAGAGCCTGGAAAACCGAAGCCGCGTTGAAAGGTCAAAAGATTGAGTCGGCGATAATTAAAGCTGCGCGAACGGAGTTGCTGAACGAGTTGAAGCCGATTGACGACATACGTTCAACGGCAGATTATCGCTCTCGGGTCGCGGCGAATCTGCTGGAAAAGTTTCTTAGCGGATTGAACAAGTAAGTGTGGCGTTTATGAATATTGCAGACTTCATCTGGCTGCCGGACATAATCGAAAAGCTGGCCGTTAAGCATCACGTCACCCAAGACGAAACCGAAGAGGTCTTTTTCAATCGCCCCAAATATCGGTTTGCCGAAACCGGGCATCAACCGGGTGAAGACGTTTATGCCGCTCTGGGTCAAACCGACGCCGGGCGTTACCTTGTCGTTTTCTTTATCCGCAAATCAGGCAACATAGCGTTGATCCTGAGCGCCCGTGACATGGATCAAAAGGAGCGAAGAAGTTATGAGCGAAAATAACCAAACTCAACTTACCAGCATCTCGAAAGCAAGCACTGTAGAGGAAGTCGCCAATTTCTGGGATACACATAGCCTTGGCGATTATTGGGATCAAACCCACGAAGTTGATTTCACTGTTACGGCTAAGCGACGGCATCGCGTCACGCTTGATCCCGAAGTTTACGAACAAGTCGAAGCTGAAGCCCGAACGCGTGGAATTCTTCCTGAAACTTTAGTTAATTTGCTTCTCTTGAGCCAATTGCATGAAGTGCGAGTGGGTAAATAGTTTTTCTTGGCTGAGGGGTTATGAAACAAGACGTCAAATCAGAAAACTATCAGGGACTTGAAGCGCTACTCGCAACTGCTGCTCGTTTATTCTTTGCTGATGGGGCGACTCGTGAGGTGGCCATCTTAGCCGATGCACAGGCCACTCTTCAGAGTTACGAGTATGATAATGGTTTTGGTGAGACCCGTATCCATCACTGCCTGAATCTTGAGGTTCCCAGTTGGCTTTACTGGCAAATTTCAGATGAACGAGAGCAATTTGAAAAAGCATTTAAACAGAAGCTGAATGAAATTAGTAACCAACCTTACTATCCCTACCTGGATGAAGTCAGCATAAAACCAATTCTTGACGCTGGTGAAAACTGGCGTGACAAAGCTAAAAGACGCTTGGCAGGTGAAGGGGTTAATAATCAAGGTCGTGTTCGTTCTGACAACATTCCCTCCAAAAGCGTAGACGGCTTGCTCTTTCGCTCAGAGCAGGAAATCTATCTTTACAAGTCTCTAAAATCTTGTGGTGTTTCCTTTGCCCCGCTCCCTGTCTTCGTTAGAGGAGGTGAGACTTACAAGCGCATTGAGCCAGACTTCGTGATTGTAAAAAGTGGCGTGATTATGGTTGTGGAAGTAGATGGGGATACTGTCCACCACGAAACGCCTGCCGAAGCTCATGCTCGAACTACGATGCTTGCTCACGAGGGAGTTCATGTCGAACGAGTAAAAGCGTCGGAATGCTCAACTCAAGAATTGGCGAATGCTTGCGCCAAGAGAATTTTGCAAATCATCGAGAAGCATAAAGCCGCTCGATAGAATTGGAGTTTGTTATGACTACGATTTGCCACAACTACATCGGCGGCGGTCTGACGGTCGCCAGCGCCGCCAACTTCACACCGGTTTACAACCCTTCGCGGGGCGAAGTGATTGCTCAAACGCCGGACAGCGACTCGGCAACTGTGGATCAAGCCGTGCAAACGGCCAAAGCGGCTTTTCCCGAATGGGCTGACACGCCGGTTGTCGAGCGAGCGCGGGTCATGTTTCGCTTCGCGCATCTGCTGGAACAAAATTTTGAAGAGCTGGCCCGGCTGGTGACGCGCGAACACGGCAAGACTCACGAAGAAGCCAAAGGCGACATCCGGCGCGGCATTGAGATGGTTGAACTGGCCTGCCACGCCCCGACTTTGTTGATGGGGCAATCGCTGGATCAGGTCGCGCGTGGAATTGATGGCCGAGTCGAACGCCATCCGCTGGGAGTTTGCGTGGGCATCACGCCGTTCAACTTTCCGGCCATGGTTCCGTTGTGGATGTTTCCGATCTCCATCGCCTGTGGCAACACTTTCATACTGAAACCTTCGCCGAAAGTGCCGCTGACTCCAATGCGATTGGCCGAGTTGCTGACCGAAGCCGGTTTGCCCAAAGGCGTGTTCAACGTAGTTCACGGCGGCAGCCAGACGGTTGACGCTTTGCTGACTCATCCTGACGTTGCGGCCATCAGCTTTGTCGGTTCGACGACAGTTGCCAAATACATTTACGAAACCGGCACGGCGCACGGCAAACGAGTTCAGGCCGCAGGCGGAGCAAAGAATTACATGCTGGTCATGCCCGACGCGGATTTCGACGCAGCTACGAATCAGATTATGGGAGCAGCTTTTGGTTGCAGCGGTCAACGCTGTATGGCCGGCAGCATCGCCGTCGCCGTTGGCAAAGCTGCCGACCCAATGCTGGAACGGTTGCACGATTCGGCTACTAAAATGAAAGTCGGGCCGACTGACGGTTCAACGGCTGTGGATATGGGGCCGGTGATTGACCCGCTGGCGCATGACCGCATTCGCAGTTATATCGAACTTGGCTTGAAAGAAGGCGCGAAGCTCAACACCGATGGACGCGGCGTTCAGCCGACCGAAGCTGGCAAAGGATTTTTCGTCGGGCCTACGATCTTCGATCACGTGGCTCCGCAAATGCAGATTGTCCGCGATGAAATTTTCGGCCCGGTGCTTTCCGTCATGCGGATGGAGGATTTAAGCGATGCGATTGCCCAAGCCAACCAGTCGCAATACGGCAACGGCGCAGTGATTTTCACTCGCGACGGCGGAGCGGCCAGAACCTTTGCGCGCTATGCCAACTGCGGAATGATTGGCGTCAACGTAGGCGTTCCGGCTCCGATGGCGATTTTCCCATTCACCGGCTGGAACCAATCGTTCTTTGGCGATTTGCACATTCAGGGAACTGAAGGCTTCCACTTTTATACTCACAACAAAGTAGTGCTGAGCCGGTGGGATGGGCCTGGTAAGCGAGTATTGGGTTGGTAAGCGATACAGTACGGCGAGCGGCAGCAAACTGGTTAATTCGCAAATGGCATCTTCACAAGTACCCGGTCGCTGCCGGTACTGAACCGAGGAACAGTTGAAAATAATTCCACTTGGCACAAGTTCCGGCAAACCCACGTTGCGGCGAAACGTCAGCGCGCTGGCCGTTGTCGGCGAAGGCGAATGGTGGTTGTTTGATTGCGGCGAAGGCACGCAAATGCAACTGGCTCGCGCTGGATTGTCGCCCCAAAAGCTGGTCGGTATTTTCATTTCCCACCTGCACGGAGATCATTTCAACGGCTTGCCGGGCTTGCTGTCTTCGATGGCATTGGACAACCGCGAAAAGGAATTGACGCTGGTTGCTCCAACCGGAGTCCGTGAATACCTGGACCTGACAGCACGCCTGAAAATCTGTTTCGTCAATTTCCCTTTGAACCTGATTGAGTTCAACGAGCGATCTTTTACCGACAAAGCCGAGAAGCTGGTGTACGAATCTCCGCGATTCACGGTTGTTACACGTCCGCTGGATCATCGCATTTTCGCTTTGGGTTTCAGGCTTGAAGAAAAAATCAAACCCGGACGCTTCAACCTGGAACGCGCGCGCGAACTTGGAGTTCCCGCGGGGCCGCTTTATTCACAACTGCAATCTGGAAAACCTGTGACGCTGGCCGACGGCCGAGTAATTACCCCTTCAGAAGTTTTGGGCGAACCGCGACCCGGCAAAGTTGTCAGTTACTGTCTGGACACACGGCCCTGCACAAACGCCGCCCGGCTGGCGGCAAACGCCGACTGGCTAATTCACGAAGCGACTTATACAGACGACCATATCGAAGAATCTCACCACTTTGGACATTCAACCGCGATCCAGGCAGCCGAAATCGCCGCCGAAGCCCAGGCCAAAAAACTGCTGCTGACTCATTTTAGTTCTCGTTACACGGACGTTCGGCAATTGGTTGACGAGGCTCGTTCGGTTTTCCCGAATACATTAGCCGCCGAAGATTTGGCCGAGTATGAAGTGTGAGTGGCCGCGTTGCCTCACAAAAAACCTATAGAAAGTGAGGCGACAAAATTCCTCGAAAATGACCTCCTTCTCGTTCTTGCTGGCCTTTTGATAATGCACAGCCAAGGTCTTGGTGACCGCCCTTCTTTCCTCCATATTGAGCTTCATTTTTAACTCCACCTGAAGTGTGAGTTATCGGGGGAGTTTCGTTTAGATTTTTATTGAGGCAATTCGGACTCTTTTCGCTCAGCCGTTACGTGTCGTACTATGCCCGCACATAAATTGTGAAACCCGGCTTCAGGCGGAAAGGCTTGGCAGCCAATACCTTCCTGAAGCCGGGACTACGGGCTTTTACCCCCAAAGGCGGGACTACGAACTTTTTTCCAAAGGAATCAAATGAGCGAAACGATTACTTACCAGGTTGACGGCGATGGCATTGCCACGCTGACCATTGATTTGAAAGACCGTCCGATGAACGTCATCACGCGCCAGTTTTTGGAAGAACTGACCGAGTGCGTGGACAAAGCCGTCAGCGATCCAACGGTCAAAGGCGCGATTATCACTTCCGGCAAATCTTCGTTTCTGGCCGGAGCCGATTTGAAAGGCGTGGCTGATTTGTTCGCCGCCAAAGACGCCGAAGAACTGTTCAACAACGGTATGAAGTTCGTCGCCTTGACGCGCAAGATGGAAACCGGCGGAAAACCGTTTGTCGCGGCGATGACCGGCACGGCTCTGGGCGGAGGTTTGGAAATTGCTCTGGCCTGTCATTATCGCGTCGCCGCGGACACGCCCGGCGCGTTAATCGGATTGCCCGAAGTTCTGGTTGGATTGTTTCCCGGCGGCGGCGGAACTCAGCGATTGCCGCGATTGATCGGCGCGCGCGACGGATTGCAGATGATGATGCAAGGGACTCAGTTGAAACCGCAGCAGGCGCTGGAAAAAGGCATCATCCACAAACTCGTTCCGCCAAGCGAATTACTGGCCGAAGCCAAACGTTGGTTGATGGAATCGCCGGACTCGGTTCAGCCCTGGGATAAAAAAGGATTCAAGGTTCCCGGCGGAGCAGGTCAGTTTGATCCGCGCTGGGTCGAAACCTTTATGGTCGGTTCGTCGCTGATGCAGAAAGAAACCTTCCACAATTACCCCGCTCCGCAAGCGATCATGTCCTGCGTTTACGAAGGGCTTCAGGTTCCGATTGACGCGGGTTTGCGCATCGAACAACGCTATTTCACCAGGCTGCTGCTCGACCCCGTAGCCAAAAACATGATCCGCACGGTGTTCGTCAACAAAGGCGCAGCGGACAAATTGGCTCGACGACCGAAAGGCTACGACAAGCTGAAAGTCCCAAGCTCGGAGTGTTGGGCGCGGGAATGATGGGCGCTGGGTTGGCTTATGTTGCGGCGCTCGCCGGTATCGAGGTCATGCTGCTTGACCGCGAATTGAGCTTCGCCGAAAAGGGCAAAGCGTACAGCGAAAACCTGTTAGCCAGCCGCATCAAGAAAGGCCGCACGACCGAAGAAAAAGCCGCCAAGCTGTTGTCGCTGATTAAACCTACGACCGATTACGCAGACCTGGCGGGATGCGAACTGGTTATCGAAGCCGTCTTTGAAAACCGCGAGATCAAAGCCGACGTGACTCGCAAAGCCGAAGCCGTGATTTCTGAATCGGCGATTTTTGCGTCGAACACTTCCACGCTGCCAATCAGTGGTTTGGCCGAAGCCAGCATTCGCCAGCCGCAATTCATCGGGCTGCATTTCTTTTCGCCGGTGGACAAAATGCCGCTGGTTGAAATCATTCGCGGCAAACAAACGTCGGATGAGACGCTGGCCAAGGCGATGGATTTCGTCCAGCAAATCAAAAAGACTCCGATTGTGGTCAACGACAGCCGAGGCTTTTACACCTCGCGGTTTTGCGGCGCATACATCAACGAAGGCGACGATGTTGCTGGGCGGTAAGGCTCCGGCACTGATCGAAAACGCGGCGCGAATGACCCGGAATGCCCGTCGGCCCGTTGTCGCTGCTGGACGAAGTCAGCATTGACCTCAACTACTACATCCGGCGAACAAACGAAAGACCTGGGCGAAGCCTACAAATCGCAATCCGGCGACGCCGTCATCACGTTGTTTTGAAAGCTCGACCGCGTTGGTCGCAAGTCCGGCAAAGGAATGTACGAATACCCCGAAGGCGGCAAGAGTTTTTATGGCCGGGTTTGGCCGAACACTTTCCCGCAGCCGCCGAACAACCTGGCGTCGAAGAAATCAAGAAACGATTGCTGTGCGCGCAGGCGCTGGACGCCGCCCGCTGCATGGAAGAAAATGTGCTGACCGATCAGGCAGACGGTGACGTAGGCGCAATGTTGGGTTTAGGTTTTCCGCCTTACACGGGGCGGGCCGTTGTCGTTGATTGATACCGTCGGCGTGAAGAACTTCGTCGCCGAATGCGATCGGATAGTGGAACTGTACGGCACGATTTACTCCTCCGAAGCTGTTGGTCAGGAGTGGTTTCGCGAAACGGCGAGAGCTTTTTTTGACAAACTTATGATTTGTCTTTGTTCATTTGGCTCTTCAAGCACTGTATCCAGCAATGCAAATTTGATCTCAAGATTGGAGCAAAGATTCCAGCCTTACAAAAAAGCAGGGGTATCGCCACACATCCCAGTCAACTCAGACCTTTCATTGAACAGAAAGTAGATGGTGTCAAATACACAGTCATGAAGAAACGCCGGATTGAAGCACTCAGAGAAACTCGATTGAGGTAACTAAAGAGCAAATAACAGGTGGTTTTGGCGGGTGGTATACCTTCACGGACAGACGCCAGAGAAGGGCCACTCTTACCCAGTGACGGAAAAGAAAGTATCAAAAAGATGAAGTAAAAACGATGACTATTGCCGGTTTTAAGAAGGGCAGCCCATTTCTGGCTTGCTAGTCGAATTGGGGAACTCACGATGGTTGAAGAACTGAAGACCGGGCGTGCTTAAGATACGTCGTGAACTTGTGGAATCCGGAGATGATGCCGTATTGTGGAAGAAGGTGAAACGCTGAAGACAAGACATTTCTGGACACTTGGCAGAGTTTTTATGATTGGGCGCACGGGCGTTACCACGCGCTTGAGGACGGCTACGACAGTTGGATAGGCGACGACAACTCATAAAGGCGAGCGGGCGGGCGGCTGTCGTTGATTGACACCGTTGGCGTCGCAGACTTTTCGTTGCCGAATGCGACCGCTTGGCGGAACTGTACGGCGAACGATTTACTACGCCAAAACTGCTGGTTGAGATGGCCGCGAAAGGCGAGAGCTTTTTACAAACAGGTTAATTGACTTGTCACTAATCCGCCCATTTGAAGAGTTGAGAGAAGCAATGAAGACCAAATCCGCTGCACAAACGCTTTTCGACAGGCTTATGGTTACTTCGATATATCCTGAGATGAAAGGCGAGTGAATCGGAATCTGGCAACTCCGCCACTTAACCTAATAGCGGCATTATTGTTATGGGAGGATCTTCATAAGCCTTCGATTTTGCTCAATGACGAGGCAGATAACAGCATCATCGAATTGCAAGCAGTTCTTGCAAAACCAATCCTGCCAGGAGAATCCGTTGCCCCAGAAATGATTAAGGGGCTTGGGGGCATTAAGCTAGCTGACACACTTCGAAATTATCCCTTCATCTTTTTTATTCAAGCAGCTAATGGAAGGGTCTACTTACTTTCCAAGAAAATGTCGCGTATAACCCAGACACGAGATTTTGAAGTTCTTCACCAATCGCTGGCAACCAGAAGGGTGCAAAATCAGCCCTGGCGATGAGGACATGCAGGTTTATTTCGATTTCATCCGCAACCAGTATGACAATTTGCCTAGTCCGACACTAAAACGACGCACTGTAATTCGATTGGCAGAATCCTTGGTTGACTCTGTAAAGGGGACAGCGACTACTCGTGTCAAACGGCACTTGAGATTGCCCACACTTTTAGTTCACCGTGACGATTAACACCCTCTTAAATGAAGCAAGGCAGACTTATATTGACGGACATTTCTTTTCTTGCATCGCATCCACAGCGACAACTGCTGACCGAATCTGTAATCGGTTATCGCAAAGATTTGGTTTACCAATACCAATCCAGAAATGGTTTCTTAACCAGACATTGGGCAACAAGATTTCAAAACTTAGAGCGGAAAGATTGATCACAAAAGACCAAGACCAATTACTTGATGATATAAACAAAATCCGGAATAGGCATCTTCATCCGAGACATTCAATTAGTGCCGTCACTCTCAAACGAGATGCTTTCAAAGCAGTGAGCCTACTTCATCAGTTATTGGAAGGGACATTCAGCGTTTACCGTGATCATACTTTTGCACAAGGAAAAATTGTTCCTAAGCCTTTGGTAGTAGCCAAAGTAGTAGGAATGGCTGATCTTGGTTCATATGTGAATCAGGGGTGAAATGACAGACAAGCAAGCTGACCGATTCAACTCATTTATATTTGCTTGTCTGCCTGCTTTACGATACGCAGGCCGCCACCTGTTTTCAATGTTCAACCCAAGCCCAGGTTTACCCGATCAATCATGACGATCTACTTGTTTGGTCATCTGGAGAAAAAAGCGATCTACGATTTGAGGTGGACCGCTCCTGCCCGCGTATCAAACCTTCTGGCACGCCTGTTTCGTTTTCAAACGCTGGGCGGCATCTGGCAAGCGCAGGTCATCAAGCGCGGCTGCCGAATTTAGCTGGACTCTTTGCCGATTATTCTGGCCAAAGGTGGTCATGCCTATACGGCACGCGTCGCTCAAGACTTTGCGGATGTGGGCTATTGTCCAAGCAAGAAGTTCTATTTCGGTGCCCGCTTGCACACAGTCGGACAGCGACGCAGCGGACGCTTCGCCGACGCAGATTTACGCGAAGGCTCGTGCCACGATCTGCCGAGTATCAAAGACCAAGAACTCACTGTCTGAAAGCACATTGACTAAGGCTTTGCCGTGGCAACAATCATTGTGAACAAGGAACGACTTTTACACACCAATCAAGAAACTCGGTCAAGAGTTGACCAGGATGGAGAAATACTAATAATCGCCCAAGTTAGTCGGGAAACTGCGCCAGCCAATTGAAAGCTTTTTCAACTGGCTGATTAACAATACAAAATGCAGGCACTGTTCGTTCCACCGAAGGATTTTTGCTTAACCCTTAGCGTATGATTTTTCGTGTTTAACATTTATTTTGTGGGAAACTGAATGTTCAACCATCGAATAATCACAAAGATCAGTTTTTCTGGAGAAACACTCAAAGCCATTGAAATGGCAGGCATTGGGTTTGGGCCGTTTTGCGCGATGATGTTGGTGGATATGGGCGCGGAAGTCGTTCTCATAGATCGCCCAAATTCCAAAGGCTCGAAGTTTGAAGTAATGAATCGCGGCAAACGTCGATTGCGTTCGACCTGAAAATTCCTGATGGTGGTAGGGACTTTTGCAAGCAAGCTGAATGGCAAACAAAAGCCTCAATGGTCTCGGCGGAGCTTAATCCACAGATCACCGGGTGAAGCTTCGCGGTCAACGCCCTCGTAACGCAGCATCAAATCTTTGTCGTTTAGTATGTGGCCTTGCAGCCAGGCTTCGGCGGAAAGCCAGGCACCAACCTTCAATTCACCCTTCAGATCTGTGCGGTTGATGATGACTTCGATTTTGATTTTGCCCGCGTCTACGTCCACCCAGAAAAGATTTTCTTCGGTGCGCGGGTTATGCATTTCGCGCCAGGAAAGAATTTTGCCGCGAATTGTGTAATCGGTTTCGGTTGTCCGGCGATTGCGCGAACGTTCGGTCAAAGGTTCAAAAGCAGGTTTGATGCTGCGGGTGCCGACTTTTGCACGGTAAGCCAATCCGGCCACAGCGGCAGTAATCGGGCGCTCACGAAAATCCAGCGGATTGATTTCAGTTATGTTTTGCAGCGCGAACATGAACTCCAACGGAGAGTCCAGAACTGCTCCGCGAACAATCGCTTCGCCGTCTTCTTCGTATTCCAGAATTTCCCACGGATAAAACCCAATCAGCCGTTGGCCGCGAAAAGCCGGTCGGCAATCAGCGTAAAACATTCCCTTGGCCGATTCATAAAGGACTGTCCAGACTTCCAAACCCGCACCCAGGCTCCAACAGCATCCGTGCAAGGTTCCCAGCGGGCGGTGAGCTTTGCTGAGCGCGCCGAGTTGATGAGCCTGTTCAGCCAGCGCTTTGTAAGAAGCGTCGTCTTTGATTTGAAATCCAATTGCGTCAAAAGGCTCAGGCATAATTCATCAGGAAGCTTCCTTGAGCAGGAACCAGGCTAAAGCCTAAATTCCATGCTTTTTCATTACAGATCATCTTTCTTTCCACGAGATGATTTTTCCACCAGCGCAGGATTCGGCGGAGCGTACTGCCGAACTCCGCGAATGTTGCGCGACCGCCCGTGGGCCGGAGCCTGATCGCTGCGAATCATCTCAGCAAACAGGTCAACGTCATAATCACATTCACGCGACATCTCTTCGCGTATTGCATCCAACTCTTCTAAAAATCGGGGGCGATGGTACATTTCGGGTAGTCGGTAGTCGGTAGCCGGTAGTCGGTAGAATAATGCTACCGACTCCCAACCAAGCACGGTGTGGCTGGCTGGGGTGTCTGCACCACTCTCAACATCGTTCCATTTGAATCAAATTCCGGAGTCACGATCTCTCTCTTGACGAAAAAAAGCCGGCGGCGGTGTTGAATAGACCAAACTCACTATAATTCGTTGACTAAAAACTGACAATCTCCGGGACGAAAAAACCGGCGGCGGTGTTGAATAGTTTGATTCGGGCCTGACGATGGACACTGGCCAGATGGCCGAAATTCCAGGTTACCAGATAATCAATCTTGTGAAACGAAGCCAATGCCACGTGCAGCGCATCTCCCAGAAACTTCCGCTGAAAAATGCCGCGACCGATATAACCGTCAGCCAGAATGGCGGCTTCTTCTGGAACTTCCAGTTGCGGCAGATGGTGAATCAACTTCAAGTAACTTTTGCGATACGGTTCGCGCGTCCGCTCAAGTTCACGCTGAACCAGCGGCGAAATATAGGCACGATAGTTTTTCAGTTCGTGTTCCCACCACCGAATTGTCAAATCGCGCCGAAAAGAATCGCCTTTGTCCAGATAAGCGCCAACGACAGAAGTTTCCAGATAGATGGTCGAGGTCATTGTTCCAGGCTCACTTCTTTTCCGCCGCGATGGTAATCGCAGGGCTTTGCGGAGTCAGTCCGAAAAAATGTCTCCGCAAATCCAGCACGACCCGGAAATGACGCAAGTAATCTCCGCCCAAAACTCCATGCTGTTCAAAGCCCGAAGTTTCGTTGACCGCTTCCAGATCCAAAATCAGCGCGCGGGAATTGCTCTTTCGCAGATTGTTGACCGTCAGCGTCGAAAGCCCCAGAGCCTCTGCGCCGTCTTCGACTCCGGCTGCGCCGATGACACGAAAAGTTTCGCCTTTCAGCTTCATCCCTTCCAACTGATTATGTTTGACAGCGGCTTTGGAAATCACTGAAATCGTCGCTCCGGTGTCAACTATGAAATTCAGCGGACGATCCATTGTCGGCAAATGAGCTTCGGCGCTGGCCAGTCCTCCACTGGTGCTGCGAATTGGAACGTCAACTCCGGTAGCCGCCAGCGCACCCAGATTCTCAACAGGGGCTGCAACTCCGGTTTGATCGGCAGCCGATTGAACCAATTGGTCTTCGCGCAAAGGCGTTCTATCCAGCAACATTTCCTGAGTTTTGTAATCCAGCGTCACGGCGTACTGCGACAAAACTGACAACCCTATGTATCCATCGGAGCGTTCCGCTTCAGGAGTTTCAGAAGTCGAATGGACTGTGCGTATGTAAATTGGCACAACATCTATCCTGGTTTCACCCATCTGAATCGAATCCAACAAGCCATACAATATCGGGAAGGTCCCGCTGCCGCCGATGGCACGCGCGCTGCCGCCCTTGGCAACCGGTTTGACGCCCAGCAAGTCCGCGGTTTTGTCCGACAAGACGGACATGCTGGCACCGGTATCAATCACAAAACGGAATGGCCCTTTGCCATTAATCATTATCTTTATGAATGGGCGATTGTTTATCAGTTCAAAAGGAAGCGTTACGACTTCTTTGCCGCTGGCCCGGTTAATTTTGGTGGTCCCCAGATAGCGGTAAAAATCAATCAACCCTTTGATACGCGCGCGGCGTTCGACGTCGGTCTTCGGTGAAACTTCCAGGAATCGTTGATAGGAGTCCGCCGCTTCAGTGTAATACTCCAGCCGGGAGCAGGCGCGGGCCAGCGAGACGTAATAATCCGGCTCGTTCGGCTCCAGCATAATTGCTCTTCTCAAACCTTCGTAGGCAGTCCTGGCACGATTTTCAAAGTATTCGATCTCAGACAATCCCGCGATGGCCAGCGCCTGTTTCTGATCGAATTTGACTGCGGTATAAAGCGCCTCAACCGAATTGCGGAATTCGCCGGAACGCAGCAGTGAAGTTCCCAGCAGGGCAAAGGCTCGCGCGCTGAGCGGGTCGGCGGAAATCACCTGCGCCGCTTGATCGTAAGCATCTTGCAGCTTTAGCTGTTTCACCAATACAAAGCTCAGACCCAGCCGGGCGTCCTTGTCGGTTTGATCCTTTTCCAATAATTGCCGGTAAATCTTTTCAGCTTCCGTAAAATTGGTGGCGCGGATTTCTTTCTCAGCACGTTTCAGCGCCTTGCCCCGCGATTCAGCCAGCGTTTCCTGGTTGAGAGCTGCAAGCATAACGGCAGCAGCAATAGTAATCATCAGAGTCCGGAGAGCGAATTTCATAACAGTACCTCCAAGAAAAAATGAATGCTGAATTCTGAATGATAAATGGCAGGTTAGTTGAATCAGGTGATTCATCATTCATCATTCAGAGCCCATCATTTCAATATCTCGCCGGTTTTGTTCGACCATAGCAGGAGATCAAGTTCGTCAAAATTGATTCTAAGCTCTGCGGCGAAATTTCTCATCTGCTCTTCGACAGCCAGATACTTTTTTTTTGTCGAAGGCGGATTGGGCGATTCGATCACTCCGCAATCATGCAGAGTCCGCAGAATGTGTTTGTCCAGTATCGCGTAACCACGATAACCGATATTGCGAAGATAATGGCTGGCTTCTTTGTAACCTATGCCTTTGATGCCAGGATTGCGGGCAAAGAAATCGCGCCGGGCTTCGGCGTCTTTGCCGAATGAATCCAGCTTTTCGCTCAGCCGCAAATTGCATTCGCCTTTTAGATAATTCCGTGTGTGTACGATGTAACCAGACCGTGCGCGCGGGTAACGGTGCGCTCCGACCAGTAAACTTTCCAGCCGCGCATGCCTTGCTTTCAGCAAGTGGCGGCGAACGCGCTCAACCGAGTTCAGCCCCATTCGTGCGCTGGCTCCGGCGGTAAAGATGCAGTAACACAACTCCTCAAACAAGCGAGCATCGTCACGGCTGACTCCGATTTCGGCAAACTCGCCAAGTCGCGCCTGAATCGCCGCGCGCTTTTCGCTATAACTTTTCCGAAGTTCGTCAATTAACAAGCTGTTCATTTATGTTTGAAAATTGGTTTGAAGTTATCGGTTGGTAACGGTCGCCGGCAACAACAGATAAACCGGATAATGCCTGTCCGGCAAAGGTGTTTGCATTGAAACGACCTTGTAACCCGGCAAAGCCGGATCGCCCGGTTTCAGCCAGACAATAGCCGCATAACGCCCTGAGTTCAC
>JBGAPB010000013.1:0-36454 GCA_044221525.1 Blastocatellia bacterium | reverse complement strand
CGACCCGGAAACTCACGGTTTGAATTTCAACGGCATGCTGGAAACGCTGAAAGGTTTGCCCGCCAAAAGCATCGTTGTGCTGCACGCTTGCTGCCACAATCCAACCGGAGTTGACCTGACCAACGATCAATGGCGTCTGGTTGTTGATGTCGTCAAACAAGCCGATTTGGTTCCCTTCCTCGATTTTGCATATCAGGGTTTTGGCGAAAGTCTGGAATCGGACGCTTTCGCCGTCAGAGCTTTTGCTGAATCGGGTATCCAGTGTTTGATTGCCAGCTCGTTTTCAAAATCTTTTGGGCTTTACCGCGAACGAGTTGGCGCGATGACTTTTGTAACCAGCAGCGCCGATGAATCCAAGCGCGTGCTGAGCCAGGTTAAACGAGTCATACGCACCAATTATTCCAGCCCGCCTTCACACGGCGCTCAAATCGTGGCGATGGTTTTGGCCGACGCCGAACTTCGCAAACAATGGGAAGCTGAGCTTGCCGAAATGCGCGAGCGCATCTGGCAAATGCGCGGCAAGTTCGTTGATATGCTCCGCGAAAAAGGCGTCGAGATGGATTTCGGCTTCATCAAAAATCAGCGCGGAATGTTTTCTTACTCCGGTTTATCGCCCGACGCGGTCAAAGCCTTGCGCGAAAAATTCGGCCTTTACATCGTCGGCAGCGGACGCATTTGCGTGGCTGCATTGAATGACAACAACATCGGCTACGTCTGCGAAGCGATTGCGGACGTGCTTTAACCTCACTTGAACACCATGAACAATTCAAAATTCACTCGTCGTGATTTCGTTTCCGCTTCAACGGCTTCTGTGCTGTTGACTGCGGCGGATTGTCGCAGGGTTCACACATTCCCGCGCTGCTGAGGATGAAAGACACCGACAACGTCGAAATCGTCGCGGTCTGTGACATTTATCAAAAACGTCTGGATCAGGCCGCCTCAAAAACCGGCGCAAAGCCCATTAAGGATTACCGCGAACTGCTGAATCAAAAAGACATTGATTACGTAGCCATCATCACCCCAGAACACTGGCACGCCAAAATGACCATGGACGCCGCCGACGCGGGCAAGCACATTTATTGCGAAAAGCCCATGACCTGGTCAATCGAAGAAGCAAAAAAGGTCGTCAAAAAGATTCAGGAGACCAAAGTCAAAATGCAGGTTGGCGTGCAAGGGCTTTCGGATGATTCTTACGAAGTGGCCAACCGAATGATAAAAGAAGGCAAAATCGGTCGTCCGATTCAGGCTCAAATTGATTATTCGCGCAATCACAAAGGCGATTTTATGATCATGGGCGATGCTGAAAATCCCGATAATGACGTTAAACCCGGCGTCAATCTGGATTGGAATGCATTTCTGGGTTCGGCGCCGAAACGCCCGTTTGACCCACAGCGATTTCTGCAATGGCGCAGGTATTGGGATTATTCAAGCGGCATTGCCACTGATTTGTTTGTGCATCGCATCACGCGAATCATACGCGCTCTGGATTTGAAATTCCCCGAACGGGCAGTAGCCGTGGGCGGTAAATGGGAATTCCGAGACAGCGTGGCCGAGATTCCGGATACCTTCAACATGATGCTGGATTATCCTGAAGGTTTGACGGTCATCGCCGTTTCTTCAATGGCAAACGCCGAACCGATTCCGCACGTCATTCGCGGCCACGAAGCCACGCTGGAATTCACACGCGATGGTTTCGTCATCCGCCCCGAAGGCCGAATGAACCGAGCAGGCGACAAGGAAATCATTACTCACAAAAAAACCGGCGGCGAAGATATTCTGCTGCATCATCGCAATCTGCAAGATGCAATTCGCAATGGAGCGGCCATCAAAACTGACGTGATGACCGGGTATTACGGCGTTGTTGCTGTCGGCATGGCTACTGAAGCCTTCCGCAAAAACAAGTACATTAAATGGGATCCCAGACGCGAACGGACTTACAAGGCTTAAACTTCAGACCTTGCCTTTGATCTCAATTGCGACAGGCTCCGAAGCTACTCCGCTGAAGATCAACTCAAGCGACGCTTCGCCGGTTTCGGTTCCGGCGGGAAGTTGAGCGTCAACCTGGTAACTGGCTATGTCGGTTACAAACCCAACAAAAGTCGGCGAGATTAAATGCTCGCCGACTTTTACTTTTACGTTGTCGCAATTCGCCGCGCCACTTAGCCCTTCGACAAATAAACGCAACAAAGACTTCGGCCCGCTGGCGTGAATCTCTGCCTGGTAATCGAAGCCGTTTCTGACCGTCACGATCTTTGGAGCCGCAGGTCGTGCGTCTTCAAGCTCGACTTCATAACCCGGCGAAACCTCGCCGCTTTCCAACACAAGTTTCACTGCGACTTTGCCGCTGCTAGTGCCAGCCGGAACTCGCGCTTCGATGTAGGTCAGTTGATCGAATAACTGGCCAAAACGTCGTAACAACTCTTCGTCAAAATGCGGACGCGGGCGGCCAACGTAACGCGGCGTGATGGTATTTCCCCCCAAGCTCACTTTCAAGTTATTCGCGTCAACTGATTCCCTGTCCAAGCCAGAAACAACCAGCGAAAGCCAGGCATCATCGCCCCCAGTTGGAATCGTTTGGATCGCCGAATTATCGGCCCGAGCATGAAACTCTATCCGATGACCTGATTTTCCCTTCGTGTTTTCTTCGTGTGCCTTCGTGGGAGAAAAATCTCCTTTAGGCTTTCGCATCATCGTCCAGCAAAACATGGTGTCCGCGCCGTAAACGCTAATCAGTTGCGCGCCAAGTTCCCGCGCCAACTGGCGAGCTTCGCTTTCTGTAAACGTCGCGCCTGCCCAAGTGTTCTTTTCCGCTTCGGCATAACTTTCGGCTTCGACGCCGTTGGTGTGAACGCGGACGATGCCGCCGGGTTTGATGACCCGATAAGCATCCCGAATGTTCGATTCGATCACCGATTTGTCAGGAACGTGCTGAAAAACATAAGCCGAAAACGCTACGTCAAAGTAATCACTCGGCAAAGCGGCGAAATCCACTCCGCTGGTTTCGTGCAGGTGAACGTTCGACAAATGACCTAGACGCTGTCGAGCCTGCCGGATCATTTCGCCGGAAACATCTGTCGAATGAACTTCGCCGAAAATGCCTGCCAGATGTTTGGTCATTCGCCCTATGCCGCAACCGATTTCCAAAAACCTGAGTTCACGTGGATCGCGCCCGCCGGTCATCAAAACCAGTTCCGGCAAAATCAGAGCGTCAATTTCGCTCAACCCTGTCGAGTCAAATTCATCTTCGGTTTGATCCAAACGGACTGTATTGATGAACCATTTGGAATTTTCCTCGGCGCGCTGATTCCAGTCGCGCTTCATGACTTCGGCAAAATCGCTTGCTGTCTTCTCTTGGACGGTTTGACTACTCATTCTCTTTCTTGAATCCTTCTCGCGTTTGATCTTTTCGGAGGTATCAATGTCAAAATTCAAACTCATTTGCTGTGCGCTGATTATCGCGTCAATTTCTTTTACGGCTCAGGCTCAAACCAAATCCGGCGATGCGCGCAGCACAACACAAAGTTTCTTTTCCTTGCTCAAAGCGCAGAAGTACGCAGAGCTTCACGATTTTCTGCCGTCGCAGCTTCAGAAACAAACCACGCGAGAACAACTGGCTGAAAGTCTGAAACGGCTGGATCAATTTCTGACCATTCAGCGAATGGAAATCAGCCGAGTCCAACAACGCGGAGATTACGCCGTCATTGATACGACGATTTATGGAAGCCTGAAACGGACGATGAATATGAACGGCGAGGAAGTGAAGGAAGGCCGGGTTTCAGTTCAACAATACCTGCTGAAAGAACAAGGCCGATGGCGAATCACCACAGCCGACAACCGAACACGCGATTTCTTTCTGAAAAACAATCCCGAATTCAAGCAGCAGTTCCAACTTACTCAACCGCAATTTGCCCTGAAGCAAGGTGGCAAATGGACGTCTTTTGGGAAATGATGAATGCGGAATGATGAATTCATGGTCTTCATCCATCATTCCGATTTCATCATTTCATTTGATCCCGCCAACTGTTTGCTGCCAATTCAAAGTTCGCTTTAACACGCCCAGGCGAGCGCGTTGGCTTTCATCCAGCAACCCTTCCAATTGATCTGTGATGCCGGTCAACAGTTGAAAAGCAAAATCTCCGGCGTGGGTTGTGACGTGAGCGTAATAACCAAGCTGCACCGTTTCGTTTTTGGCGAGATGAAACTGGCGCACTTCGTCATCGGTCATCGCCTCAACCTGAGAATTTATCGGCAACACGACGCGCGGCACTCCCTGATGAACTCCACGCTCGTCTTTCCACCCCAGCAGCAATACTCCGATCATCACTCCCTGTTCGTTCAGGTAATCAGGGCTGAAGACAGAGTTCAAGTTCGGCGGCGTAGAAAGTCGCGGGCCGTAATTGCCGAATTCAGGATTGATAAGCTGAGAGTTGTAAATCACGCCGACAGCTTCGCCTTTGCCGACTGCAATTTTGACAAACTGAGCAAATCCGTAATCTTCCGACTTCGGCGCTTCGCCGGTTTCAAACGGATCCATAATCCGCGCGGCGTAATCAACGTGAGAGTTCGATTTGACAATTTTTGCTATGAGCATCTTGTTTCCTTTTCGGGATATTCTACAGCAATCTTACCCTCACTCACTTTGCGTCGTAAATGAGGATAACACTTCATCGGACTTGTATAAGTGGGTAAGGCCTATTGGGCTTTTCCCGTGCTTCATAAATCGGGAAGTTCCAGTCAATCGAGTTTTTTGGATTACAATTACGCTTCATAACAAATAAGATTCTAGACCGATGAAATCAAGGGGCTTCATATGAATACCAAAGACGTGTTTGCGACCTCGCTTTTCTCGCCGGACAAGATGCAGAAGATCAACCTGTTCGAGACAGCGAATTTCTTCTGCGATGTTTATTGCCTGGAACCGGGTCAGGAGCAGAAAGTTCACGCTCACAAAGACGAAGACAAGCTGTATTTCGTGCTGGGCGGAAGCGGGACTTTTATCGTGGATGACGAAGCACAGGAATTGGGCGAAGGGCAGATCATCTTCGCTCCGGCTGGATCGAATCACGGAGTGAAAAATACCAGCGACGGACGGCTGAAGCTGCTGGTGTTTATGACTCCAAATCCGAACTTCAAATGATACTGAGTCTTGCGGCGGCTTCCTTGTCCAAAAACAGATGCGCGTTTGGATGAGTTTGCAGGATCGAAGCTGGACAGGATTCAGTAACTTCACCTTCAAGCGCATCTTGCACAGCCTGTTGTTTTTGCTCACCGAACGCGGTGACGAACAAAGTCGGACAAGCCATCAGCGTAGGAATCGTCAGCGAAATCGCCGATTCAACCAGCTTCACGGCGGCTGAATCCTCGAAATCGCAGGCACGCGAATCAATCAGCGCAAGCTGACCGCTCTCCCCAATTTCCAAAACCGCAAAATCCGGCGTGCGAGTTTTCAGCAGCGCAGCGTAATTTGTGCAGACGGCGTCGGGGTTAGCTGCTTCTCCACGAATGCCGTGAAATTCGGCCATAGGAACTCTGCGAACCAGATGATCGAGCAGCAGCTTTCTGTGGGATTGGGGCGAGTCTTCATCAGCGCCCAGAAGCTCGGCAGTATGAAATGTTACGACGCGCGTCCATTCGATGATTTCGGCGTTGGCCAGTTGATCCAGCAGTTCCGTTTGCGAAGCGTCGCCGGAAAAGATGCCAATGGCTCGGCCTCGTTCGGCGATCAGGCGGCGGAGTTCCGCGGAAACGGTGCTGGCTGTTGCCAAGACCGCTTGTTCGCGAGTTTCGTAAACTTGAATTAAAGCTTGCAAGATTGGGATGGGAAGAGGACTCTCTGACAATCTGGGGGAATTCAGCCGTCGCTGACTCGACGCGAAAATGTCTGACGCTTTACCGTGGGTTGAAACCACACGGTTAAATTCAACTGCCGCTAACGCGGCGAAGAAGTTGAGCGATTACATTCATCCTGAAAATCCTGTCAATCCTGTCTAAATTTTCGGGTTTGGCTTAAAGCCAAAACTTCATTTTCACTCCGGCGGCTTTGCCTTGAATGACATCTTCGCCGTCTTCGTGGTCTTCACTGACACTGAAAACCTGGCGTGACGGCAACTCAACGCCGGAAAGCGTGCCGGTCAGGTAAGCTCCGGTGTCCACGCCAATCAGATTGTCGCGCAGCCAAACACGCTCGCGTTCTCCAAAGAGCATGCCTGTGATTGTGTGGCCGAAAATCACTGTCTTGCCGCGATAGTTGCTGAAAAAATGCCTGTTGCGCGACCAGTAAAGTTCCGGGCTGTCGGGAGTTTCGCTTGGATGAAGAAACTTGCCGTTTTCTTCAGGTAATGCGGCGTGGACGTAAATGGCGTGTTCATCTTCGTGCCAGGTCGGCAGCGATTCCATAAACCGCCAATGTTCTTCAGGCACATCGAATTCGCCTTCGGAGTTGATGTAACTGTGCAAAGTCTCGACTCCGCCGTTATAAAGCCACAACTCAGACTGTTCGCCTTCAGGTTCGGTCAGAGCCGAAATCATCATTGCTTCGTGATTTCCCCTGAGAACGATTACTTTGTCTGGCGCTTCGCGCTGTAATTCGATGGCTCTATCAACTACACCGCGCGAATCTTCGCCGCGATCAACCAGATCACCGATCAGAATCAGTTTGTCGTCCGCCGCCTTGTATTTCATCGCCTCCAACAGGCGATTGAACAGAGTGAGTTTTCCGTGAATGTCACCAACTACTAAAGTTCGCATAGCGCGCGCATTATTGCCAAAATGCTTTCAAAAGAAAAATCGAAAAGATATGATGCCCGTCGTTGCGAACAGCTTCAGGGAATATCAACCATAATTACTTAACCAGATGGGCCGAAATGCCCTCGCTCCCGGCTTAAAATACAATGTCGTCGGCTCTGACCGTTGCCAATCTTTTAACTGTTCTAAGGCTCATATTGATCCCCGTCTTTGTCGTGGCGGCGCATGATCGCAGGTTTGATTGGGCGTTGGGCGTTTTCTTTGCCGCCGCCGTCACTGACGGGCTGGATGGATTAGTAGCTCGCGCCTTTAATCAGAAAACCCAGCTTGGGGCTATTTTGGATCCGATGGCCGATAAATTGCTGCTGGTGACGGCATTTATTGTTTTAACTCTGCCAAATTTCACTGAGACTCCGCCGATTCCGTTCTGGCTGACCGCCACAGCCATCAGCCGGGATGTGATAATTGTGCTGGCCGCTCTGGTTATCAACATGACCACTGGCTTCAGCGGCTTCAGGCCTTCCATACCCGGCAAGCTAAACACATTTGTTCAGATCACTATGATCGTGTTTTTTCTGGCGGCGAATGCTTTTGGTGTCTTTACGCGTTTTTTGTCTTTGGCATTTTATGCCACGCTGACCATGGCGGTATTTTCCGGGCTGCATTACATCTGGCATATCAACCGCCTGATGAGCGAACAGGAGACAAGAGAATCCAGTGAAAGATCAGAATAGCGGAAACAACTCTGAGGCAAGCAAACGGCTTGAGCCGATCGAATGGATGCGCTGGGTTCCGGCGGCGCTGCTGGTAATAGTCTTTTTGATCCTCGTCTTTATCAGCGGACGAATCGTTTTGGTTCCGATGCTGATTTCAATCGCGCTGGCTTACCTGTTGGCTCCGATTGTCACCTGGTTTGAAAAACGCGGATGGTCGCGGTCATCTTCGACTTTGCTGGGGATCACGGCGGCGGCGCTGATGATTGTACTGGTGCTGATTTTTGTCATTCCAAGTGTCTGGAATCAGTTGAACCAGTCATACGATCAAGCCAATGCCCTGGTTAACGATCAAGCTCGCGTTGATGCAGTCACTCTTAAAATCAAAGAGATCAACCCTCAGCTTTACGAACTGGTTAGACAGCAAATCGAAAAATACAAAGCCAATGGCGACCGCTCAAAGATCGTAGGCTGGATCGTGAGTTGGCTGCAAAGCGGTTTGTTCAAACTGGTTGATCTGACTTCTTCGATTCTGGATTACCTGCTTATCCCGTTTTTTATTTACTATCTGCTGGCCGATTATCGCGAAATGCGCGAACGGATTGATAGGCTGATACCTCCGCGATTTCGCACAGTCACCACAGACCTGATCGGTCAGATCAATAATGTATTGTCGTCTTACGTTCGCAGCCAGTTACTGATAGCAACGGCAATGGGCGTAATGTATTCCGCCGGTTTCATGGCTCTGCGAGTCCCACTTGGCTTCACAATCGGAATGCTATCGGGGCTGCTGAACTTTGTACCTTATCTGGGAACTCTGGTTGGTCTGGCTTTGTCGCTGTTTTTTGTGGCCCTGGACGGAGCCGGTTTCGGACGCATCGCTAGCGTGCTAGCGGTCATTTCCATAGTCCAGAGCGTGGAGGGTTATTACCTGACTCCAAAATTGCTGGGTAGTCGTTTGAATCTGCATCCGATGTGGGTGCTGGTCGGATTGGTTATCGGCGGCAATCTGTTCGGCTTGTTGGGAATCATTCTGGCCGTTCCTGTGACTGCCGTCGCCAAAGTCGTGCTGGGCGTGCTGGAAGACATTTATCAGGATTCCAGCTTTTATCGCCGAACCGGCTCGACTCTGTTGACTGGCCAAGGCCAAATCGTGGGGCTTTCGGAATCCGGGTCTGCCGGTCTTATTGTTCAGGATGAAGTCTCTGACCGACCGCGTCGAACGATCATCACCACTAGCGAATTGAAATCCAGAATCCGCGAAAACAAGCCGCCGTCTGAAGATTAAACTGACTTTTTGTCATGTTTTGAGTTCACGCAGCAGCAACGCCCAATCAACCGATCAATTCAAGGGGAAAACAATTGGGACCACTCAAAGGAATTAAAGTTATCGAAATGGCGGGCATTGGGCCGGGGCCGTTTTGCGCGATGATGCTGGCGGATATGGGCGCGGAAGTCGTTCGCATTGATCGTCCGAATTCCAAAAGCTCAAAGTTTGACGTGATGAATCGCGGCAAACGTTCGGTGGCGCTCGATCTGAAAACGCCAGAAGGAGTTGAAACGGCGTTGAAGTTGATCGAAAAGGCCGACGCCCTGGTCGAAGGCTTTCGCCCCAGCGTGATGGAGCGGTTGGGATTGGGGCCGGAAGTTTGTCTGGCTCGGAATCCGAAATTGATTTTCGGACGAATGACGGGCTGGGGACAGTTCGGGCCGCTGGCCGCTGCCGCCGGACACGACATCAACTACATCGCATTGACCGGAGTGTTGAACGCAATTGGACGACCGGACGCTCCGCCAGTGCCTCCGCTGAATATGATTGGAGATTTTGGCGGCGGCGGCATGATGTTGGCGTTTGGGATTGTTTGCGCCTTGCTGGAAGCCGGGAAATCCGGCAAGGGACAGGTAATTGACGCGGCGATGACCGACGGGGCGTCGGCGTTGATGGCGATCATTTATGGCCGCAAAGCCGCCGGACATTGGAGCAGCAAACGCGGCGTGAATTTGCTGGATGGCGGCGCGCACTTTTACGGCAGTTATGAATGCGCCGACGGCAAGTTTGTGGCGATTGGCTCCATCGAACCGCAGTTTTATGCGTTGCTGCTGGAAAAGACTGGCATCACCGATCCAGACTTTCAGGCTCAGATGGATTTCAAAAAATGGCCGGAGCTTAAAGCCAAACTCGCTGCGGTCATCAAAACCAAAGCGCGCGACGAATGGTGGTTGGGTTTTATGGAAGGAACTGCATCAACGATCCAGCTTTCGCCAGTACTTGATCTGGACGAAAGCCAAACTGGTCGCAGCACCCCCGCGACAACGTGGCTCGCCAGACTTTTATCGAACTGATGGAGTTATTCAGCCTGCGCCGGCTCCGCGATCCAGCCGCACTGCGCCCGAAATTCAATCGGCCTCGCCAGCTACGGGGCAACATACCGATTGAAAACGTGTTGCGCGATTGGGAATCGGCGCGGGCTAATATGGAGTGCTGCAACTCGGTGCAGCTTTTCGTTCGCTACAGACTGAATGGTGATGCGGAATGGCTTTTCAATTAACGCCAAAGCGGCGGCGAGCCGTCGTGCTCCAAATCAGGACGAATTGAGATTATTCCTGCTTTAGAGATTGATATAGCGCGCAATGCGCCCCGGCAGGATCGCGGATAATGCAATATCGCCCTTGCCCGCCGTAATTCTTGATCGGAGTGATGGCCGCACCGCCGAGTTCAACGCATTTGGCCAGGCTCTGTTCGATGTCGGCGACGTTGATGTAAATCAGCCAGACCGGCGGTAATCCGGCATTCGATCCGCGCGCGTGGCAAACGCCGGAAACTCCTTCGTTGGTTTCCGGCGTGCTCATGACGTAATCGCTGTAATCACCCATATCCAGACCCGAAGGCTGCCAGCCGGTGACAGCGGCGTAAAAGTCTTTGACCTGATCGGCATTTTCGACCGTCAAATCTATCCAACCGATTGAACCAATTGCGCTCATAAAATTCCTGCTCACGTGTAGTCCAACCCTCAGGCGAAACGGGCGTGACTGAAGTTAACCGACATTCCGCCTGAACGCGCGTTTTCGTACAGATTATTCAGTGCCGTAACTGATTTCGTGGCGGCGGATTTTCACCGCAGCCAGAGCAGCACGATTGCCGTGAAGATCAGCAAGCTTGGCACCGCCAGCCACGGCGAAGTTGCCGCAACAACTGTTGCCATGGGCCCTTCGTTAATTGGCACAGGAGCCAGCGTGTGCAGGTAATGAATGATGCTGATTTTTTTCAAAACTGGCGGCAGCAGAAAATTCAGCCATTCCCAAAAGTAAACCACCAGCGCCGGGATGATCGGATTGCGGAAGAACAATCCGATGAACATAAAAACCGCGCCGTAACCTATGCAGCCCAGAATCGTAACGCCAAGATATATCAGGCATTGTCTCAATCCGGGGCCGTCGAAAAGGTAACTGACGTTTGCCGGGTAATCGCGCGCCCAATACAAAAAGAACAGTGAACCAGCCGTCGTCAGCGAAAACAGAATAACCGAAGTCACCAAACCCGAAAAGTATTTTCCGGCAACCAGCACTTCACGGCGCAGCGACGAAAGGAAAGTAATGAAGACTTTATCCACGACTTCGCCGCGAAACAGATTATGAAAATCCAAGCGCAGCCGAAAAAGACCATCGTTCGCAGGATCAATGCCTCGAAGATGTTGGTAAAAATTTCCTGAGCTGACGGCCAGAACTTGTTGATGTCGTTGGCGGCATCCGTATCGGCGAAAGTCAAGCAAGAAACATGACCGCGCACCGGAATCGCCGCGAAGACGTAAATCAAAGGCGCGTTTGCCCCGGTAGTTTTTCACTTCCATTCGGCGAATTGCACGCACTCGTCGCCACCACATTCCCCACGGAAGATTTGCTGTTGCGGGCTTTGCTGCGGCTCAACCTGAATGAACCATGTTTGGACTTCCGGGTTTGATCCAATCAGGTAATTGCAACACAGCATTCAAATCAGTCCACAGGCGCAACCGCTTCGACATTGAAACCTCTTCAGCAGCCATACGGTTCAGCAGCGTAAAACGCATCTNAACGCCGGAATGATCGGATTGCGAAAAAACAACCCGATGAACATGAAAACCGCGCCGTAACCTATGCAGCCCAGAATCGTAACGCCAAGGTATATCAGGCATTGTCTCAATCCGGGGCCATCGAAAAGGTAATTGACGTTTGCCGGGTAATCGCGCGCCCAATACAGAAAGAACAGCGAACCGGCTGTAGTCAGCGAAAACAGAATCACCGAAGTCACCAAACCCGAAAAGTATTTTCCGGCAACCAGCACTTCACGGCGCAGCGAAGAAAGGAAGTAATAGTGAAGACTTTTATCCACGACTTCGCCGCGAAACAGATTCATGAAAATCCACGCGCAGCCGAAAAAGACCATCGTTCGCAAGATCAAAGCTTCAAAGATGTTGGCAAAAATTTCCTGAGCTGACGACCAGAATTTGTTGATGTCGTTGGCAGCGTCAGCGTCGGCAAAAGTCAGCAAAAACATGACCAGCACCGGGATTGCCGCGAAGAAATAAATCAGCAAGGCGCGTTTGCCCCAGAAGTTTTTCTTCACTTCCATTCGCAGAATTGCACGCACCTGTCGCCACCACATTCCCCACGGAAGATTTGTTGTTGCGGGCTTTGCCGCGGTTTCGACCAATGAACTCATGCTTGACCTCCTCCGCTTGATCCGATCAGGTAATGGTAAACAGCATTCAAATTGTCATCCACAGGCGCAACCGTTTCGACGTTGAAACCTTCTTCGGCAGCCATACGGTTCAGCAGCAAGTAAAACGCATCAGCGTTGCGCGTTTTGATGAACAGTCCGTGTTTGTCTTCGTGCAATTGAGCTTCGACGACGGAATCGCTGGCGAACACTTTGGAAGCAAATTCCGCCGGACGGTCGCAACGAATCATGATTTGCATCGGATGCTCTTCCATCTTTTCTTCGCGCACGCTGCTGACTCCGCCTTCGGCCAGAATGTAACCGTTGTTGATCAGCACGATGGTGTCGGACATTTCTTCCAGTTCGTGCAGGATGTGACTGGAAATAATCAGGTGCAGCCCATCTTTGGCCAGTTGGCGGAACAGCCGTTTGGTTTCGTCGCGCGCCATCGGATCAAGTCCGTTCAGCGGTTCGTCCAGAATGATTACCGACGGATCGTGAGCAATGGATTGAGCCAGGCGAATGCGCTGGCGCATGCCTTTGCTGTAAGCGGCGACTTTGCGATGAGCGGCCTCGACCAAGTCAACTCGTTCGATGGCTCGCCAGGTCATAGCCTCGGCTTCTTTTTTCGGATAACCGTCAACCAGCAAAAACGAATAAATGAAATCGTAGCCCGTCATCCCTCTCGGAAAGGAATCGAACTGGCCGCAATAACCCATAAAACTGAACATTCGCTGTGGATCGTCGGGGGCGACGCCAAGCACGCGAATGTCTCCGCGAGTCGGCTGGATCAATCCGGTCATCAGATTCATCAGCGTAGTTTTGCCTGAACCATTCGGCCCAACCAGCGAAGTGATGCCCGGCGCAATGGTCAGATTGACGCGGTTGACCCCCAGAATCTCGCCGTAAAACTTCGATACGTCGCGGAAGACAATCAGTTGATGCGGATCAATCGTTTCCTGCGCTGATCCAACAAACTGCGGTTCACGAACAGGAACCTGAGATTTGGGATTCGAGATTTGAGATTCCATCAGGACACCACCTCGTAAGCGCGCACTTTGCGCCAGAGCATGTACAAACACAGCGCGGCGTAGGCGAAAAAGACCATCCACGCTTCGCCGTAGGAAAAGAAAAAGTCACTGTCATTAATGCTGATGTCTTCCCTGAGCCGGAACAGTTCCTGGGTCATAACATTCAGCGCGATGGCTACGTTCAATAAATGACCTTTGTTGGAATGCAGGATTCCCTGAACCGCAAAACCAATCGGCGTTGGGATAATGAAGATGGCAAACAACGCCGCACTGGCCGCCGTTCTCCATTTAACCCAGGCCGAAAACGCCATCGCCAGTAACGTCAGCATCACAATCCACGCCAGACAAACCACCAGAATCGCGTAAAGCATCCACAAGTTGCTGGTGAGCCAGCCGCCGCCTTCCAGATAAGCCTGAAACAAAAACAGCAATACATCGGGAATCCAGGTGATGGATGAAAGCAGTATCAACAACACAGAGGCTTTGCCCAGGATGTATTCAAATCGAGTAAACGGGCGGCACAAATAAAGCGGCAGGCCGTTGTTCGCCAGGTCTCGTGAAATCAAAACCGGCCCGATTATCACTGTGAAGATAAACGCCAGCGAAGTTTGAATGCCTGTCAGGATTGAAAAGAACATTCCGTTGATCGGAACAATGTCGCCTCCGCTGATGCCAAAAATCGCCAGCGCAGCCGCGTTGTGATGCAGGTAAATGATCGTGGCAAAAATCAGCGGCGGAACAAAACACACTACGTACAAAACGACGAACAGCGTGTATTTGAAAAGGTCTTGATAGGCGTATCGCGGAATCACCAGAAACCGCGACCACGACGGCGTCAACTGACCTTCGTAAGATTTATAGGTTTGCCCGTAAACGGCCATTGCTTGTCTCCCGTTCAGAGTTCACGCTTCAGCGTGTCAGCAGACGCTTCTACACGCTAAAGCGTGAACTCTGAACTTACTGTGAACTTATTGCACTAACTCCGAAGTGATCACCGCGCCGTTTGACGGAACGACGGCACTGTTTTGATCAGGTTGCGATTGGTTTTGGCAATCCAGATTGTGATTTTGCCTGGGCCGCCGCCAGTGATTTCGACTTTGAAGGCATCGAAGGTTCCTGCCGGAACGGTAACTTTTTCCGAACCCGTGACTTTCAACTGTTTCAGCGTCACTTTCTGACCTTGCAGATCAGTTGCGGAACGTCGTCGAATAACCATCGGCAAGCGGCAAAGCGCCCACGACTGAAAAGCTCCAGCTCCATCGGCAAACAACGCGCCGCCAATGTCATTGTTCGGTCTTGGCCTGCCCGGTTCATGCTCATTGCACCGCTGTTTCCTGCGTTGCCCTGAACTACGAATAATCGTCACCGGCCCCTACGGATCGAGCGCTTGGTGACAACCAGCGAGCTCTTTTCGATCACAGTCATACCTGCTGATTCGCCTTGTGGAGTTTTGCAGGCAATTTCGCTGGCCAGCCACGCGCCGCCTTGTCTTTAATTTCGCGGATGTATTGGCAATCTCAACGCCCACCAGCACCTAATTCATTCTGTAATTCAGTTTGATGGGTTTCTGGCCGGGTCAGCTCGGTTTCGAACGCTACGGCAATGTTTCAACGTAATGGCTTTCAACAGATCAGCGCCAACAGATTTCTTTCACCGCCACTTCCCGGCTGTTGCGGCTTTCCTGAAAACGACACCTGGGGGACGGCCAGAAACTTTCGGCGGCGGCAACATGGCCATTATACGGTCACGGCGAGAGGCCAAACCGGGTGGCCTCGTCGGCGCGACAATGTATTCCACAGCAAAACCGCGTTCGCGCAACGCGACAACGATTTGATCGATTCAGTCTTTTGACTCGTGGATCGTTTGCGCCTGAACCGCCAGCAGCGGCGATTTGATCTTGTTGGCTGAATTCAGCGGCGACTGGCGTTCCAGTTGAGCGCGGCCTTCGCTGGTTGAGGATCGCCCATTCGTTCGTTGAGAGATTTTTCGTCCCGCTTCCCAGTAAGGCGGAATCGAAGCCAGCAGCGTGATCAGATTCGACGGCCCAACGATTGAAACTCCGGCGGCATAAACGTCGGGCGTGAAAGCCAGTCCGGCCAGCGTGGCGTAACCGCCGTAACTGCCGCCCATAATTCCGACTCGTTTAGGATCGGCGATGCCTTGCGCGACCATTGCCTTGACGCCCCAGGTCAGGTCGTCCTGCATTTTCTCGCCCCACTGTTTGTTTCCGGCGTTCAGAAATTTTTTGCCGTAACCGACAGAGCTTCGGAAATTCGGTTGCAGAACGGCATAGCCTCGGTTGGCCAGAAACTGCGCATAAGCGTTGTAACCCCATGAATCACGCGCCCAGGGTCCGCCATGCGGAAAAACAATCAGCGGCAGATTCTTTCCGGCTTCAGTACCTGAGTGGCCTTTCGGCAAAGTCAGAAATGCAGGAATTTGCATTCCGTCTGAGGAGGCATAGCTGGTGGCCTTCATCGGAGCCAGGTGTTCGCGCGACAGTTTGTCGAAGATTCTATATTGCAGCGTCAGCTTTTTAGTCGTGCGGTCAAACAGATAAGTTTCGCCGGGTTCCGTGTCGCTGCCGGCTAAAACCGTCCACAGTTTTTCGTCCGTGGTCGAAGAGCCAAAACTTATGTCGCGATTGGGCAGCTTGCCTTGCAGCAATTTGTAATCGGCTTCGTACTCCTTGTCGCGCCAATAAATCCTGGTTCGTTCGTCTTCGTAAGCAGTCGCAATCAATTCGTCGGTCAGATCGGAAAAAATAGGACTGCCGAAATCCACACGCTTCAGCGGATCGGTTTCAACCGATTCCAAAACTCCGGTTGCCGGATCAAACAATGCCAGTCGCATCAAGTCATCAGCGCCTTTGTTTGTTATCAAATAAACGCGCCGGTTGTCTTTGTGAAAGCGAACAGGACCGCAGGTTTCAAACACGCTGCACGAATAAACTCTGGTCAGGGCTTTGTCATCCACGCGAAGGATTTCGGTGTCGCCGGTATCAGCCGTTCGCGTAGCCAGTCGAAGCTGATCTTTTTGGTCAAATACCCATGACGAGACCTGACCGTCATTGCGGCGAATCAGAGTTCTTTCTCCGGTGGAGATTTTGACTTTGTAAAGGTCGTGCCAGGAATTGTCGCGGTCGTTCAGTCCGACAAAGATCGCGTCTGGGTCGGATTTGGGCACTGCATAAATGAAAGCGCGAATGCCTTGCAGGTCGGTCAGGTTGCGAGCCGCAGGAACTTCGCGGCCAGCGGCTGGCGGCGTGGCGGGGTTCACGGCATAAACGTTGTAATTTTCATCGCCGCCTTTGTCCTGAGAAAAGAGAATGAATTTCCCGTCGCGGCTCCAGAAATAACTGGTCACGGGTCGCTTCAAATCATCGGTGATGGGTTTGGCGGCGGTGAATGTATCTTCGGTTTTCTTGACCCAGATGTTCCGCGTGCCTTTGTAAGGTTTGATGAATGCCATGAACTTGCCGTCGGGCGACAATTGGGCGCCGGAAATTTCCGGGTCGCCGAAAAACAATTCACGGTCAATGATTGGCGTTTGAGCCAATGCCGAGTTCGCTGCCAGCAGCAAAGCCAGGCTGAAAATAAGTATTGAAGCTTTTCTGAACATTTCTTTCACGATTACTGATACCTCCGGTTGATGATGGCGGGGGAATGGAGTCACTGCTCCATCGCTTTCAGGAATATATCTTCCAGCGAATCCCGTTTGTAATTCAACCGGCGAATCTGCACGTTTTGTTCAGCGGCGATCTTGTAAATGTCGCGGACTTCCATGCCGTTGGTCATTACAACTTTCAGCCGCTGAGGCCCGGCCTCTGCGTATTCGCATCCAAGCCGCCCAATGGCATCAACAAAAGCCTGAGAACCGTTGCGAGTTTCCAGTTCGACGAATTGTTTGTTGGCTCTGCGCTCTTCTTCAAGATTGCAGTTGGCGACGATGTGGCCGTTTTTCAGAATCAGGATTTCGTCGCAACTCTCTTCAACATCGCGCAGCAGATGTGATGAAAGCACGATGGTCGCTTTGCCGCTGTCGCGAACTTCGCGGATCAGTTCCAGCATGCGAGTCCGCGCCGGAGGGTCAAGTCCGTTGGTTGGTTCGTCCAGAAAGATCAAACGCGGGCCGTGAACGATTGCTTGAGCAAGTTTGGCCAGTTGCTTCATGCCCAGCGAATAAGTTCCAAGCTGGCGATACCGCGCTTCGCCCAGGCCGACGTAAAACAAAGCTTCATGAGCGCGTTCCAGCGCCGATTCCGAAGGCAGGCCGGAAAGTTCAGCCATCAACCGGACGAAATGCACGCAGGTCAGATTGGCAATGAAAGCGTCACGTTCGGGCATATAACCGATCAGCGTGCAGATTTCCTTGGCCTGACTGCGGATGTCTTTTCCGAAGATTCGCGCTGTGCCAGCCGATGGCAGGTGAAAGCCCAGCAGCGAGTGAATCAACGTAGTTTTGCCAGCGCCGTTCGGACCCAACAGGCCGATACAGCGTCCGTGCAATTCGCCTTTGATGTTGTGCAGGATTTCGCGCTTGCCGAATGTGACGCGTAAATTGTCGAGTTCAATAACTGGTGTCATGTTTTTTCAGGGTTTTATTTGCTGGCGGCTTTTGCCGGTGAAGTCGGAGACTTTTCAGATTTCAACAAGTTGACGTTTCCATTGACGCCGTTGACTCTGATTTGCGTGCCGCCCGTGCCGATGCGGGCTTTCAACCTGCCGCGCGATTGTTCTTCGTTGCGCGCCTGAACGTCAGGCAGTTCAGGGTTAAGCTGCCCGTTGATGCTCCAGGCGTTCAGGTCTGCGTTCACCGTGCCTTCAAAGTGCAAATCAACGTTACCGTTTACATCGGAAATTTCGATGCCTTTGCCGGTAAGCGGCGCGAAGTTGGCTTCGATGCCGCCATTAACGCCGTCGAGTTCAAACTGGCCGAGCACGCGTGATGCTTTCAGCATACCGTTGACGTTTCGCATTTGGATGCGCGCCAGCATTTCGCCCAGCGTAACCGGGCCATTCACGTCCCATGTTTCAAAGCGTTCCAGCTTGCGCGGGACTTTCATGATGACGCGCTGGCGTCCGGGAGGAATTGTGCCGATGGATGAAAACAAGCTCTTGCGATCGTTTTCTATGCCGATGTGAAGCCGTTTTCCTTCCTGCTCGATCTTCACCTTGCGGTAATTGTCCAGGTTTTCGCGCGTTTTGGCTGAGCGCACAATCAGGACTTCAGCGGTGTCTGTGTCCGAAGTTTCAACTGTCAACGAACCGTTGATGTTGTATACGCCAATGGTGGATTCAGGGTCGAGTTTGAATTTGCGACGAATCTCTTCTTTTTCCAGCAGGTCGTCTTTATCTTCTGCAGCTGTGATTGAAAGCTCGGCTTGCGGCTCTGCGGCTTTCGTCGCTTCGCCGGATGCTGTGGCTTTGGGATCCGATTGGTTGGAGCGGTTGCGCATGCGGCAGCCGCTGGCAGTCAGTGCAAGGGTGAAAGCGGCGAAAAGTATCAGCGCGATGATTGATCTCGATTTCATCTAGGTTAAGCCTCCTGAAATGTCTCTTTGAGCACAGACGGTTACGCCAACCGTCTGAATGAAGTTCCAAACGATTGGCGTAAGTTGAAGCTAAGTTGTGATTTTCGTCAATGTTGACAGGCTTGTAATGCAGAAACACTTATACGACAAGCTGCCAGTTTATCCTCGGTCTTGTTGTAACGCGATTAGCGAAACATCCAAGACCTAGACAAACTGGCAACTTATCGTGGTTAGGTTCTGAGCTTTCCCTTCCAGTAATTACCGTGTGATTTCTTGCAGGTGTTTATCCAGCTTCCCTTCGACTGAATGCCGTTCAGACGATTTGTCAGATGGAAAGACGTTTCCGAAGATGCTTCCCAACCCAGACGAACCAGGCAAGCCAAGCAGATCGGAAGGCGTCAAGCCAATCGGGCCGTCTTCGGTGTTGACTGAAAGAATCATCCGATCACCCAGCGCGTAAACGTAGGCCAAACCAGCCTTGTTACCCAGAAACCTCTTGACCGCTTTGCCAGCTTCTTTCGGGCCAGCCTGACGAATCAGCTTGGCGGCGGGTTCAACCAGCGAGCTGACGTTTTGATAAACCATCGCCGAGAAGTTGGCTTGTTTATCAGCGGGCAGCGATGCCTGGAACTTCGCCGACGCCAGCAGAGTGTGACCAGATTCTTTGTATTTGATCGCGTTTTCAACCAGCGCGCGGCTGGGCGCTGCGATCATATAACCGTAAGCAAAGGCATAATTCAGCGACGCAATTCCAATATCAGCAGATTTCAGTTCATAGAAAGTCCGTCCGCCGATGTCAGTTCGATTCCAGACCAACGGCTGTTTGCCGTGATTGGCCAGTTCGACGTTGAGCAATTGAACCGTGTGTTCCAGCGTCGCCTGCAAATGATCCTGGTCGTCAACCTGAACAACGGCTTTGAAAGAAGGAACGGGAACCACAGGGCCGTCAACTGCAAAGGCATACTCGCTGCCCAGCGGAGCCGCGATGTCGTTGCGAATGCTGATTCCCTGATTGTTCTGGAAATCCATCACTTTCTGCCAACCATCGGGGTCGGCGGTTTTCAGTGTATTCAGCAGATCGTCAACCACTGCGGTTGGTTCCTGCACAACGAAAGCTCCGACGAGGTTGGCATCGGGCGAGATGAATTCCAGCGCGCCCATCGGATTCGGAGCAGCCAGCCACGAAGTAATGCCGTGCTGGTTTTCTTTATAACTGACCACCGCGCGGTTGAACGGTTTGCCGTCTTTCTGTTTCAACTCGACAACGAAGTAACGCAGATCCATCAAGCCCAGTTGATTCATCACGTCGGCTTCGCGGCGACCACCTTTAACGTCGGCTTTGTTTTCGACAATGCGTTCATGCTTCGAGGCGCGGGATGCTGCGCCGCCGATGAATTTTTCCAGGTCGGCGGCAATCACCAAACCGGCTCCGTCCTGATACAGGCTGGCAATGTGCTTGTGGAACGGATTGGCCGCAAAAGGTTTGGCTCCGGCTCTCATCTGCATCTCTATTCTTTTCAGCGATTCGATGCGGGGCGAAGCTGCTACCAAACCTTGAGTAACCCAAACGTAAAGACCCTTGCCGCTTCCATTAACCGCCATCGGTTCGTCAATGATTTGCAGACCGTCTTTCGCGTCTTTCAATTGAGCCAACTGAGCAGTCTTGTTTTCCAGGAAACTGCGGAATGAGCCGGCGTCTTTGACTTCGGCCAAAATGATCGGCTCGTCTGGTTCGCCGCCGTTGGCTTTGCTTGTTGCCGCGACGGCAATTTCGTCTCCCAGATAGCTGCCGAATTCCTGAGCAATTTCAATCGCCTGATTCAGACCGTGACGGCCACGCGATTGGTTTTGTTCTTTGGCGTACCACTCGTTCAACTCAGGATTTCTGGACAGGCTTTCCTGAAGAATCTGGTTGGCCTGAGCCAGCGTTTCGCTGATATTCGGAATCGCCACGTAAAGCACGGTATTTTCAGGCATCAAATCCAGCAACCGCGTCGAGTAACGATTGCCCGGCATTGCCACAAACTGGTCAATTTGTGAGCGAACGGAGTCAAGCTGTTTGATGTATTCGTCGGCTTTGCGGCTCCACGCGATTTCGTTTTTGACCGGAATCTTTTCGACGCTTTCATGCGTGGTGATCTGGTCTCCGGGGTGCAGCACATTGTCTTTGCCTGCGTGGTCAACGTGGACTTCGCCTTCGATGACGGACACGCGAGCGCCTTTGGTTCCGTTGTTGACCGAAAAGATCGTACCGGTAACTGAAACCAGCGAATCATCTGTGGCGACGAACAATTTGCCGTCGCGCTGTTTGGCGGCTTCAACAATGACTTGTCCGCGATCCAAATTGATCGTGGTTCCGCCGGAACCATTGGTGACTGAAAACTCCGAACGTTCGCGCATTTCGATCAGCGAACCGTCGGCCAGTTTGACGATGGCCGCGGAGTTCTTGGCCGTGCGAATGCGCTCACCGCGTTTGATCTGTTCACCCGGTTTCAACGCCTGAGTCGTGGTTTCAGTGACGCGATAAACGTTGCCGTTGGCGGCTTCGACAATGGCGTTCAGCGTGCGGAACGAATTGACGAATCGCGTTGCCGAAGGCCACGCGAACATACCAAGACCAATCACCAGGGCCGCCGCAATTGCCCAGCGCATCGTGGTCATTCTGCGATTCGAAGCCGTAACCCTGGCTTTTTGCTTATCAAGCTGCCACGAAGATTGGCTGCCATGTCGTGCTTCTTTCAAAGCTTTGCGGCAGGGCAAACATTCGCGTGTGTGGTCTTCCAGCAGCATGGTGCGCGCACTGGAAAGCTGGCCTTGCAGATAAGACGGAATCAGCAATCTGAAATCGTCGCAACTGCGAATATGTTCAACCGGAGCGATTCCGGTTTCGGCGGCAATCTTTTCGCCAGCCAGCCGGGTCATCACTCGCTGGGCTGCTCCGGCAACGACCGCTGAATCCAGCTTTTCGTTGCGGATTTCCGCCGTAACGTCGTCAAGAATGGTGTTTAGCTCTCTGTCTGTATGTTTCATAACTTCTCTCCAAAATGTCCGACAAACTTCAGTTTGTCGCTCATGTTTTAGCAAGCAAGCCATCGGCAAACTGAAGTTTGCCAGACACTAAGCTTTGCCTCCCTCCAAAAAATCTCCCATTTCTTTTTTGACTCTTGCTCGCGCGCGGTGCAGCAACACGCCTACGACCATTGCCGATGTTCCCATCTGTTCGGCGATTTCGTTGTTGCCGTAACCTTCGAAGTATTTCAGCACGAACATTTCGGCTGATTTTTCACCGAGCTTGGAAATAGCCGCGCGAACTTTAGAGCGAAGTTCGCTGGATGCGCGTTGAGTTTCCGGGTTCAGCTTTGAATTGGCTGATAACCCATAGGCGACATCGTCAATTGAGACTGAATCGGTTCGTCCGCGCTGGCGCATCAAATCCAATGAAGCGTTGATGGCGGCGCGGTGTAAATAACTGGACGGACTCGGCTCCAGGTTTATTGTCTCTTTGACGCTTCGCCGCGAAAGCCGCAGGAAGACGGTTTGCAAAACATCTTCGGCGTCCACCACGCTGCCTGTGATTCGGTAAGCGGCTCGAAACACACGGTCGTGATGTTCACGAAAGAGTGATTCCAACTCGCCTGCCGAAATCTGGCTGGCAGACATTTCTGTGACGTTTTCCGCCTTACCGCCTGGAATTACTTTTAATTGAATGGCGTTTACTGGCACGTTGACCTCCTTTTCGTCGTTTTCCACTGACATAAACGGACTCCGGGTGAAGGTATTAACAGAACATCTGAAAAATTCTTTCTTATTGGTCAAAGTTTGGCAAAGCAAAACCACGCAGAGTAAGATGCTGCCTGGAATCAAACCAAATCATTTGCCTTCAAACTTTACGCGCGGACACCGCGCCCATTCGACAGGAGAGTCTCATGGCACAAGCACAACAAGCATTAGAGCAGATTGCTGCTCAACCGTTGACCGTTTTATCCGATGAAGAGCGGCTGTTTGCCGCCAGCGTGCGCGAATTCGCCGAAGCCGAAGTCAAACCTTACGTCCGCGAAATGGACGAAAAACAGAAAATGCGTCCGGAAATCATCGCCAAATGTTTTGAGCTTGGGTTGATGGGGATCGAACCCAGCGAAGAATATGGTGGTTCCGGCGGCTCTTTTTTCATGGCTTGTCTGGCGATTGAGGAACTGGCCCGCGTTGACGCCTCCTTGAGCGTCATGGTGGACGTGAATAACACGCTGACGATCAATGCCTTTTTGAATTACGGCACTGAAGCCCTGAAGAAAAAATATATCACGCGGCTGGCGACTGATACGGTTGGCGCTTATTGTTTGAGCGAAGCCGGATCAGGCTCAGACGCCTTTGCCATGCAAACCCGTGCCGAAGATAAAGGCGATCATTACCTGCTGAACGGTCGCAAGATGTGGATCACCAACGGCAATGAAGCCGGAATTTTCATCGTCTTCGCCAATCTCGATCCGTCAAAAGGTTACAAAGGCATCACTGCTTTCGTCGTCGAAAAAGGCTTTGAAGGTTTCACCGTCGGCAAAAAAGAAGACAAGCTGGGCATTCGCGCTTCTTCGACCTGCGAACTGTTGTTCGACAATTGCCGGGTTCCGAAAGAAAACGTGCTGGGCGAAGTGGGCAAAGGTTACAAGATTGCGATTGAAACCTTGAACGAAGGCCGCATAGGCATCGGCGCCCAAATGCTGGGACTGGCTTGCGGAGCTTACGAAGCCGCGATTGCTTACACCAAGGAACGCAAACAGTTCGGCCAGGCCATCAGCGAAAATCAGGGCGTGCAGTTCCAGATAGCCGAAATGGCCGTCAAAATCGAAGCCGCACGCTTGATGGTTTATAACGCGGCCCGGTTGAAAGACGCCAAGCAACCTTTCATCAAACAAGCCGCGATGGCCAAGCTATTCTCTTCGGAAGTCGCAGAAGAAGTCGCCTCGATGGCCGTGAATCTTTACGGCGGTTACGGTTATGTTAAAGATTACCCGGTTGAAAAATTCTTCCGCGATTGCAAGATCGGCCAGATTTACGAAGGCACGTCGAACATGCAGAAACAGACTATAGCTAAGATGTTGTTGGCTGAATAACGAATTGAGGGAATAGCTTTGAAAACAACTCCTGTAATTTCAGAAGATTTACGCGGTGTATTTTCCGTTCCGCCGCTGGCCAGAAAAAACGACGATCGGCGCTCGCTGGATTTTGAGCAAAACGACCTGATCGCAAAACACATTGCCGCCGGAGGCATAACGCGGTTTTTGTATGGCGGCAACGCTTTTCTATATCACGTGACTCTGGCGGAGTTTTCGGCTTTGCTGGACTGGTTGAGCGGATTTGCCGGCGAGCATTGGGCAATTCCCAGCGCTGGCCCTTCGTATGGTCGAGCAATGGATCAGGCGGAATTGCTTCGCAAATACGACTTCCCCGCTGTCATGCTGCTGCCGTGCAGCGATCCGCGCGACGCCGCCGGTTTGGAAAAAGGTTTGCGCGAATTCGCAGATGCCGCCGAAACCAAACTGATTTTGTATTTGAAAGAAGAGAACAACTTCGGCACAGACAAAGAAGCCGGCCTGGATGTCGTAGCCAAACTTGTTGATGAGGGTCTGTGCGTGGCAATCAAGTACGCCGTTGTTCGGCAAGACCCGCGCCAGGATGCTTATCTGGAATCTTTATTGACTCGCGTTGATCGCAATCTGGTGGTCAGCGGCATCGGTGAACGCCCGGCGGTCATTCACATGCGTGACTGGAAACTGCCGGGCTTTACGACCGGCACGGGCTGCATCGCTTCGCGCCAGAGCCAGCAATTATTCGAGGCTTGCTCGCGCGGAGATTTTGCCGAAGCCGAAAGGCTGCGCGAACTTTTCATTCCTCATGAGGATTTACGCGATGCCTGGAGTCCGGCAAAAGTTCTGCACCATTCAACCGAACTGGCCGGAATTGCCAAAGTCGGCTCTCCACCACCATTCCTGTCGCCGCTTTCGACTGAACGTTTGAGTGAACTTGGGCCGGTTGCTCAGAAACTGGTCTCCTTGAACACATGAAAAAGTAATGGCGATGGATTATCTCCATCGCCATTACTGAATTTTCTTTTTGTCACCACCAAAATTAGTAACGGTAACGGTCGTTTTTGACCTTGTTGCGGTGGTAGATGTATCCGCCTGCTGCGCCTACTCCCGCTCCAATGATCGCGCCTTTTTTACCACCTATTACTGCTCCGCCCAGAGCGCCGATGCCGGCGCCGATGCCAGTGCGCTTTAGAGCTTTGCCTGTGGTGTCTTCGCGGTCACGATAACCGTAACCGCTGTTGTCGTCATAGCGATTGCTGCGGCTGCGATATTGTGCGTTACGGTAATTGCCGTCTTGATAATCAGCATCACGATAATCGCGATCACGATAATCGCGGTTGCTATAATTGTCGTTGTTATAAACTGCCCTGGAGTTTCCTCCGCGTGTGCGGCAGCGGTTTTGAGCCATCGCTTCCGGTGCTGCCAGAACAAACATCACTCCCAAAGCCAACATTGCCAGGAACAGGTTTTTATTTATCTTCAACATCTTTTCCTCCTTTGGGGCTGGCTTGGTCAAAAGCCGCCTTTACCAGTTGTTTCAAAATTTGATTGTCAGTCGAAAAACTTACGGGGAATCAATCAGGACGATAAACTATTAAACAACCAGCGTGCCGCTAACTGGCAGTCGAGAAAAAGATTTTGGAAATATCAGGTAGAAAAGGACTTAGATAGCAAGAAAACTTTCTTCGACTGAAAATCAAACGCACGCCTGATTGTCGAGAAAACCCTTTCGGTGTGGCTGGACGGCAAAGCATGCGGCAAATGGTGTAACAAATTTACTCAGGCTCGTTCAACCGCGCGACGGACTTCCGATTCCATTTGTATGGTCAGCATCAATGCCCACATCTTCCAATCCGCGCGAAAAGACCAGAACGGGTATTTGAATGATGCGGGTTTATTCCTCTCTATGAAAAAGTGGCCGAACCAGGCAAAGCCGTAGCCAAAAACCAAACCCAAAGGAACAAACCACCAGTTCCAAGTGAGCAAAACAGACGCCAGACAAACGAGCCCCAAAGTGCTGCCCACAAAATGCAACAGGCGATTGGCCGGATGCGAATGTTCGCGTACGTAATATGGCCAGAATTCTTCAAAGCTGCTCAGACGATTTTCGGGGTTCAACCGACTCATAGCTCTCTCCTGTTTTTAGTTTTAACCGCAAGATGGAACCTTGGTCAGATTCTACTTGCTCCGGCTAAACCTGTCAGCCGGAAATAGTTCCTCGACGACTGGCTACACGTTTCAACCGGCGTGGAATATCATATACAGGCTTTTCGCCGCCGAGCTTTACTCGGCACTAAATCTGAATCCTTATGCTTGCAAAGTTGCCTTTCAATTTGCTCTGCTTGTTTGCCGCTTGTGCGGCGACACTGGTTGTTTGGGCTGGCGAAGCGGAAATGGGGGTGTGGCGATGGCAAAATCCGCAACCTCAGGGAAATCCGCTTTACGCAGTTCGCTTCAGCGACATTCGGAGAGGCATAGCGGTCGGGCGTGATGGCACAATTTTGCGAACTGCTGATGGCGGCAAGCAATGGGAATCGTCGCGCAGCACTGTCAACACACCGCTTTACGGTTTGGCTGTAATTGAAAAAAAAGCCTGGGCGGTGGGCGCCCGCGGCGAAATTCTGTTTTCCGATGATCGTGGCGAAAGTTGGCGAGCGTTAAAAAGCAGGACAAAAAAACATCTGTATTCCGTCTGGTTCAATGATGAAAAGCGCGGATGGGCTGTTGGAATCGAAGGATTGATCCTGACCACCAGCGACGGCGGTGAGCACTGGACTGAACAAAAGAGCGGCACGACTAAACAATTGCTCGGAGTGGCTTTTAGTGGCGACAAAACCGGCATAGCCGTCGGAGCCGAAGGTTTGTTACTGGCAACTGGTGATGGAGGCGCTTCGTGGCAAGTCAGGAATCAAAACTCATCGGCAAATTTGCTTCGAGCATTTGCCGTAGCACCAAATAATTTCTGGGTAGTCGGTTCGGGTGGAACCATTTTGCACAGCAACGATGCCGGCACGAGCTGGACGACTCAGCCAAGCAATTCATCCAGCCACCTGCACTCTATAACTTTCATTAACGACAAATTTGGCTGGATCAGCGGCGCTGACGGGACGATTCTTCGCACCAACGATGGCGGCCTGACCTGGAATGCGCAGTTGTCAAATAGCGCGCAACTGTTGAACGCGATTTGTTTTGTTGACGATAAAAACGGCTGGGCGGTGGGCGAAGGCGGTGTGATTTATTCAACCCTGGACGGCGGTGAAAAGTGGTCGCCGCAAACAGACGGATTAAAGGAAATGTTCAACGCAACGCACTTCGCCGATGGCGAGCACGGCTGGGTGGTCGGAATGAACGGCAACGTGATGGCCACCACAGACGGAGGAAAAACCTGGCGAGCGCAGGTTTCAAACTCAACCGCCAACTTACGAGCGGTAAGTTTTACCGACACTCAAACCGGCTGGATTGTTGGGGAACGCGGAACAGTGTTGCGGACTACAGACGGCGGAGCGACCTGGCAAACCAAGCCTTTGCAATCGCAGCTTGACCTGCACAGCGCCGTTTTTGTTTCCGCAACTGAAGGTTGGGTCGCGGGCGAAGAAGGTTTAATACTGCACACAACCGACGGTGGCGATTCATGGACGGCGCAGGCATCAAATTGCCGTTTCTGGCTGGAATCCATCACATTCATTGACGATCAAACCGGCTGGGCGGTTGGCGAAGCGGGCAGTGTCGTTCACACAACCGACGGCGGCAAAACCTGGAAACAACAGGAAAGCGGCACGCGCCGATGGCTTTATTCGCTTTCATTCGCTGATGGCAAAAACGGCTGGGTCGCAGGCGAAGAAGGCCTGATTCTGAAAACAAACGACGGTGGCGAAAATTGGGCGGTGCAAATCAGCAACGTTCCCAGTAATTTGCTTGGCGTCAAAGCAGTCAGCGCCAAGCGGTGCTGGGCGGTTGGTTTGAACGGTATTATTTTGCAAACCGACAACGGCGGCAGACGCTGGCAGCGTGATCTGAGCAACACGACTACTCCTCTCAGAGCCGTAACTTTTCGCGGAGACGACGGCTGGGCAGTCGGACGCGACGGTGTGATTCTGCGGTACGCAGGCAGGAACGCAGGAGAATTACGAACGATTCTTGGAAAGTAGGAAAACAAATCTCTCAAACCCGGAGAAAATACGATGAAGCATGCAATGCACAACTGGATGAGACCCGAACCGATTGAAACCACGCTCGAACGTTTGCACAGGCTTGGTTACGACAGCATAGAAATCAGCGGCGAACCTGACCGTTACAACTGGGAAGAAGTACGCGGGTTAATGGACAAGCACCAGATCGAATGCTGGGGCGGGGTGACGTTGATGTTTGAAGGTCGAGACCTGATTCATCCCGACAAATATGTTCGCGTCGGCACGATTGCTTATATGAAAGATTGCATTCGCATGGTGAAGGCTTTGCGCGGAGAAATTTTCTGCATCGTGCCTTCGGTCGTGGGCAAAGTTAAGCCGCTGGCTTCGGCTGCCGAAGAGTGGAAATGGGCGGTTGAAAGTTTGAAAGAAGTTGCCGCTTTCGCCCAGGACAACGGTATCAAAACCGGCATCGAGCCGCTCAATCGGTTTGAAACCTATTTCATCAAACGGCACGATCAGGCTCTGCGGCTGGTGGAAGAGGTAGGCCACGACATGCGCGTGGTGCTGGATGCGTTTCACATCAACATCGAAGAAGAAGATTGGCGGCAGGCCATTCGCAACGTAGGCAGTAGTTTGCTGGATTTCCATGTCGCCGACAACAATCGCAAACCTTGCGGGCAGGGCCGTTACGACTGGAAAGAAGTCGTGAGCATTTTGAAAGAAATCAATTATCAAGGCCCGATGACCGCTGAATTCGTGTTGCAAATGGATCGCACTCCGCTGGCCGATGCTGGAAAAAACGTCAGCGAAATTGAAGCTTCCGCCGCCGATCTGAAGTTTATTCAGGAACACGGTTCAGGCCTGATCAGCGCAACCGAATACGACGCCTGCGTCGAAGCAAACATCAAACACCTGAAAGCTGCCGGAGCCTGACATGAGCCGATTTAACGACGCCGCCAATGAAATCGCCCATCGCGGATGGACTGTCGTCAGTGATTTTCTGTCTCCTCAAACTGTTGCTGCACTTCGCGGCGAAGCGGAACACCTGTGGCAGCAAAGCCATTTTCGCAAAGCCGGGACCGGACGTTTGGGCGGTTACGCCATTCGCCCGGAAATTCGCAGCGATCACATTTACTGGCTGGATGATCAGCAGCAAACCGAAGCCCAGACACTGTATCGAGAGACAATTGAAGAGTTGCGGCAGGAATTGAACCAGGAGTTGTTTGTGAGTTTGGCGACTTACGAATCTCACTTCGCCGTTTACCCGGCGGGCGCGTCTTACCAAAAACACCTGGACAGATTCAGCAATGCGGATGAGCGAACGCTTTCCTGCTCCTTTTACCTTAATGAAAATTGGAAGGAAGAATATGGCGGGCAACTGCGGCTTTATTTGCCGAACAGTTATGTGGATGTGCTGCCGACAGCCGGAACCTGCGTGCTGTTTCGCAGCGACACTTTCTTTCACGAGGTGCTGCCGGCAACCGAGACGCGATTTAGCCTGACCGGTTGGTTCAGGCGGCGGTCGCTGCGGTTGGTATGAGCTTAGCGGAACAAGTCGCGTTCTTTTGGCCGAATCAATTCTTTTGCGCTGCCGTCTCTGTGTTCGAAGTAATAACCGCGCACGACAACCACCGGAATGCGAGCCGTCTTTCTCATCAGCAATCCCGTTGAAGCCGCTATCTCGTCCGCCACGGCCAAAACCGTTGCCGATAGTTCTTTTCCGTGATCGTCGTGCTGCCCGCGAAAATCTTTCAGCGGCTTCATTCCGGCAACGCCGATGGCAACGTTCGTCAGGCCTTCGCGCCAAGGGCGGCCAAAAGTGTCGGTGATGATTACCGCAACATTCACTTTCAGTCTTTCAGCCAATCTGGTTTTTAACATCAAAGCCGAATCATCCGGCGCGACTGGCAACAACGCCACCCAATCTTTTCCGGCAACATTCGACCGATCAACTCCCGCGTTGGCACAAATGAAACCGTGTTTGGTTTCAGTAACCAGCACGTGTGTGTCCATGCGGATGATATTGGCAGATTCGCTCAACACGACTTCAATCAATCGTGGATCGCGGCCTTGTTTGACAGCGATTTCCTGAGCCAGCTTTGACGGCGTGACTGATTCCAAATTGACCAGGCGGCCTTCAGCTTTGGAAACAACTTTTTGCGCAACGACAACTACATCGCCATCCGCCAGCTTAAGGCCTTGATTTTCAACCGCGCGAGCGATCATCCAACTCAGATCATCGCCGGGTCGAACTTCCGGGATGCCACGAACGGCTGTTAATTGAATGTCTGCAAAGTGAATGTCTTGAAGATTTTTGGGGTTCAAAGGTGTCGTCTTCTCCTGCTATCGGGTAACAAGCGCGGGTATGCTAAGGCCAGTCGCGGAACCTGACAAGCAGGGTTTGACTCAGGAAGAACTTATGGCCGCGCTTCACGATGTTGCGCTAATGGTATTTGCCTGCTGACAGATGTAATCATTGACTGTCACGGTTTCGTCGAACCGGCGCTCTAAGGTCTGAATAAACGCGAACGTAATCAACCATCATCGTCTGAGGAAAAACCGTCGTTGCATCGGGATTTCCTGGCCAGTTGCCTCCAACCGCGACGTTCAGCAACAGGTAAAAAGGATGATCGAAAACCCACTGACGATTTCCGCTGAATTCGGGAGATTTCCGCGTGTGGTAATGCAGCCCGTCTATGTAAAAGCTGATGTCGCGAGGATTCCATTCAACCTCAAAAGTATGAAAATCGTCGGCGTAACGTTTGCCATCCAGCAGGGTCAGAGAATCGCTCAATCCCTGAGCGCCGGAATAACCAGGCCCATGTATGGTTCCGTAAACTGTCGAAGGTTCACGCCCAATGTTTTCCATCACGTCAATTTCCCCGCAAGCAGGCCAGCCGACTGAAGTGATGTTGCTGCCCAGCATCCAAAATGCAGGCCATAACCCCTGGCCAAATGGAACCTTGATGCGCGCTTCGATGCGCCCGTAAGTCGGTTCAAATTTGCCGCGCGTCACCAAACGCGCCGAAGTGTAAGCGCGAGTCGCTCCGTCCGCGCCGGTAAAGTTTTCCTTTATGGCTTTGATAACCAGATGACCTTCGCCATCCAGATAGGCGTTTTCCGTTCGGTTGGTGTAAGTCTGAAGCTCCGAGTTCCCCCAACCATCTCTGCCGGGACCAATGCCCAGATCGTAAGCCCATTTGGCTTGATCCGGGGCGCTTCCGGCTGTGCCGTCAAATTCATCACTCCATGCCAGCGTCAGTTTTTGGGTTTCGGGTTTGGCAGTTCTAGCTGATGAAGTCATCAGAGAAGCCGCAATCGCTACACAAACAAAAATCAGTTTCTTTCGCATGTCAGCCTCGCAATGGTTGGGTGGAGTTGAATGGCAGGAAAATGGGGGCAGAAAAAAAGAACTTGGAGTTTTCCGCCTCCATTTTATGCCGGTCAAGATTCTCGCTTACTGTTTTTTCAGTTTCGGCAAAAACTGTTTGCGGAACTTGAGTACCTTCGGTTCGATCACCATTCGACAGTAAGCCTGGTCCGGATTCAGCGCGTAATAGTTTTGGTGATAATCCTCTGCTTTGTAGAAAGCGTCCAGTTTCACGACTTCTGTGACAATCGGAGCTTTCCATATTTTCGCGGCATTGATGTCGGCGATTACTTTGTCGGCGACGGCTTGCTGTTCCGGCGAATGATAAAAAATGGCGGAGCGGTATTGAGTGCCGACATCGGCCCCCTGACGATTCAATGATGTCGGGTCATGAATGGTGAAGAAAACCTCCAGCAATTCCTTGTACGAAATCACCTGCGGGTCAAAAGTGATTTGCACGACCTCGGCGTGGCCGGTATTTCCACGACTGACTTGTTCATAAGTCGGCTTGACCACACTGCCGCCTGAATACCCCGAAGCAACTTTTTCAACGCCTTTCAGTTCAACGAAGACGGCTTCCAGACACCAGAAACAACCTCCGGCCAACGTCGCCAATTCTTTTTTTGCGGCTGGCTTCTGGGTTTTCTGCGCGCTCACTGAAACCGAAGCGACCAAAATCAAGATTGCCGCCGACATCGTCATCAAAAAAGATTTCATAAACTCACTCCTCTAATTTGTTGAACTTGGACCATCACAATCCTAGCTTTTTCCACTTTGAATCCACCAGCCGTTTTACTTCTTCGCTGGTGTTGTTTTCTTTAGGCCACAGACGATCGAAGCCTTCATTTTTCCATTTGCGTGTGCCGTCAATTCCCATCTTTGAACCGTAACCTTGCATGCGCGAAGAATGATCAAGCACATCAATCGGCCCCATTGTGAACTGTATATCGCGTTCGGGGTCTATATTATTCAAAACTTTCCACGCGACTTCAGAAGGGTCTTGGACGTTGACGTCTTCGTCCACGACGATGATGCATTTGGTGAACATCGCCTGCCCCATTCCCCAGATGGCATTCATGATTTTGCGGGCGTGGCCGGGATATTGCTTACGAATCGAAACCAGCATCAGATTGTGGAAGACGCCTTCAAACGGCAAGTTCATATCCACAATTTCAGGCATCTGGCGTTTCAGCACCGGCATCGTCACTCGAATAATCGCTCGTCCCATCCAGCAATCTTCCATTGGAGGTCGCCCGACAATCGTCGTTTGGTAAATCGGATTTTTACGATGAGTGACCGTCGTGACATGGAAAACCGGATATGGCTCTTCCAGAGTATAAAAACCTGTATGGTCGCCGAACGGCCCTTCTGTGCGACGTTCAGATGGTTCGACATAACCTTCCAGGACGATTTCGGCAGTTGCTGGAACTTCCAGATCAACCGAAACGCATTTGACCATCTCAATGGGTTTTTCACGCAAAAAACTCGCGAATATCATCTCGTCTAAGTCATCAGGCAGCGGCAAAGTAGCGGCAAAGTTAGTAATCGGTTCGGCTCCGATGGCAACAGCGACTTCCATTCGCTCGGCTCCGCGTTTTTCCATGTCTCGGTGATGAGCGGCTCCGTGTTTGTGCAACTGCCAGTGCATGCCCGTGGTCGTTTCGTCATAAACCTGCATGCGGTACATCCCGCAATTGCGTTTGCCCGACCGGGGGTTCTTGGTAAACACCATCGGAAAAGTGATAAACCGACCGCCGTCCAATTCCCAGCACTTCAGGATCGGAAAATCCAGCAATGAAAATTCGCCTTCGCGTTTGATGACCTCCTGGCAGGGGCCTGATTTAACATCACGCGGAAAGTATTTCCCAAGCTCGGCCAGTTTCGGCAGCATCTTCACTTTTTCCAGCAAACCTTCGGGCGATTTGAAATCCAGCCAGTCGGTCAATCGCTGGGCTACGTCGTCAACTTTGTTTACTTCCAGCGCCAGTTCCATGCGCCGCTCGCTGCCCAAAGCGTTAATCAGAACTGGAATTTTGCCTCCGTCCACGTTTTCAAACAGCAGAGCCTTGTTGTCTTTTGATTTTGAAACACGGTCGGTGATTTCAGTGATTTCCTGATCGCTGGAAACCGGAACTGAGATGCGTTTGAGTTCTTTGTGCTTTTCTAAAACCTTTATGAATTCGCGTAGATCGGCGTAAGCCATGTATTGCTCCCGGTATAATTTTAGTTGGGATGATTATTGAAGTCAGATGGTATCAACCGCTGGCTAGGGTGACAATCCGGGCGGTAAATTACTTAAGTTTTACCGGCAATGTGCTGGAAACTCTTCTTGCCTATGCCGACTGCTTACGCTAGGCTTCAGGCCTTGCGCGTTGACCGGAAACTTACTGATTATTGACTGATTGACGATACGACCTGCCCCATCACCCAATCCCAAAACGCGCCTGAGAAAATCCCAAAAAGGACGCAAAGCGCCCAACAGCGCAATGAAAATTTTAGTCGTTAGCCTGTATTACGAACCCGACCGTTGCCAATCAAACGGGCCAATCATTCGCGCAATGTGCGAGGACTGGGCTAAGGCTGGTCATGAAGTCACAGTGCTGGCTTCTTTTCCGCATTACAACTGCGACGAAGTCTGGCCGGAATTTCGCAGGCGATTGTTTCAGCGCGACAGCATTGGTGGAGTAAAGATTATTCGGTCTTACATATTTGTCCCGCACAAACGTTCGGGCTGGCAACGTATTTTGAATTACCTGTCGTTTAACATTTCTTCAACTCTGGCCGGGTTGTTCGCTGGAAAACAAGATGTAATTTTTGTCATGTCTCCGCCTCTGACCATCGGGCTGACGGCTTATGTGCTGGGACTGCTGAAACGCATTCCTTACTGTTACAACCTGCAGGACATCTGGCCTGAAGTCGCAGTCAAACTTGGAATGTTGCGCGGACGACGGTTGATAGCATTTTTCGAGTGGATGGAAAGATTCATTTACAGTCACAGCCGCCGAATCTTTGCCATCTCCGATGAGTTCAAAGCGAACCTGATTGGCAAAGACGTCGCTGCCGACAAAATCGAAGTCATACCGAATTTCACCGACACCGAATTCATCAAGCCAATGGAAAAAGCGAATGACTTCGCGCTGGCCAACGGTCTGGCCGATAAATTTACAGTGCTTTACGCGGGCAACGTCGGGCTGTCGCAAGGCCTGGAAGTGATTCTGGACGCCGCAGAGCAGTTGAAAGACCACAGCGAAATCGCTTTTGTCATTGTCGGCGAAGGAAGCTGCCGCGACGAATTGATTGCTGAATCCAAACGGCGCGGTTTGCAGAACCTGAAACTGTTGCCCTTCCAGCCTGAAAGCGACGTGCCTATGGTTTACGCGGCTTGCGATGTGGCGCTGATTCCGCTCAGACACGGAATCACTGAAAATTCGGTTCCGTGCAAAACCTACAGCATTATGGCCGCCGCCAAGCCTTACATAGCGGGCGTTGACGAAGGCAGCACCGTCTGGAAATTGACCGAGCAAGTCGGCTGCGGCATTTGTGTCGAACCTGAAAATGGAAGCGCTCTGGCTGAGGCTGTGTTGCGATTGCAAAGTAACCAGCAAGCCAGACAGGTGATGGGTCAGAACGGTCGCAAGTTTGTCACACTAAACTTCGCGCGTGAAACCATCACAGAACGATACCGCGCCAGTCTGGAAAATCTGGTTAAAAATCGCAGCCTGCAGATAACCGGCCAGGCTTCATTGACCAGTGAATGAGCGAAGCGACGAAACAACGTTCGGCATTTGTCACCGGCGCGACCGGCTGCATAGGCAGCGCGCTTACTTCCAGATTGGCCAACGACGGCTGGCACGTCGTCGCGCTGGTTCGTGATCGAAGTCGCGCCAGGCATTTGCCGAAAAATGTCGAGATCATTGAAGCCGACCTTGGCGATTGTGAACGAATGACTGAGGCAATGAGAGGTTGCCAGACAGTTTTTCATCTGGCCGCAAAGGTACACGCTGCGCCCGGAACTCCGCAGGAAGAATTTGAGCGCGACAACGTCGCTGGCACTCGCAACGTCGTTTCGGCGGCAATTGAAAACCAAATCGAGCGGTTGATCTTTTTCAGCACCGTGGCGGTGTATGGCGAAAGCAGTGAATCGGCGGACGAAAACACTCCCCCGAAGCCGACAACGGATTACGGTGTTAGCAAACTGGAAGCCGAGCGAATCGTCTTGGCCAGTGAACTGAAAACCACTGTGTTGCGGTTGCCCGTAGTTTATGGTGGACGTGATCGCGGCAACGTCGCAAAACTGGTTGAAGCAATTCGTCGAAATCGCTATTTCATCGTCGGCAACGGCCAGAATTTGAAAAGCATGGTTGCCGTTGAAAACGTCATTGATGCAGCGCTGATTGCCGCCAGCGACCAGCGGGCAATCGGACAAATTTTTATCGTCACCGACCAGCGGCCTTATTCGCAGCAGGAAATCGCCGCAACGATTGCCGAACTGCTCGACTGTCGAAAACCAAGGAAGCTGCCGCGTTGGCCTTTGCTGTTGGCTGGCAGAGCGGCTGATTTAATTGAAAAGATGGCTGGCATTAACTTGCCGATTTCATCCGACCGTATTCGTAAACTTTCCAGCAATACGGTTTGTCGTTCGGCGAAAATTGAACTCGAACTCGGTTTCAAACCCCGCGTGGTTTTGCGCGAAGGTTTGGCTGAGGCGATCAAAAGTAATCTCGAATTTGAGATTTGAGATTTAACCGGAAGCGATTCGTCGCCTTCCTTTTCTCCCCGTAATCTATGTTTCGAGCAACTATCTTTTTCTTGGCTGGAGTCATTTCCTATCTGGTCACCGGTTGGCTGGCTACGGCTCCTGCGTGGTTTCGTTCGCTGGACGTCCCGAACGCGCGCAGTTCACACACCAAAATTACTCCGCGAATGGGTGGGCTGGGCATAGTCGCTTCGTTCGTCATCATTCTGCCTATGTTGTGGGTGATGCTGATTGGCGCTTCTGGCAACTGGTTGCTGGCGACGAAATTCGGTTTTGCGTTGGTCAGCTACGTCATCATTGCTGGGGTCGGGCTGGTTGATGACATGCGACGAATTGGGCCTCTGGCGAAATACATGGGGCAACTTGTGGCGGCACTGATAGCTTTGTGGAGCGGCGTCAC
>JBGAPB010000384.1:0-4286 GCA_044221525.1 Blastocatellia bacterium | reverse complement strand
GCCACGCTTTGAGGTTTTCAACGACAAAGACGGGTTGAGAACAGGCACGGCGCAAACTGTTAAAGATATCACGCTGACCCAGGAATTGAAGCTGCTTAACAACTTTATTACGCGCTTTGAATACCGACGCGATTTTTCCAACCAGAAATTCTTCACGAATTCGGCAGGAGCGGCGCGCGATAATCAAAACACTTTCACCATCGGTGTGAGTTACTTTTTTACCAACCGCGAACCGTAAATAGTAACGCTAAAAATATTCATACAAGTTACTTCCGTAGCTGGTGCTTAGTTGATGGACTTAATTACGCGGTGAGCCTTACGGCTCACCGCAATTTTTTCGGAGAAGTTTCTCTGGATTGAGATTCGGCTTTCGCCGAGCTTAAAATCAAAAAATGCCTCATCTACTACAGCTTCTGCTACTGCTTGTCGTCATTATTTTTGCGGCGAAGGCCGCCGGTGCGCTGAGCGTAAAATACGGTCAGCCGGCTGTTTTCGGCGAAATTTTGATTGGCTTATTGCTGGGTCCGACGGCGATTGATTTGTTGCACGTTTGGCCATTTGTTTCCTCTTCGATCGCGCTTGAACATACGATCAAGGATTTTTCTGAAATCGGCGTCATTCTGCTGATGTTCGTTGCCGGGTTGGAAACCGACCTGAACGAGATGAAACGCGTGGGCCGCGTCGCGTTTTGGGCGGCGGCGGGCGGGGTCGTTCTGCCCATGGCAGGCGGAGTCATTGTGTTCCGTGCCTTTGGTTACGGCTGGCGGGAATCTGTTTTCATCGGCACAGTGCTTACCGCGACCAGCGTTTCCATCTCCGCGCAAACGTTGATGGAATTGAAACAGTTAAAATCGAAAGAAGGCTCGACGATTTTAGGCGCGGCTGTGATTGACGACGTGATGGGTATCATCGTGTTGTCTTTTGTTGTCGCCTTCGCATCAATTGGCGGAGAGGCTGCTGAAACCCAAAAGACTTTGCCGATGTTGCTTTCGCAAACGGCTTTTGGCGGCAGCAAGGTGGCGGAAATTCTTTTGGTCATTTTGCTGATGCTGGCCTTTTTCGCCGTTTCAATATGGTTCGGCTGGCGTTATTTCGACCTGCTGCTGGAAAAGGTAAAAAAGGTTTCCGCCAGTCAGGCGCTGTTGGCGGCCACGGTTGGTGTTGCGTTGCTTTACGCTTTTTTCGCGCAGTACGTGGGGCAGGTCGCCGCCATTACAGGTTCATACATAGCTGGGGTTCTTTTCGCACAGACCCGTTTCAAACGCGAGATTGACGAAGGCATACACCCGCTGACTTACAGCATTCTGGTTCCGGTTTTCTTCATTTCCATTGGTCTGGAGGCAAACGGTCGAGCGTTGTTTGGCGATGCATCGAAGCTGGTTTTGACGGCCACTGTTCTGATTGTTGCCATCCTGGGCAAGGTGATCGGTTGCTTCTTCCCAGCGCTGATGTGCGGATTCAATAGGCAGGAATCTTTGCGCGTCGGTGTCGGGATGATTTCGCGCGGCGAAGTCGGCTTGATCGTCGCTGGAGTCGGGCTGGCCAGCGGCGTCATCAATCAAGAGATTTTTTCAATAATGGTGATTATGGTTCTGGTCACGACGATGGTCACGCCTCTGCTCTTACGTTTGGTTTTTCCAAAGGTCGAAGAAGAACGCGGCGTCGAAGTTTTCGAATCAATTGCCGGGTTAGACAACAAAGCAGAACTCAAACATTGATCTGCACAAAAGATTTTTACGATTTACTTCCGTAGCTGGTGCTTAGTTGATGGACTTATTTAAACGCGGCGAGTCGCAAGGCTCGCCGCCATTTTTTTGCCCGCCTATTGACCCGCCTATTGAAACGACCTACTCACTCAGCCAAAAAAGATATAAGCTTATTGCTCTGGCAAACAAATTGCTGTTAGGGATGAAGAGGAAAAGCGGAATGAAGATCAGTACCAGATTGATTTTACACTTAACTGTTGTGGTAAGTGCGGTCTTGATCGTTGCGAGTTTGTTGTTGCTAAGACAGCGCGAGCTAAGCCTGAGGGAAGCGGCAGAAGATGAAGTGCGTGCTCATGCTGTGACATTGCGGATTGCCCTGGAAGAAAATTATGCTGCCAACCACGTTCTGGACGCACAGCGATTGATCAACCGTTTGCGCGAAAATGCCGGGATTTACAGTGTTTTGCTGTTCAATCTGTCCGGCAATGTCGAACTGGCTTCGCACCCGGATATTCCTGAAGAAATTCGTTATTTGAATGAAGCCCGGCAGGTGATTGCCACCGGAGAAAAAGTTGAAATCGAACGGCGGCTGGGCAATGAGGATGTTTTTTCAATCATTATGCCTTTGAAGGTAAGCGACCGGCCGGTTGGTGCGCTGGAAATCGCTCAGTCAATTTCCTTTGTTCACGCCGAAATTGCGCGCATGCGCGGAGAGATAGTCTTGATGGCCATGCTACTGTGTGCGGCAATTTTTCTGGTTGTGTTGGCGGTGACGAATTACAGTCTGACACGGCCAATTCAGGGATTGCTGAATGGAGCGGCAGCCATGGCGCGGGGCGAATTGTCACACAGAGTCTTTGTACAGCGCAGCGGCGGCGAATTGGCCGAGTTGGCGCAAAATTTCAACCGTATGGCTGAAAGTCTGGTTAAGCAGCGCCGTCAGGCGGAACGCGAAGCCGAAGAGCGACTGGCGTTGGAGCGCAAGCTGCGCCACAGCGAACGGCTGGCGGCGGTTGGTCATCTGGCTGCCGGGGTCGCTCACGAAATGGGAGCGCCGCTTCAGGTGATTGATGGCAGAGCCAAACAGTTGGTTAATCATCCGGCGACACCGGCGGAACCGCACCAGCGAAATCTGGCAATCATTCACAACCAAACCGAGCGCATTACTAATATCGTCCAGAATTTGCTGAACCTTTCGCGGACTTATGAACTTCGCCGCCGCCCCGTCAATTTGTCCAGGTTGATGGACGAAACTGTTGAACTCGTCCAACCAAATGCCGACGGCTTTGGAGTTATGATCGAAAAAAACTGTGTCGGGCCAGGTCAGGCATATGCTGATCCGAATTTGTTGCAGCAGGTTTTTCTGAATATCCTGAAAAATGGCATTCAAGCCATGCCGCAAGGCGGACGTTTGCGAATTGAATGCCTGGAGGCGAGCCGCGATGGCGTGACATTTGCTGCAATTCAGGTTTCCGACACCGGTAAAGGAATTCAGCCAGAGCATTTGGAAAATGTCTTCGATCCCTTTTTCACCACCAAAGAGGTCGGGCATGGAACAGGGCTGGGGTTGACGGTTTCCAGCCGTATTGTTGAAGAGCACGGCGGCTGGATCGAAGCCGAAAACAATGAAGATGCCGGAGCGACGTTTACGGTCTTTCTGCCGGTGGCTGCGCCATAAAATCACCAACGAAAACGAATAACCTATAGTGGAGAAGAATCATTGAAAGCAAAAATTTTGATCGCTGATGACGAAGCCGACTTGCGCGATTTGTTGCAGGATGATCTGGAAGCCAATGGTTACGAAACCGCTGTCGCCATTGATGGTCGCGCGGCGCTGGCCCATTTGGAACGGAAAGAGGAAGTGATTGATCTGTTGCTGACTGATGTGCGAATGCCCGGGCTGACCGGAAATCAGTTGCTGGCCAGAATGCGGGAGTTACGACCGGAAGCCCCAGTTATTGTCATGACGGCTTTTGGGTCGGTCGAACAGGCGGTTGAAATGGTCAAAGCCGGGGCTTTTCAGTATCTTACCAAACCCTTTCAAACCGACGAACTCCTGAGAGTGTTGGAGATGGCTTTAAGCCAAAGTGAGTCGCAGCGCGAACAAGCCAAAGTGCGTCGTCAATTGCCAGTTGCTCCGGCGCGGATCGTCGGAGCTTCGAAGCCGATGCAGGAGCTTTTCAAAATGATCGCGCGCGCTGCTCGCGGCGCCAGCACGGTTCTGATTACAGGCGAATCCGGCACTGGCAAAGAACTGGTCGCTCGCTCGATACACGAAATGTCTGAGCGCAAAGGCGATTTTGTGCCGGTAAATTGTGCCGCGATTCCAGCCGAGTTGATCGAATCGGAGTTGTTCGGTCACACGGGGCAGGCTTTCACCGGAGCCAAACAGGCTCGCGCCGGATTGTTCGAGGCAGCCGATGGCGGAACCATCTTTCTGGATGAAGTTGGTGAATTGCCGCTTATGATGCAGCCCAAACTGCTCCGAGTTTTGCAGGAAGGCACTGTGCGAAGAGTTGGCGCGGATCAGGAAAAAAAGATCAACGTTCGCGTCGTTGCTGCAACCAACCGCGACTTGGA